>NZ_CAFI01000375.1 GCF_000239775.1 Bradyrhizobium sp. ORS 375
ATGTTTGCGAGGGACGGACTGAAGGCAGACCTCGGGCGCGATGCGCCGCGAGATTGCGATGGCATGTCCCTAGTCCACAGCTGTTTGAATCGTGAATCGCCCCCCGCCCTCCGCCGTCGTCCCGGACAAGCGCGACCCGCGAAGCGCGTTGCGGCGCCGATCCGGGACCCATACGCCGCGGCGGTCATAATGAGCACAAAAGCCAATTGCCAGCGTGCCCCAAACCGCTCCCTGGGGTTATGGGTCCCGGCTCAAGGCCGGGACGACAGGAGAGTGTGCTGAGGCGCTCGTACCCTCGAAGTTCGCCGGCACGGCACCGCCTGACTCATTTAGAACGGCAGCCCGACATAGTTCTCCGCCAGCGACCGCTGCGCGGCCTCGGACGAGAACAGATACTCGAACTCCGTGTCCTGCAGCTTGTCCTCATACGGCAGACGATCGGGGAAACGATGCAGCAGGGTCGTCATCCACCAGGAGAAGCGCTGCGCCTTCCAGATGCGCGCCAGCGCCCGCTGCGAGTAGCCGTCGATGCCGGTGTCGTCGCCCTTTTTGTAGTGATCGAGCAGCGCATGATAGAGGTAGTAGATGTCGGACGCCGCCGAGTTCAGTCCGCGCGCGCCGGTCGGCGGCACGATATGGGCGGCGTCGCCGGCGAGGAACAGCCGGCCATAGCGCATCGGCTCGCAGACGAAGCTGCGCAGCGGCGCGATGCTCTTCTCGATCGACGGCCCCGTGATCAGCTTGGCGGAGATCTCTGCGGGCAAGCGCAGCTTCAGCTCCTCCCAGAACGCGTCGTCGCTCCAGTCCTCGACCTTGTCGGTCAGCGGCACCTGGACGTAATAGCGGCTCAGCACCTGCGAGCGCAGCGAGCACAGCGCGAAGCCGCGCTCATGCTTGGCGTAGATCAGTTCCGGCGACACCGGCTTGGTGCGCGACAGCACGCCGAGCCAGCCGAACGGATAGACCCGCTCATATTCCTTGATCTTGTCCTGCGGGATCGACTTGCGGCTGACGCCATGGAAGCCGTCGGCGCCGATGATGTAGTCGCAATCGACGCGGATCACCTCGTCGCCGCTGCGATAGGTGACGTAAGGCTTGTCGGTGGCAATGTCGTGCGGGGTCACATCCTGCGCATTGTGCACGACCTTGCCGCCGAGCTTGTCCCGCGCCTCGTAGAGATCGCGCGTCAGCTCGGTCTGGCCGTAGACCATCACCGAGTTGCCGCCGGAATATTTGTGCAGGTCGACGCGGTCGAGCTTGCCGTCATGGGCGATGTAGAAACCGTGATGGATCTCGCCCTCGCGGTCCATGCGCTCGCCGCATTGCGCCTCGCGCATCAGCTTGGCGAAGCCATGCTCGAGAACGCCGGCGCGAATGCGCGACAGCACATAGTCCCGGCTGGATTTCTCCAGGATGATCGTATCGATGCCCTGCAGGTGCAGGAGCTGCGACAGCATGAGGCCCGACGGGCCGCCGCCGATGATGCAGACTTGGACTTTCATGGGCCTCTTCTCCCGGATTCGCGACGACAGGTTTGTTGGGTTTGCTTGTCAGTCGCGGATTTTACCAAGGAACGAGCGGCTTCACTTGGATGGACGCTGCATTCTCTTGCACTTTTCCGACATCGAGATGGAACAGCGCGCCGGTACCCTGCTCCCGCCGGATCAGCCGCGGGCGTCGTCGGCCACGCCTATCGCGCGACGGTAGTCGCGCGGGCTGGCGCCGGTGTGGCGCTTGAAGAAGCGGCAGAAATAGGCCGGATCCTTGAAGCCCAGCTCGAAGGCCAGCTTCGACACCGGCGCTGCAATATAAGTCAGCCGGCGGCAGGCCTCGCGGGCCAGCCGCGCATGCACGATATCGAGCGCAGACTGTCCGGTCTCCGCCCGCGTCAGCCGGTTCAGCCGCTCCGGCGTCATGCCGAGCTCATCGGCGTAGCGCGCCACCGACCAGTGGTCGCGGTGATGCGCCTCGACCAGCACGATGAAGCGGGTGAACAGATCCGCATGCCCGCTGCCGCGCCGCGCGCCCTGCGACAGCCGCGCGCTCTGCTGCGCCAGCCGCCACACGATCGAGCGCCCGAGCCAATGCGGCACCGGCGACGCGGCCGAGTCGGCGGCGGCGAACTCATCGGCAAGGTCGACGAACAGCGCGGCGATGCGGCCCGTCGCCACCGCCTGCGGCTCCAGATGCAGGATTTGCGGCGCTGCAAACAGATCGCGCAGCGCCTCCCCGGTCGCCGGCACATCGCCCTCGACCACGGCACGCGGATTGAAGGTGAGCACGAAGCCATCGGTCTCGCGCGAGAAACGGAAGGCATGGACGACACCGGGCGGGATGATGATCGCCACCGGGCCGGTGCAGCGCTCGCGGCGTTCGTCCAAGGCGATCTCGGCAGGACCGGAGGCAACCCAGAGGATCTGGTGCAGGCCCTGATGCGTGTGCGCCTCGATCTCCCAGCGATACAGCTTGCTGCGCACCTGGATCGGCTCGACATGCAGCATGTCCGGCTGCGCCGCGGAGGCCTCGCCATACAGCGCGAAGGCGGGAATCGAGGGCTTGGTGCGAAAGCGTGGCATGCGCGGCAGCTAAGCCGGAATGTCGGAAAAGTACAAGTCTTGACCGGCGTTCGTGTCTCACGCCGCGGCCACGGCTCGGTTACATCAGTGAAAAGAACAACAACGACCACACTCAATGGAGAGGAGGCCCGACAGATGTTCACGTTCGACCCGTATTCGCCGGCGGTCGATGCCGACCCGTTCCCGTTCTACAAGACGCTGCGCGACGAGCATCCCTGCTTCTGGAGCCCGCAAGCCCAGGTCTGGATCCTGTCGCGCTACGCCGACGTCGCGGCGGCCGGCACCAACTGGCAGACCTATTCCTCGGCCAAGGGCAACCTGATGACCGAGCTGCCGAACCGCGCCGGCGCGACGCTCGGCACCACCGATCCGCCGCGCCATGACCGGCTGCGCGGCCTCGTCCAGCACGCCTTCATGAAGCGCAATTTGGAGAGCCTGTCCGGCCCGATTCGCGACATCGCGCGCGCCAGCGCCGAGGCGCTGCGCGGCCAGGATCGCTTCGACTTCATCGAGGCGTTCTCCTCGAAATTCACCGTGCGCGTGCTGTTCGCCGCGCTCGGCCTGCCGCTCGGCGACGAGCAGACGGTGCGCGACAAGGCCGTGCTGATGGTACAGAGCGATCCGGTGAGCCGCGCCAAGGGCCCGCAGCACATCGCCGCCTACAACTGGATGCAGGACTATGCGGCGGGCGTCATCGCCGAGCGCCGCGCGCGTCCGCAGAACGATCTGATCTCGCATTTCAGCATGGCCGAGATCGACGGCGACAGGCTCGACGAGCGCGAGGTGCTGCTGACGACCACGACCCTGATCATGGCCGGCATCGAGTCGCTCGGCGGCTTCATGAGCATGCTCGCCTACAACCTCGCCGACCACCCCGACGCCCGTCGCGCCGTGGTCGCCAATCCCGATCTGCTGGCGGATGCGGTGGAAGAGTCGCTGCGCTTCAACACCTCGGCCCAGCGCTTCCGCCGCTGCCTGCAGAAGGATCTGACGCTGCATGGCCAGACCATGCGCGAAGGCGACTTCGTCTGCCTCGCCTACGGCTCCGCCAACCGCGACGAGCGGCAGTTTCCCGATCCCGATGTCTACGACATCACCCGCAAGCCGCGCGGCCATCTCGGCTTCGGTGGCGGCGTCCACGCCTGTTTGGGCTCAGCGATCGCGAGGATGGCGATCAAGATCGCCTTCGACGAGCTGCACAAGGTCGTCCCCGAGTATCGCCGCACCCAGGAGCAACTGCCCTGGATGCCGTCCTCGACGTTCCGCAGCCCGCTGTATCTGGAGCTGACGGTGAACTAGTTAGTTGCAAGAAACAGATGAGAGCCCAAGCTCGCACCCCGCTGACGGTGCGCTCCCTCTCCCCGTTCTTACGGGGAGAGGGTTGGGGTGAGGGGCAGCCACACGCACCGAACGCGCGGAGAGCCCCCCTCACCAGAGCGAGCCGCGAGAGCTCACACCAGCGCGCCGAGATCCGCCGCGTTGAAGCCCTTGAGCCCGGCCTTGTCGCCGGCCTTGATCTTGGCGACCCAATCGGGATCGCTGATCAGCGCGCGGCCGACGGCGATGAGGTCGAACTCGTCCTTCGCCATCCGCTCGAGCAGCGCATCGAGATCGGCCGAGCTCGACGGCTTGCCGGCGAAGGCCGAGAAGAATTCGTCGGACAGACCGACCGAGCCGACGCTGATGGTCGCCGCCCCCGTGATCTTCTTCGCCCAGCCGGCGAAGTTGAGCCCCTTTTCGCCGTCGATCTCCGGAAACTCCGGCTCCCAGAAACGGCGCTGCGAGCAGTGCAGGATGTCGACGCCGGCGTCGACCAGCGGCTGCAGCCAGTCGCCCATCAGCGCGGGCGTCTCGGCGAGGCGCGTCGCGTAGTCCTGCTGCTTCCACTGGCTGACGCGCAGGATGATCGGGAAATCAGGACCGACCGCCTTGCGGATCGCAGCGATGATCTCGCCGGCAAAGCGCGAGCGCTCCTTGATGGTCGGACCGCCATAGCGATCCTCGCGCTTGTTGGTGCCCGACCAGAAGAACTCATCGACCAGATAACCATGCGCACCATGGACCTCGACCGTGTCGAAGCCGGTGCGCTTGGCATCGGCCGCGGCCTGCGCGAACGCCGCGACGGTGTCGGCGATGTCGGTTTCGGTCATTGTGTTGCCGCGCGGCTTGCCCGGCGCGACCAGGCCCGACGGGCTCTCGACGGGCGCGTCCGGCTCCCAGCGGCTCATGCCCTTGGTCGAGCCGGTGTGCCAGATCTGCGGCGCGATGCGGCCGCCGGCGGCGTGCACGGCGCTCGCCACCTTCTGCCAGCCGGCGAGCGCGGCCTCGCCATGAAAGAACGGGATCTGAGGTTCGTTGCGCGAGGCCGGGCGGTTGATGACCGTGCCCTCGGTGAGGATCAGCCCCACGCCGCCTTCGGCGCGGCGGCGGTAATAGGCGGCGTTGGCCTCGCCGGGAATGCCGTTCGGCGCGGCGTTGCGCGTCATCGGCGCCATGACGATGCGATTCTTCAGCTCCAGCGACTTCAGGCGAAACGGACGAAACAGCACGCTGGTATCGAGATCGGACATTCGAGAGGCTCCATTGCGTTCGGAACCGCTCCAGTATACTTCGGAAACCTGAAGTCAATGGGGCACCCGAAATCGCTCAGGTATATCAGAGGAAACCACTGCCTTGACGGATACGTCGACGCCGACCGCCCTGCTCCGCTGCAAGCCGCAGCACTTCTCGTCGGAATGCCCGAGCCGGGTGCTGATCGACCAGATCGCCGACAAATGGTCGATGATGGTGCTGGCGGTGCTCGATGGCGGCCCGCTGCGTTTCAACGCGATCAAGAAGCAGCTCGAGGGCGTCACGCAGAAGGCGCTGACGCAGTGCCTGCGCCGGCTCGAGCGCAACGGCCTCGTCGCGCGCGAGGTGATCGCGGACTCGCCGGTGGCGGTCCAGTACGAGATCACGCCGCTCGGCCGCACCTTGCAGCCGCCGTTCCGCGCGCTCTACGCCTGGACCATCGCCAAGATGCCCGAGGTCGAGCAGGCGCGTCAGGCCTTCGATCAGCGCCGGGCGCGCTGATCTCAAGGACGCTACTGAAACGCGACCTCGGCGAAGCTGCGCAGCTTGCGCGAATGCAGCCGCTCCGACTCCTGTTGCTTCAACAGCTCCAGCGCCTTCAGCCCGATCTGGAGATGCTGGCCGACGCGCTGACGGTAGAAGTCGCTGGCCATGCCGGCGAGCTTGATCTCGCCATGCAGCGGCTTGTCGGAGACGCAGAGCAAGGTGCCGTAGGGCACCCGGAAGCGATAGCCGTTCGCGGCGATCGCAGCCGACTCCATGTCGAGCGCAACCGCGCGCGATTGCGACAGACGCCGGATCACGGCGGGGCCCGAGATCTCCCAGTTGCGATTATCGACGCTCGCGACTGTGCCGGTGCGCATCACCCGCTTCAGCTCGAAGCCGGAATAGCCGGTCACGGCCTCGACGGCTTCCTCGAGGGCGACCTGCACCTCGGCCAGCGCCGGGATCGGCACCCACGGCGGCAGCTCCTGGTCGAGCACGTGGTCCTCGCGGACATAGCCGTGGGCGAGCACGTAGTCGCCGAGCCGCTGGGTGTTGCGCAGTCCCGCGCAATGGCCGACCATCAGCCAGGCGTGCGGCCGCAGCACCGCGATGTGATCGGTGACGTTGCGCGCGTTCGACGGGCCGGTGCCGATGTTGATCAGGGTGATGCCCTGGTGCCTGGGCTCGACGAGATGCAGCGCGGGCATCTGCGGCGTGCGCGCCGGCGATGTACCGGTCGTACCGCCGCCGAGGCGGACATTGCGCGTGATGACGTTGCCCGGCTCGACGAACGCCTCGGGTCCGGCCTGCCCGGATGCCAGTTGCTGTCGGCCCCAATCGGCGAAGGCGTCGACATAGAACTGGTAGTTGGTGAAAATCACGAAGTTCTGGAAGTGGTCCGGGTCGGTGCCCGTATAGTGGTAGAGCCGGCGCAGCGAGTAGTCGACGCGCGCGGCGCGAAACAGCGACAGCGGCTCGGGCATGCCCGGCTTCAGCTCCAGCGTGCCGTCCGCGATGGCATCGTCCATGGTCGCGAGATCAGGCGCGTCGAACACGTCGCGCAGCGAGCGCGTCACCAGCGGGCTCTCGTGATGAGGCAGCGCCGTCTCGATGTTGATGTCGCGGCGGTAGGCGAAATGCACCGGGATCGGCTCGGCGGACTCACCGATCTCAACGGGAACGCCGTGGTTCTCGACGAGCAGCCGGATCTGCTCGGTGAGATAGGAGCGAAAAAGATCGGGCCGCGTAATGCTGGTCTCGTGCACGCCGGGTCCCGCGACGAAGCCGTAGGCGAGGCGCGAGTCGAGCCGGGCGTGGCTCGCCGTGGTGAGGCGCACGAACGGATAGGTCGCGCGGACGCGGCTCGCCGGCACCACGCCGTTGGCGTAGGCCTCGAAGTGACCGCGCAGGAACGCGGTATTGCGCTCATAGATCTCCTCGAGCCGGGCCACCGCGTCGGCGGCATCGGTGAAGCTTTCGGTCGCGATGGAGAGCGGAGACTGAATGGTCAATGGAGATCCCCCGTAGCCGGTCGGACGCGGCCTGGAGCCTCAGCGCGACCGTGGTTCGCGATCATAGAAACCAGCCGCCGCTTTGCCCAGAGGCAGGGTATCGCGGTGCTGCATCCAGTTCAGACCACGAAACGATGCGTGCATTGCGATGGACACTGTGACGGAATGTTTCAATTGCCTGGCTGGATCATTGACCATAAGACGATTTCATCATCGGCCGAAACAGGTCGACCTCGAACCGGGAGGTTACGGCGCAGCATGTCGCAAGCGAACGGATTTGGACTGGCTGGCGTCATCGGTATGCCCGTCGCGCACTCCCGCTCTCCCACGATCCACAATTTCTGGCTCAATGCACACGGGCTGCGCGGCGCCTATGTCCCGCTGGCGGTCCAGCCGGAGCGGCTCAAGGACGCGCTCGCCGGGCTGGTCGCGCTCGGCTTTCGCGGCTGCAACGTCACAATGCCGCACAAGCAGACGGCCATGCCGCTGCTCGCCCGCGTCAACGACACCGCGCGCCGCATCGGGGCCGTAAACACCATCGTCGTCGAGGAGGATGGCACGTTGAGCGGCTTCAACAATGACGGCAACGGCTTCGTGCAGAGCTTGCGCGACGCCAAGCCGGGCTGGCGTGCCGATGAAGGTCCGATCCTGCTACTTGGCGCCGGTGGCGCGGCGCGCGCGGTCGTCGTGGCGCTGCTGGAGAACGGCGCCCGCGACATCCGCATCAGCAACCGGACTGCCGAGAAGGCGCAAGCCATGGCCACGGAGTTCGGATCGGCAATCCGCACGGTCGCCTGGGACGATCGCTCGGCCGCTGTCGCCGACGTCGCACTGCTGATCAACAGCACCGATCGCGGCATGATCGGCAAGCCGGCGCTGGAGATCGATCTGGCGAAGCTCTCGGCGAAGACGCTCGTGGCCGACCTGATCTATACGCCGCTGGAAACACCGTTCCTGGCCGACGCGCGGACCCGTGGCTGCACAACGGTCAACGGGCTCGGCCTGCTGCTCAATCAGGCGCGGCTCGCGTTCCAGGCCTGGTTCGGCGTGCTGCCGAACGTGACACCGGAACTGATCAAGGCCATTCAGGCGACGTTCTGACCATCCGACAAAGCGCGCAATGATGATACTGCCCACGGGCCCCAGGATCGACTGCCACATCCACGCGATCGATCCCGCGCGTTTTCCCTATGCGTCCGACACGCCGTACCGGCCGACAGGCCAGGAGGTCGCTCCCGCCGCACATCTCATCCGCGTGCTGGACCTGTTCGACGTCAGGCATGCACTGATCGTCGCGACGAACTCGGGCTACGGCTCAGATAGCCGCATCCTGCTCGATACGCTCAGGCTCGGGAACGGACGGTTCAAGGGCGTCGCGGTCGTCGAGAAGGACGTCGATATTAACGAACTGGAACGCCTCAAGGAGGCCGGCGTCATCGGCATCGCTTTCAACCTGCCGTTTCACGGCAACGACTACTACCGCGACGCTGCGCCGCTGCTGGAGAAGCTTGCCGAGCTGGACCTGTTCCTGCAGATCCAGGTCGAACATGATCAACTGCTAGACCTGTTGCCGTTGATCGCACGATCCAGGGTCCACCTGGTGTTCGACCATTGCGGCCGGCCGGTCGTCGAGCATGGCCTGCAGCGCCCCTCGTTCCAGGCGCTGCTCGCGCTCGGTCGCGAGCGCGACGCCGTCGTCAAGCTCTCGGGCTACTACAAGTTCGCCCGGCAGCCATGGCCCTACGCGGATGCGTGGCCGTTCATTGCCGCGCTGGTCGACGCCTTTACGCTCGACCGCTGCGTCTGGGGCTCCGACTGGCCGTTCCTGCGCGCGCCCGAGCGTCTGGATTACGGACCGCTGCTGGCAGGCATTGCCGAGATTTTTCCGGATCCCGACGATCAGCATCGCCTGCTGTGGCGAACGCCACGACGGCTGCTCGGATTTGAAGACGCGACGCCGGGGTCAACGACATAACAAAGAAGCAAGCGGGAGGACGTCATGAGGCATCTGAGGTTTCTGAGCGGGGCGGCACTGGCCGCATCGCTATGGGCAGGCGCGGCGCACGCTGAGACCACCGTCTACATTCCGGACGTCGTCGAGCTCTCCGGTCCTGGAGCCGTGTCGGGCACCAACTGGCGCGACGGCGTCGCGATGGCCGTCGACGAGATCAACGCCGCCGGGGGCATTCTCGGCCGCAAGATCGCGACAGAGCATTTGGACACCCAGAGCAATCCGGGCGTGTCGCGCGCCCAGGTGCAGAAGGTGCTCGACCGCGAGCCCTACGTCGTGCTGGGTCCGATCTACTCCGGCTCGGTGAAGGTCAACATGGCGCTGACCCAGCAGGCCGAGGTGCCGCAGATCGTCGGCGCCGAGGCCGCCGATATCACCACGCAGGGCAATCCCTGGATCTTCCGCACCGCCTTCGGCCAGCAGTTCAGCATGCCGAAGATCGCCAACTATCTGCACGACCAGCTCAAGGTGAAGTCGGTCGCGGTCGTCTGGGTGAACAACGATTTCGGCAAGGGCGGCCGCGACAGCTTCGTCAAGGAGATGAAGGCGCGCGGCATCGAGATCGCGTCCGACCTGTCCACCGAACAGGGTCAGGTCGATTTCGGCTCCGACGTCATCAAGCTGAAGAACGTCAAGACCGACGCCGTCTTCGTCTACACCAACGAGGAGGAAAGCGCGCGCTTCCTGATCGAGGCCAAACGCCAGGGATTGTCGGTGCCGCTGTTCGGCGAGACCACGCTGCTCAGCCAGAAGGTCGTCGAGCTCGCGGGCCCTGCCGCCAACGGCGTGCGCGGCCATGTCGGCCTCAGCGCGGATGCGCCCGTTCCGGCCATCCAGGCGTTCGCGAAGAAGTTCAGCGACCGCTACCGCTACTGGCCGGACCACAACGGCATCAAGGGCTATACCGCGGTCTATCTCGTCAAATACGTGACCGAGATGATCGGCAAGTTCGATGGCCACGCCTTCGGCGCGACCATGAAGGGCCTGACGCTGACCCCGGACAAGGCGCCGGGCATGCTGATGGAGGCGAGTTGGGACCAGAACGGCGACATCGACCGCGAGAGCTTCCTGGCCGAGATCGTCGACGGCAAGCAAAAGATCGTGGCGACCTTGCCGCGGCTGAAGCTGTCGAAGGCGCCGTAGAGCGACGCCTCACCACGAACCCTCCCCGCGCGCGACACGCGCGAGGAGGGAAAGGTTTCAGCCCTTGGCGAGCTGCTCGTCGAGGTCGTGCAGCACCTGGTAGCAGGGCAGCACCTGGGCGACGCTCGCGTTCGGCTCGCGGCCCTCACGAATCGCGGCGAAGAACTCCCGGTCCTGCAGCTCGATGCCGTTCATGGAGACATCGACCTTGGAGACGTCGATCTTCTCTTCCTTGCCGTTCACCAGATCGTCGTAGCGGGCAATGTAGGTGCCGGTGTCGCCGATGTAGCGGAAGAAGGTGCCGAGCGGGCCGTCATTGTTGAACGACAGCGACAAGGTGCAGATCGCGCCGTTGGCGGCCTTGAGCTGGATCGACATGTCCATCGCGATGCCGAGGGTCGGGTGAATCGGTCCCTGGATCGCATTGGCCTTCACGATCGGCGAGCCCGCCTGATAGGCGAACAGGTCGACGGTGTGGGCGGCGTGGTGCCACAGCAGGTGATCGGTCCAGCTGCGCGGCTGGCCCAGCGCATTCATGTTGGTGCGGCGGAAGAAGTAGGTCTGCACGTCCATCTGCTGGATGTGGAACTCGCCGGCCTTGATCTTCTTGTGCACGAACTGATGGCTGGGATTGAAGCGCCTGGTATGGCCGCACATCGCGACCAGCTTGGTCTCCTTCTGCAGCTCGACGACCTGCTGCGCGTCCTTCAGCGAGTCCGCCAGCGGAATCTCGACCTGGACGTGCTTACCGGCCTTGAGGCAGTCGATCGCCTGTGCGGCGTGCATCTGCGTCGGGGTGCAGAGAATGACGGCGTCAACTTCGGGCAGCTTGAGGCTGTCGGCAAGCTCGGTCGAGACGTGCTTGATGCCGTATTTGTCGGCGACTTCCTTGGTCTGGTCGAAGCGGCGGCCGACCAGCGACACCACTTCGACGCCATCGATGTTCTTGATGCCGTCGAGATGCTTGATGCCGAAGGCGCCGGCGCCGGCGAGCGCGACCTTGATGGTCTTAGAGCCGTCTTTGGCCATTTAATTGTTCTCCAGGATCAGATGGCCGACGGCGGTGTTGCTCGCCGGCACATGGTAGAAGCGGTGACGCACGGTCGGCGCGTTGCCCTTCTTGGTCTCGTTGACGTCGCTCATGGCGCCGCGGGCGATCAGCCACATCACGAGCTCGATGCCCTCGCTGCCGGCCTCGCGGACGTAGTCGATATGCGGCACCTTCGACAGGCCATCCGGATCGTTGATCAGCTTGTCGAGGAAGGCGTTGTCCCATTCGCGGTTGATCAGGCCGGCGCGCGGCCCCTGCAACTGGTGGCTCATGCCGCCGGTGCCCCAGATCTGCACGTTGAGCGGCTCGTCATAGCTCTCGATCGCCTTGCGGATCGCCTTGCCCAGCATGAAGCAGCGGCGGCCCGACGGCACCGGATATTGCACGACGTTGACGGCGAACGGGATCACCGGGCACGGCCACGCATCGACCTGGCCGAAGATCAGGCTGAGCGGCACGGTCAGGCCGTGATCGACGTCCATCTTGTTGACGATGGTGAGGTCGAAATCGTCCTGGATCACCGACTGCGCGATATGCGCGGCGAGCTTCGGATGTCCGATCACCTTCGGGACGGGCCGCGGACCCCAGCCCTCATCGGCCGGCTGATACTCGGCCGCAGTGCCGATGGCGAACGTGGGAATCATGTCCAGGCTGAAGGCGGTCGCGTGGTCGTTGAAGACCAGAAACACGACATCCGGCTTCTGCTCCTTCTCCCACTGCTTGGCGAAGTCGTAACCGGCGAACACCGGCTTCCAATAATCCTCGCCGGTCTTGCCGAGGTCGAGGGCTGCGCCGATCGCCGGGACGTGCGAGGTGAAAACGCTTGCGGAGATCTTTGCCATTTACTTCTTCTCCCCGGTGTAGCGGTTGCCCTCGGGCGAGCGGCCGCCCTTGATCATCATCTCGCGATACTGGTCTTCGGTCATACCGGTCATGCTGCCGGCCATCTGCTGAAAGCTCTTGCCGTCGGTCGCACCGATCTTGGCGAGAAAGTAGATGTTGCCGCCGAGCGCAATGCAGCGGTTGAGGTCGCGGTCGAGCACGGCCTGCTTCTGCTCCTCGCTCATCGGCCATTCGTCGAGATAGGCGCGCTCATTGGCCTTGAAGCGGGCGCGGTTCTCCGCCTTCATCAAGGACATGCAGAACTGGTTGAGGTGATAGCCCATCCGCGACATGTCGGCGTCGAAGATGGTCGTGCCGGGAACGTCGGTATAGGGTTTGTCGAGCGACATCGCTTGCCTCCTCTTAGGATTCTTCGGGCCAGTACAGCCGCATCGGATTGTCGACGAGGAGCTTGTGCTGCAGCTCCGCGGTGACGGCGATATGGGGAATGAAATCGACCAGCAGGCCATCGTCGGGCATGTGGTCCTTGAGGTTCGGATGCGGCCAGTCGGTGCCCCACAGCACGCGATCCGGGAAGGTCTCGACGATGCGCTTCGCGAACGGCACCACGTCGCGATAGGCGTTCTGCTCGCCGTTCAGCGCCAGCGGTCCCTTGACCGACAGCCGCTCCGGGCAGCTCACCTTGGACCAGACGTTCTGGTGCTCGCGCATGAACTTCACGAACAGCTCGAACTCCGGACCATCGACCGGCTTGGTCACATCGGGCCGGCCCATGTGATCGACGACGACGGTGGTCGGCAGCGAGGTGAAGAAGTCCCACAGCTCCGGCAGATCGACGGCCTCGAAATAGATCACGACATGCCAGCCGAGCTTGTTGATGCGGTTGGCGATCTCGACCAGCTCGTCCTTGGGCGTGAAGTCGACCAGACGCTTGACGAAGTTGAAGCGGACGCCGCGCACGCCGGCATCGTGCATCGCCTGCAACTCGGCGTCAGTGACGCTGCGCTTGACGGTGGCGACGCCGCGGGCCTTGCCGTTGGAATGCACGAGCGCATCGACCATGGCGCGATTGTCGGCGCCGTGGCAGGTCGCCTGCACCACGACATTGCGGGCGAAGCCGAGATGGTCGCGCAACGCGTAGAGCTGCTGCTTGGAGGCGTCGCACGGCGTGTATTTGCGCTCGGGGGCAAAGGGGAATTCGGCGCCGGGGCCGAACACGTGGCAATGCGCATCGACGCTGCCGGCCGGCACCTTGAAGCGCGGCTTCGACGGGCCGTCGTACCAGTCGAGCCATCCCGGGGTCTTCTGGAACTCCATGAGGTTCCCTACTCCTTGGATTTGATCTTATTGAGAATGCGATCGGCCTCGGTGCGCCAGTCGGCGCTGCGCGCGAAGTCTTTCGTGCCGCGGGTGCCAAACAGGCCGCCATCGGCGAGATCGGCGACCCAGGCTTGGCGCTCGGCGGTGCCTTGCGCCGACCATGGCGTCAGCCCGATGTCTCGGACGGTCTCGGCGACCTCCCTCACCTCCTCAGCGCGGCGGCGGCCATGCTCGATCACCCGCTGAAAGAAATAGGCGCCCTGCTTCTCCCAGTCGATCCCAGGAAAGGTCTCCTTCAGCGACGCCAGCACCGCGTCCTCCACGCCATAGGCGCGCGCGGTGGTGAAGCTCTCGATCACCATCGCCTCGAGGCCCTTGATCATGATGCTGCGGCACATCTTGGTCGCCGAGGCCACGCCGAGCGTGTCACTGGCGGCCTTGGCGGCAAAGCCGAGATCATTCAGCAGCGGCGCCAGCTCGCGCGCGCCGGCGCCGCCGAGCAGGAGCGGCACCTTGATGCGATAGGGCGGCACCGAGGTCATGACCGCGCCCTCGACATAGCGCCCACCGGCGCCGTCGATCAGCGCGGCCGCGCGCTGTTTGGCGCCGGGCGAGGCCGAGTTGAAGTCGAGGAACCAGGCGCCCGGCTTGATCGACGCAGCACAGGCTTCCGCCACCGCCACGTCCTGGCTCGCGGTCACCGCAGAGACGATGAAGTCGGCCTGCGCCGCCAGTTCGGCATGCGAGGCCGTGAGCGTCACGCCGATGCTGTCGGCATGGCCACGCATCGCGTCGCCGCGGCTGTCAGCGAGCTTCACATCATAGGCCGAGACACGCACGCCGTCCTTGCGCAAATCCTCGGCGAGGATCTTGCCGACCTCGCCGTAGCCGATCAGCCCGACATGCCATTGGTTCGACGCGGCTGCCATTGCGCCTCAGTCGATGTACTTGAGCCCGGCCTTCGCCAGCGGCTCGCGCATCTTGTACATGTCGAGGCCGAGCACGCCCGATGCCAGCTTCTCGCGCTTGTCGGCCTCGTTGGCCTCGCGCGCGGCAGCCGCATCCGCCGCCTGATGCGCGACGGCGGCCGGAACCACGACGATGCCGTCGACGTCGGCGACGATCACGTCGCCCGGATTGACCGCAGCACCGGCGCAGACGATCGGGATGTTGACCGAGCCGAGCGTCGCCTTGACCGTGCCGCGCGCCGAGATCGCGCGCGAGAACACCGGGAACTGCATCTCGGTGAGATCGGCGACGTCGCGGACGCCGCCGTCGATCACGAGGCCCTGCGCGCCGCGGGCGCGGAAGCTGGTGGCCAGGAGATCACCGAAGAAACCGTCGGTGTTCTCGACCGTGCAGGCGGCGACGACGACGTCGCCGGGCTGGATCTGCTCGGCCGCGACATGCAGCATCCAGTTGTCGCCGGGCTGCAGCAGCACGGTGACGGCGGTGCCGCACATCTTCGCGGTCGGATAGATCGGACGCATGTAGCACTGCATCAGGCCGACGCGGCCCATCGCCTCGTGGATGGTGGCGACGCCGAACTTGGACAGCTTCTCCAGCGCCGCCTTGTCGGCGCGGGTGATCTTCGTCTTGACGATGCCGAGATTGTTCATGGGGGTGCTCATGGCTCGCTCTAGATTACTTGCCCTTGGCCTTCAACGCGGCGTCGAGACGCGGGAACACGCGCCGCGCATTGCCTTCGTAGATCTGGTGGCGCTGCTCGGGCGTCAGCTTGGCGGCCTCGATGTAGCGCTTGGTGTCGTCGTAGTAGAAGCCGGTCTCCGGATCGATGCCGCGGACGGCGCCGATCATCTCCGAGGCAAACAGGATGTTGTCGATCGGGATCACGCCGGTCAAAAGGTCGATGCCCGGCTGGTGATACACGCAGGTGTCGAAGAAGATGTTGTTGAGCAGGTGATCCTTCAACAGCGGCTTCTTCAGCTCCTGGGCGAGCCCGCGGAACCGGCCCCAGTGATACGGCACGGCGCCGCCGCCATGCGGGATCAGGAACTTGAGGGTCGGGAAGTCCTTGAACAGGTCCGAGGTCAGGCACTGCATGAATGCCGTGGTGTCGGCATTGAGATAATGCGCGCCGGTGGTGTGGAAGCAGGCGTTGCAGCTGGTCGAGACGTGGATCATCGCGGGGATGTCGAGCTCGACCATCTTCTCATAGATCGGATACCAGTGCCGGTCCGACAGCGGCGGCGAGGTCCAGTGGCCGCCCGACGGGTCCGGGTTCAGGTTGATGCCGACGAAGCCGTACTCCTTGATGCACTTCTCGAGCTCGGGAATGCACGTTTTCGGGTCGACGCCCGGCGACTGCGGCAGCATGGCGACGCCGATGAAATTGTCCGGGAACAGCTGGCTGACGCGATAGCACAGCTCGTTGCAGATCGCCGCCCAGGTCGAGGACACCTGGAAGTCGCCGATGTGGTGGGCCATGAAGCTCGCGCGCGGCGAGAACACCGTGAGGTCGCTGCCGCGCTCCTTCATCTTCTTGAGCTGGTTGCTCTCGATGCTCTCGCGCAGCTCGTCGTCGCTGATCTTGAGCTCGGAGGCCTTCGGCATGACCGACGGATCCTTGATGCCCGCGATCTGCCGGTTGCGCCACTCTTCCAGCGCCTTTGGAGCCGTCGTGTAATGGCCGTGCACGTCGATGATCACGTCAGTCTCTCCCTCAAGATTCTATCTCGTTTGGACGCCGTGCGCCGCTCAATGCGCCACCACGGGGCTGCCGACATCCTTGCCGCTGGCGCGGCCGCCCGGTCCCACGGCCTGCTTTACCACAAGGGCGAGCGCCGCGATCAAGCCGGGAACTGCGATCACGGTGAAGATCTCGCTGAAGGTCAGGTGCCGCGCGGTCAATTCGGCAACCAGGAAGGAGCCGGCAATACCGCCGAAGCGGCCGATGCCCATCATCCAGGCAACGCCGGTGGCCCGCCCCTGGGTCGGATAGAACGACGCGGCCAGCGCCGGCAGCGACGACTGCGCCGTGTTCATGACCACGCCGGCCGCGAACACGATCACCACCAGGAAGCCCATATTGCCGGCCGCCTGCCCGATCAGGAAGATCGTCACCGCCGTCAGCGCATAGCCGACCGCGACGATGCGGTTGGCGTTGAAGCGGTCCATCAGCACGCCGAAGAACACCGCGCCGACGCCGCCGAGCGGGAACAGCGCCGAGATCAGGGTCGCAGTCTGCGGGTTGAGCCCGACGTCCTTGAACAGGATCGGCATCCAGTTGATGAGCGAATAGAAGATCACCAGCCCCATGAAATAGGTGATCCAAAGCATCAGCGAGCCCACGCGCAGCACCGGCGACAGCACCATGCCGATTCCGGTCGCGTTGACGCGCCGGGTGGTCTCGGCATGCTCCGGCTCCAGCATGACGAACTGGCCGACATCGGCGGCGGCCGCCGAGATCCGGCGCATCACCTTGCGCACGCGCTCGACGCCGGCGCCGCGCGACAGCAGGTAATGGACGGACTCGGGCAGGATCGCAATCAGCAGCACGGTCAGCACCAGCGGCGTGACGCCGCCGAGCACCAGCACGCTGCGCCAGCCCCATTGCGGGATCATCCAGGCGGCGAGGAAGCCGCCGCAGGCCGCGCCCAGCGGGAAGCCGCAGAACATCAGGTTGGTCATGGTCGCGCGCAGACGGCCCGGGCAGTACTCGCTGAGCAGGGTCACGGCGTTCGGCATCGCGGCGCCGAGGCCGATGCCGGTGACGCAGCGAAGCACTGTCAGCTCGGTCAGGTTGGTCGCGAACGCCGAGGCGAGACAGGCGATGCCGAAGATCAGGACAGAACCGACCAGCACCAGCTTGCGGCCGAGACGGTCGGCCACGGGACCGGCGAACAGCGCGCCGGCGGCAAGGCCGAACAGCGCCGCGCTCAGCACCGGCCCGAGCGCCGATTTCTCGATGCCCCACTCCTTCAGCAGCGACGGCGCGATGAAGCCGATCGCGGCGGTGTCGAAGCCGTCGAGCAGCACGATGACGAAGCCGAGCGCGAAGATCAGCCACTGGAAGCCGGAGAACGGATGGTCGTCGAGAAAGGCCTGGACGTCGACGCGGGCGGTCGTGGGCATCGCTTCTGCTTCCTTGGGGTGCTGTTCTGGCTGGTTCGCCGAGGTCCGCAGGGACACATTCCTGGCGAGATCGAGTCCTGCAGCTTCGGCGGCTTGACCGGTTATGTGACCGAGGGCGACCGCCCGCGCCAGCGCCGGGGGGCTTCTATCAGCTATTCCAAATTGGAATATGATTTCGGATGAGCCATGCTGATTTTAGAATGGGTCTGGACAGCTCCGCTGTTGGCTTTTGCCCGGCTGGACGCCGCGGGCTC
>NZ_CAFI01000374.1 GCF_000239775.1 Bradyrhizobium sp. ORS 375
GGCGAAGGCGTTGAGCTGATCGACCATCGTGTTGATGGTGTTCTTCACTCGAGAATCTCGCCCTTCACGTCGACGGTGATCTTGCGCGAGAGGTCGCCGCGTGCCACGGCGGTGGTCACCTCGGCGATGTTGCGGACCTGCGTGGTCAGGTTCGCCGCGAGCAGGTTGACGTTGTCGGTGAGGTCCTTCCAGGTGCCGCCGACGCCGGGCACGACCGCCTGTCCGCCAAGCCGGCCCTCGGTGCCGACCTCACGCGCCACGCGCGTCACCTCGGCCGCGAAGGAGCGGAGCTGCTCCACCATGGTGTTCAAGGTGTCCTTGAGCAGCAGGATCTCGCCGCGCACGTCGACCGTGATCTTCTTCGATAGATCGCCGCCGGCGATGGCGGTGGCGACCTCGGCGATGTTGCGCACCTGGGCGGTGAGGTTGGAGGCCATGAAGTTGACGCTGTCGGTGAGGTCCTTCCAGGTGCCGGCGACTTCGGGCACCTCGGCCTGGCCACCGAGCTTGCCCTCGGTGCCGACCTCGCGCGCCACGCGGGTGACCTCGGA
>NZ_CAFI01000373.1 GCF_000239775.1 Bradyrhizobium sp. ORS 375
TTCTCCTCGGCGGCGGTGAGAGGCGGCGGCGCGAAGCGGCTGCCGTCGCACATCGCGGCGATGGTCGGCACGTCCAGCCCGCGCTCGAGCTTGAGCATGCCGAGCACCCGCGCCCGCGCGGTGTCGTCCTCCATCACGTAAGCGCAGGAGGCGCGGCGGCGCAGCACGTCCCAGACGAGGCCGGCGATGGCGGCGCGGTCGCCGGAGCCGGCGAAGCGATGGCTGGTGCCCCAGTCCTTCAGCGCCTTGGCCGCCGGCGCCCTGTTGGCCTCGATGGACTCGATAATGTCGATGGCGGCGGACAGCCGGGCGGCGGGGGTCATCAAGGTATTCCGTTCAGATCAGGAGAAGCATCTTCAGGGCGAAATACAGCCACATCGCCAGCAGCACCAGCGCCGAGGCGGTCCAGGCGAGGCCACGCTTGTCTGCCCCGCTGATAAAGCCGGCATTGACGAAGCGGGTGACGACGAACACCCAGGACAGCAGCACGATCACCAGATCGGCATGGCGCAGCGGCAGCGCAATCGCGATCAGGGCGTAAAACAAGGTCGGCAGGCCGAATTCGTCGGCGGCGTCCGTGGCTTGGCCGCGCTTCCTATTCCAGAACAAGAGCGCGAAGGTGAGCGCAACCTCGACGAAGACGGGCAGCAGCACCATGGGCAGCGACATCGAAAATCCCCCTTTGGAATGACGAAGGCCCGGCATGGTGCCGGGCCCTCCTGGATGAACCGGTTCCCTCAGGACTCCCGATAAGGGGCTGTGGTTCCCGTGATTTTGCGGTCGCGCTGAACTTTCACATCAAGTGTGGCTCAGGCTTTGGGTTTAGGCGTTGTCCGGCCCGACCCGCACCAGCTGCTTGCCGAAGTTGGCCCCCTTCAGCAGGCCCATGAACGCGTCGGGCGCGTTCTCCAGGCCCTCGGTGACGTGCTCCTTGTACTTCACTTTGCCGTCGCGGACCCAGGCCGACATGTCCTTGAGGAAGTCGCCATGACGGGAGGCGAAGTCGGAGACGATGAAGCCGCGGATCAGCAGCCGCTTGGTCAGCACGTTGCGCATCAGCGCGCCGGCCCATTTCGGCGACGCCGACTGGGTGTCGTTGTAATGCGCGATCAGGCCGCAGACGGGCATGCGGGCGAAGGCGTTGAACAGCGGGAAGACGGCCTCGAACACCGGGCCGCCGACATTCTCGAAATAGACGTCGATGCCCTTCGGGCACGCCTCTTTCAGCTTGGCCGCGAGATCGGGATCGCGATGGTCGAGGCAGTCGTCGAAACCGAATTCCTTCTTCACGTAGTCGCATTTGTCCTTGCCGCCGGCGATGCCGATGGCGCGGGCGCCCTTGATTTTTGCAATTTGCCCGACCGCCGAACCGACCGCGCCGGAGGCGGCGGCGACCACGACGGTCTCGCCGGCCTTGGGCTGGCCGATGTCGAGCAGGCCGGTATAGGCGGTCATGCCGGGCATGCCGAGCACGCCCACCGCGGTCGAGATCGGCGCGAGGCTCGGGTCGACCTTGGCGAGGCCCTTGCCGTCGGAGATCGCATGCGTCTGCCAGCCGGCGCGCGCCAGCACGATGTCGCCGGGCTTGAAACCGGGATTGTTGGAGGCCACCACCTCGCACACGGTCCCCGCCTCCATCACGCCGCCGACCGGCACCGGCTGGGCATAGGACGGCCCGTCGCTCATCCGCCCGCGCATGTAGGGATCGAGCGACAGCCAGATCGTCCGCAGCAGCACCTCGCCGGCGCCGGGCGACGGCACGGCATAATCCTCGAGGCGGAAATCGCTGGGCTTGGGCTCGCCGACGGGACGCGCGGCGAGCACGATGCGCTTGGCTTGGGATGATCCTTGGGACATGGCGTTTCCTCTTCTTTGTTGATGTGACGCTCGGTGCCGGCCCGGTAGAGCCGTCATTGCGAGCGCAGCGAAGCAATCCAGGGCGGCGTGCGCAACCCCTGGATTGCGTCGTCGCTTCGCTCCTCGCAATGACGGAGAGAGCTGGGAAAGTCCCCGACGAGCGATGCTCTCTCCTCCGTCATTCCGGGGCGCGCGTCAGCGCGAACCCGGAATCCAGAGGTGAGGTGCGAGGGTGGTTGCGCAAGACAAGAGCGAGATTCCGGGTTCAGCACGCCGCGCGTTTGCGCGTCGTGCTGCCCCGGAATGACATGGGTGTGGCTTACGCCCCGCCCGGATAGTTCGGGCTTTCGCGCGTGATGGTCACGTCGTGGACGTGGCTTTCGCGCAGGCCGGCGCCGGTGATGCGGACGAACTCGGCCTTGGCGTGGAAGTCCTCGAGCGTCTTGGCGCCGACATAGCCCATGGCGGCACGGAGACCGCCGGCGAGCTGGTGCATGACGTTGCCGACCGGGCCCTTGTACGGCACCTGGCCCTCGATGCCCTCCGGCACGAGCTTGAGCGTGTCCTTGATGTCCTGCTGGAAGTAGCGGTCGGCCGAGCCGCGGGCCATCGCGCCGACCGAGCCCATGCCGCGATAGGCCTTGTAGGAGCGGCCCTGCCACAGGAAGACTTCGCCGGGGGTCTCGTCGGTGCCGGCGAGCAGCGAGCCGACCATGGCGACATCGGCACCGGCGGCGAGCGCCTTGGCGAGATCGCCGGAGAACTTGATGCCGCCGTCGGCGATGACCGGCACGTCGGCCTTCTTGGCCGCCTCGACCGCATCCATGATCGCGGTGAGCTGCGGCACGCCGACGCCGGCGACGATGCGGGTGGTGCAGATCGAGCCCGGGCCGATGCCGACCTTGACGGCGTCAGCGCCGGCATCGATCAGCGCCTGCGCGCCGTCGCGGGTGGCGATGTTGCCGGCGATCACCTGCACCGCGTTGGAGATGCGCTTGATGCGATTGACCGCCTCCAGCACGCGCGAGGAATGGCCATGCGCGGTGTCGACCACGACGAGGTCGACGCCGGCCTCGATCAGCTTCTCGGTGCGCTCGAAGCCGCCCTCGCCCACCGTCGTCGCGGCGGCGACGCGGAGCCGCCCCTGCGCGTCCTTGCAGGCGAGCGGATGCGCGACCGCCTTCTCCATGTCCTTGACGGTGATCAGGCCGACGCAGCGATACTGATCGTCGACGACGAGCAGCTTCTCGATGCGGTGCTTGTGCAGGATCTTCTTGGCCTCGTCCTGGCCGACGCCTTCGCGCACGGTGACGAGGTTCTCATGCGTCATCAGCTCGGAAATCTTCTGCCGCGGATCGGTGGCGAAGCGCACGTCGCGGTTGGTCAGGATGCCGACCAGCTTGCCGGGAATGCCCTTGCCGCTGCCGGTCACGACGGGAATCCCGGAGAAGCCGTAATCCTTCATCAGCGCCAGCGCATCGGCCAGCGTCGCGTCAGGCGAGATGGTCAGCGGGTTCACCACCATGCCGGATTCGAACTTCTTGACCTGGCGCACCTGGGCGGCCTGGCCCTCGGGATCGAAATTGCGGTGGATCACCCCGACACCGCCGGCCTGCGCCATGGCGATCGCCATGCGCGCCTCGGTGACGGTATCCATGGCGGACGCCATGATCGGAATGTTCAGCGGGATCTCGCGCGTCACGCGCGAGCGGATGTCGACCTCGGAGGGAAGCACATCGGAGAGGCCCGGCTTCAAGAGCACGTCGTCGAAGGTAAAGGCTTCGCGAAGTGTCTGCACGGTCGCCATCGTCAACTCCTTGTCTGCGGCCTGAACGACCGCGATGGGATTTAAGGATGAGCGGCGCCGCCGGCGAGACCATGCCTCGCCGTCGAATCGGAGCCCATCGGTGGGGTTGACGCGGGTCGATAGCATGGCCCCGTGACGAATCAAAGGGCCGATCCGCCGTCCTCCCGCGATTGCGAAAGACAGCCCGGATCGGCCCCTGATGCGCAACAAAAGGTCGCCAAAGCCCCGATTCCGGGGCAGAAGTTCCGCCGTTAGCGCCAGGCGCCCGGCGGCGGGCCATAGCGGCGGATGGCGTCGACCACCTCGCGGTGCCGCCGGTCCTCCCGCCGCATGTGCACGGCGATCAAGGCGTGCGCCGAGGGCACCAGCAGCAGCACGTGGAAGAACAGGCCGAGCACTAGGCACACTACGCACAGCAGCAGGTTGAAGATCGCCGCGAACGGCTGCCCGTTGAGCAGCAGACCCAGCGGCGGCACCAAAGCGGCGAGCAGGTAGATCATCGGCACATCTCCAATCAGCGACGCGACAGCGTCGCGCTGCATTTGGGGGGCCATGCCGGCTGCGCAATGGCCCCATTCGTCGCAGGGTGTTAAAGCCGCCGCGCCGGCCCGCCTCTGTCCCCTCCCCAGGATTCGATGAACAAGCAACGAATCATTCCGCTGATCGTCGCCACCGCCCTGTTCATGGAGAACATGGACTCCACGGTCATCGCAACCTCGCTGCCGGCGATCGCCAGGGATATCGGCACCAGCCCGCTGACCTTGAAGCTCGCGATCACGTCCTATCTGCTGTCGCTCGCGGTGTTCATCCCGGCGAGCGGCTGGACCGCCGACCGGTTCGGCGCGCGGCGGGTGTTCTCGAGCGCGGTCGCGGTGTTCATGATCGGCTCGATCGGCTGCGCGCTCGCCAACTCGGTCGAGAACTTCGTGTTCGCGCGCATCCTGCAGGGCATGGGCGGGGCGATGATGACGCCGGTCGGCCGGCTCGTGCTGCTGCGCTCCGTCGACAAGAGCGCGCTGGTCGGCGCGATGGCCTGGGTCACCATCCCCGCGCTGATCGGCCCTGTCATCGGGCCGCCGGTCGGCGGCTTCATCACCACCTATTTCTCCTGGCACTGGATCTTCCTGATCAACATCCCGATCGGCATCGTCGGCATCATCATGGCGCTGCGCTTCATCGATCCGATCAAGAGCGACAATCCCGAGCCGTTCGATCTCTACGGCATGGTGCTCGCCGGCATCGGCCTCGCCGGCCTCGCCTTCGGCCTGTCGGTCGCCGGGCTCAACCTGCTGCCCTGGTCGGTGGTCGGCAGCCTCGTCGCGATCGGCGCGATCTCGATGACGCTCTACGTCCGCCACTCCTGGCGGACCAATTCGCCGGTGCTCGACTTCTCGCTGCTGCGGCTGCCCACCTTGCGCGCGTCGATCGTCGGCGGCTTCATGTTCCGGCTCGGCATCGGCGCCCTGCCCTTCCTGCTGCCGCTCTTGATGCAGCTCGGCTTCGGGCTGTCGCCGTTCCAGTCCGGCCTCGTCACCTTCGGCTCCTCGGCCGGCGCGATGGGCATGAAGGCGCTGGCGGCGCGGCTGATCAAGACCTTCGGCTTCCGCCATCTGATGACGGTCAATGCCGTCGTCAGCTCGGTCTTCCTCGCCGCCTGCGCGCTGTTCACGCCGGCGACGCCGCTCTTGCTGATCGTCATCATCCTGTTCGTCGGCGGATTCTTCCGCTCGCTGCAGTTCACCGCGATCAACACGGTGGCCTATGCCGAGGTCGAGACCGCGCAGATGAGCCGCGCCACGACGCTCACCAGCGTCAACCAGCAGCTCGCGATCTCTGCCGGGGTCGCCGTCGGCGCGTTCTCGGTAGAGACGACGATGTGGGCGCATGGCGCCAGCCAGCTCACCGCGACCTCCTTCGCGCCGGCCTTCATCGTCGTCGCCATCACCTCGGCGCTGTCATCGATCTTCTTCTGGCAGATGCCCGACGATGCCGGCAGCGAGATCTCGGGCCGCAAGGTCGCGGCGATCGCGAGCCGCAAGGGCGCCGAGAAGGGCGTGGAAAAGGCAGCAACGAAGTCGGCGAGCGAAACCACGCACGACGCGCGGGATCAGAAGCTGGGATAGGTACGCCAGCCGATGGGCGATGTCAGGAGGCGCATCGGACCCGCCCCAGTTGGAAGCGAGTCCGGCGATCCGAGGCGGCCTACCGCTCCGGCATCATCGACGAGTGCAGATGGTCGATCTTCCAGGCGCCGTCCTCATAGCGATAGATGAACGAGTAGCGCGCCTTGACGTCGGTCTTCGTGCCGTTCGCGGGATCGGTCAGGGTCACCGTCCAGGTGCCGAGACGGGTCGCCGTGTTGCAGTCGAGCTCGGTCGTCGAGGTGTCGATGCGGCCGACCGGGCTGCTCTTGAGGAATTTCACGAAATAGTCGTTGACCGCCTCCGGCGTCGTGCGCGGCTGGTTCGACACGGTGGCGAGTAGCACTGGCTTCTTGGTGAAGAGCGCGGTGACCTTGGCAGGGTCCTTGGTCGCCCAGGCGTCGTTGAAGCTCGTGAACAGGCCCTCGACCTGCGTCTCCGATATCGTGGGACACTCCATGCTCTTGGCCTGGACTGCACTCACGGACGCTATCACGACGAGGGCCGACACGGTGGACTTCACTCCGATAGACACGTCTCTGTTCTCCTGTGGACAGTGGCGCCCATCTAAGTAGAAGCTGCGGTCCGGCAAGACGCTGCGACAACCTGGCCTGCGTCTCCGCGCCGCAAGCCACCTGCCTGGCATTCTTCGTCCGTCACCTGGAACGCCTGGCCGCAGCATGCCGTTTTCACGGCATGACCGAAGAGCTTGCACCGCGTCCTGCCCCGAACCCGGGCCTCACTCCCGCCCTCGAGCGCAACATCCAGGCGCTGGTCGACCGCCGCAAGCGCGAGGGGGCCGAGGCGACGGCGCAGCAAAAGGTCGCAGACGCGATCACGCGCTTCACCGGATCGATGATCTTCGTGTATCTGCACCTCCTGGTGTTCGGCTTCTGGATCTTGGCCAATCTGCACCTCGTGCCGGGCGTGCCGGCCTGGGACGAGAGCTTCGTCGTGCTGGCGATGATCGCCTCGGTCGAAGCGATCTTCCTGTCGACCTTCGTGCTGATCTCGCAGAACCGCATGGCCGGCGAAGCAGACAAGCGCGCCGATCTCGATCTGCAGATCAGCCTGCTGACCGAGCACGAGCTGACGCAGGTCGTGACGCTGCTGAACCAGATGGCGAAGCGAATGGGCATCGAGCCGGACGCCAAGCCCGAGCTGCGCGACGCATCGAAAGATATCGCCCCGGAGCGCGTGCTCGACAAGATCGAAGAAGCGCAAAGGTGAGGTAGCGGCCCCCCACAATCCGCATGAGCGTAAGCGACATGCTGTGTCGGACAACTCGAATCGCTGCGCTCGCCCCAGCTACGCGCTGGTACGTCAGCGGCCAACGAAGCCGCGGCGGGCGAGGCCTGCGAGGGCACCGCGCAGGCCGGCGCGGCCGGTGATGATGCCGCAGGAGGAGCTGAACAGGCGAACCACGAGCTGACGCCGCTGTGCTTCGGTCGGCTGCAAATGCAGATGCGTGGTCTTCTTTGAGACTGCATCGACGGAGGCGTCGATCCAGCCGAGACCATCGAGATGAAGCGGCATCGCGCTTCCTGGCTTCGTCATGCCTCGGCGCGATAACGCCACGCGCGCGGACGACAACGATAGCGCCTCGACGCGGCATGGCACCACCGCGCCACCTTGCGCCAGCCACCCTGCTTCGTCCGTGGGAAACAGATCCTCGGCCCGCGGCAGCTCGAAGCAGACGAGGAACGCGATGAAGGCGATCAGCATGGCGATGCCGGCCCACAGCAGGTTGAAATAATCGATCGACGAGATCTCGCTGGCTGCATTGGGCGACACGAAGGCCCAGACGATAGCCGCCGCCGAGCTTGCGGCGATCAGGCCGAAGATCGTGGCCAGCTTGCCGTGGACGCGCGGCTGCGAGCGGTCGCCGCCTTTGTCGGTGACCTTGAACGGGCGGCCAAACGGCCTCACGAGAGAGCTGAGCAAGGTCGCGGTGATGGCAAAGCACGTCACCGCATGCGTCGCCTCCATGAACAGCGGCAAGGTCTTCGCGCGCGAGATCCATCCCATGTAGATGATGGTGCCCAGCAGAGCCGGAACGCCATAACGCAGAAACGACAGGTAATCGGCTTCAAACGCCGGCAGGCCTGCGAACCAGTAGATCGGAGGGGCGATCAGCAACAGCACCATGAACGGCTTGCATAGCCAGTTCAGCACGCCATGCAGGAAGTGCCATCGCTGGGTGAAGCTGTAGCCGCGGCTGCGCATCGGACCGTCGCGCAGCAGCGCGACCTGGATCGTGCCGAGACACCAGCGGGCGCGCTGAGTGATGTATTCCGGCACGCCCTCGGCGGAGAGACCGAAGCTGAGCGGCTCGTTGAGCCAGACCGTGCGATGACCGCGCTTGAGCAGCGTGTAAGTGAGATTGAGATCCTCGGAGATCGCCGCATGCGGAAAGCCGCCGATTTCCATCAGACGCTCCCGCCGCACCACGAACGAGGTGCCGACGCAGAAGGCGCAGCCCCAGGCATCCTTGGCCGGCTGGAACACGTCGAAGAAGAAGCGCTGGTCGTCGACCCAATGGCGAGATGCCAACAGATTGTGCTGGATCGGGTCGGGGTTGTAGTAGAATTGCGGCGTCTGCACGACGGCGATGTCAGGCTCGGACAGCAACAGGGCGACCGTGCGCAGCAGGAAATCGCGGCGGGGCGCGAAATCGGCGTCGAGCACCAGAATGACCGGCGCGTTCGACTGCTGCGCCGTCGCAGCCAGAGCGTTGTTGAGATTGCCGGCCTTGGCGCCCTTGTTATCGGGCCGCGTCAGATGGCGCGCGCCGACCTCGTCGCAGAACGTGCGCAGCCAGTCGCGACGGGTGTCGTCGAGCACCCAGACGGTCTTGTTGGCGTAGTCGAGCGCGAGTGCGGCAAGGATCGAGCGCTCCACGATCTCCATCGGCTCGTCATAGGTGCAGATGAAGATGTCGACCGCCGGCTGCTCGCCCCGCGCGGCCAGCGCGCGCTGCGCGGCGTCGGCCTGTCCCGAGCGGTCGACGCTGCGGGTGAGGATCAGGATCGACATCAGCGTGTAGAGAACGGCGACGATCTCGAGCGCAATGAACAACCGCGGCCACAGCGCCTGCAAGGTCAGATCGAATGCCGGCAGCGTGTCCTGCCAGCGCCACCACGTGTAGATCAGCAGGAACGATGCCGCCGTCGCCGCGAACAGGGCGCGATCGCGCCAGCGCGTCGGGTCGAGCAGCCGGGCCATCACCAGGAGCCCGAGCAGGACTCCAAGGTCGGTCGTCAGCACCGACGCAGCATCTCTGGGAAGTGGAAACATCAGGGCACCTTCGCGCCGGTGAACGGGTTCCAGCCGGTCTCGGCGAGCACGGCCCAGGCGGTCGCGCCGAGATGCGGCCGCTTGTAGTAGAAGAAGTCGGGAATCGTGTTGGTCCCGCTCGGATCGATCGACAGGCCCGTGCTCACGCGCGCGTCGCGCGTCGCGTTCAGGAGCCCTGAGGAGGTTCGATCCTTGCGCATGGCCGCCAGCAGCCGCTCGCCCGCCGCGGCGTTGCCGGCCATGCGATAGGCCAGCGCGGCCTGCGCCGTGCCCTCGACCCAGACGCCGTCGCGGTCGCCGTTGAAGTCGAAGCCGTCCTCGACGGCGAGATGGGCTTGCGCAAAGCCGAGCGCCTTGCGCCAGTCTGGCGCATCAGGCACCGCCATCCACGGCCATAGCTGCACGTCGAGCGCGAGCAGCTTGTCGTCGGCGAGGCTGCCGTCGGGCTTGGTTCCGAGCAGGAAATGATCGCCGCGGAACGCACGATCGAGCAGCCGGCGCGCGGTCTGCGCCGCAGCCTGGTAGCGCGGCGCGGAGGTGAGACGAAAGAGCCACGACGCAACGGCGTAGATGTCGGCATTGTGCTCGGTCGACATCCAGGTGAGACGCGCCTGCTGCGGATCATAGCCGTGAAAGCCACCGCTGAAACCCTCGGACCCGTTGCTCGCGTTGGCGATGATCCAGTCCATCAGGCGCTTTGCGCCGGACAGATAGTTCGCGTCCCCGGTCGCCTGGTGCAGCGTCAGCAGCGCGAGCGCCGCCCACGCGACATTGCCGGTCGCGGTGCCGTCCTGCGCGGCATCCTCGCCCCAGATGTTCTTCTGATAGTCCCACCAGCCCGGCAGCAGCGCCGCACCGCGACCGAGGGGACCGGCGCGATAGGCGTTGCGCAGACGCCCGTCGTCGAAGGTGCGGTCGTAGGTCGCCGCCTGCACCAACGCGTTGCCGATCGCCCGCGCCTGATCGACATGGTCGCAAGCGACGAGCGCGATCGCCGCGAGCGCGTTGTCGTACACGAATGCCGTGGTCGAGAGACCGAGCGGCAGAGCCTCCTCGCCGGCACCGGGCTCGTAGCTGCGGACGAACGCCGCGTCCTTGCCCTGCAACTTGGGTCCGACCGCCTGCACCAGCCCGGGACAGAACGACGATTCGGCGCGCGCGGAAGATGCGCCGAGCAGCGCCATCGACAGCATCAGCATGACGAGCAGCCTCATCGCGCCGACGCCGCGCCCACCGCCGGCAGCCAGGGGTCGTCGAGCTGCGACTGCTGCGTGGACGACTGCGATCGCAAGGCGGAATCGAGCTTGGTCACGCCGGCGCGCCGTGTCGCTTCATCGGGCTCGGACGAATCGAGATCGGCGATCGAGGCGACGAGGTGGCCGATCCGGCGCCAGGTCACCGACATCGACGGCACGATGCCGTTGTCGCGGGTGACGGTCACCCACTGCCCCACCGTGCAGGCCGGCGTCGCCGCTGAGGCCGGCTGCGCCGCGGCACTGTCGGCCGCGTCGGGCGTAATCATCACGTAGAGCTCGCGCCGCTCCGTCTGCGGAAACGGCACCGCGAAGCGCTCGTCGACCTTGTCGCTGGTCTTCGGCAGCACGGCGCTGACGACGCCGGTGTGAAACCCGCCGCCCTCGATGCGCACCTTGGTGCCCGGTTTCATCGCTTCACCCTGCCGGTAGGAGAAGATCGCGACCACGAAGCGCTTGTCGCAATCGACCACCGAGGCGATCGTATCGCCGGCGCTGACCTGGCGTCCAGTATCGGCGCCGACCGCGAGCACCTTGCCTGGACCGGGCGACAGCACATCGGCGGCGGCGAGCCGCGCCAGCCGCGCGCGCTCCGACTTGATCAGCCCTTCGAGATCATCGAGCACGGCCGATTGCTGCTTCTCCTCGATCTCCATCCGCCTGGCATCTAGATCGATGTCTCGGCGCTTCTGGCCGAGCATGTTCAGAGCGACGAGGTCCTCACCGACATAGATGCCGGCGTTCAGCGCCTTCAACTGCGCCTGCTTCTGGTTCAGCTTGGCGGTCTGGGCGTCGGTGTCGTGTAGCGCCGCCGCATATTGCTGCTCGGTCGGCTTCAGCATCTCGACGCTGGCAGCGTCGCGCGCGACCATGCGGTTCTGCCGGTCGACGATCGCCTTCTTCTCGGTGCTCTGCGCGTTCGACTGCGCGACGCGGGCGCGCAGCTCCTCGATCTGCGATTGCAGCTGCGCCTTCAATTGCTCGGCCTGACTCGCGATCTCCTGATCGAGCGAAGAGACA
Source organism: Bradyrhizobium sp. ORS 375 (assembly GCF_000239775.1). Taxonomy (GTDB): domain Bacteria; phylum Pseudomonadota; class Alphaproteobacteria; order Rhizobiales; family Xanthobacteraceae; genus Bradyrhizobium. Next base: position 11,376 of record NZ_CAFI01000373.1, read on the forward strand.
TAGGTGACGTCAGACTGGTGCTTGGCGCGGGTCGCATTGAGCTTCTGACGCGCGTCGCCCGCTTTCTCCTCCAGCGAGATCAGCGTGGTGCGGTCCAGGCGCGAATTGGTGATCTCGGCGAGCCGATCGCCGGAGCGAACCTCGCCGCCTGGTTTGGCCGTGAGCGCATCGACCTGGCCGGCAATCGGCGAGGTCAGCAGCATGACAGGCGCATTCACCACGGCGCGATCGGACTGGTCAGCAACAATCGGCGGCACCACGGCGGTCAGCATCAGCGCCGACAGGATGCCGGCGACGCCGATGGCGGACGCGCGCAGGATCACGGAATGGCGCGGCGGCCGCGCCGGAATCTTCGGAGCTGACGGACGTGGTGCGGCGGCTGGCTTGAAACCGTCATCGAAGCGATCGGTCATCGGGTCTCTTTCGGTTTGGGGTGACACGCCCCGAAAGACGCTTCCTCAACTGATCCGAGGTTCCAGGCCCCGGTCTCGATGGTTCAAGCGCAAACCAGATCACGCGGACATCGTTTCAAGCCGAGTCCGATCTTCGCCCTTTCTGCCGGTCACGTTATGTTGCAGTGCGATCGCACGGTTTCCCGCTTGCACGCCACACTCAATCCTCATTCGCCTTGAAGCGCCCGAGTCCCTTCAAGATGAACGGCGCGATCAGCGCAATCAGCGCGACAACTAACAACGTCGCGGAGATCGGAGATTGCAGCAACGTCATGGGATCACCCAGGCTGATCGCCAGCGCACGGCGCAACTGGCTCTCGGCGATCGGACCGAGGATCAGTCCGACGACGACGGGCGCGATCGGGAAGTCGAAGCGGCGCATCAGGAAGCCGAGCACGCCAAAGCCGGCCAGCATCGACAATTCGACCACTGACGGTTTCGCAGCGATCGTGCCCATCGTCGCGAACACGAGGATGCCGGCGTAGAGCCAGGGCGTCGGGATCTTCAAGAGCCGCACCCAGAGGCCGACCAGCGGCAGGTTCAGCACCAGCAGCATCGTGTTGGCGATGAACAGGCTCGCGATCAGACCCCAGACCAGATCGGGGCGCTCGGCGAACAGCAGCGGTCCCGGGTTGAGGCCATATTGCTGGAAGCCCGCGAGCATCATTGCTGCCGTCGCCGACGTCGGCAGGCCGAGCGTCAGCAGCGGAACCAGCGTGCCTGCGGCTGAGGCATTGTTGGCAGCCTCTGGACCGGCGACGCCTTCGATCGCGCCCTTGCCGAACTCATCGGGATATTTGGTCAGCCGTCGCTCGGTCGAATAGGACAGAAAGGTCGGGATCTCCGCGCCGCCCGCCGGCAGCGCGCCGATCGGGAAGCCGAACATCGTGCCGCGCAGCCACGGCTTCCAGGAGCGCCTCCAGTCCTCGCGCGTCATCCACAGCGAGCCTTTGACGGCCTCGATCTTCTCCTCGGTGTGATGCCGCCGCGAGGCGACGTAGAGCGCCTCGCCCACGGCGAACAGGCCGACCGCAAGCGTCGTCACCTCGACGCCATCGAGCAGCTCCGGCACGCCGAAGGCGAGCCGTGCCTGTCCGGTGAGCTTGTCGATGCCGACAAGGCCGAGCACCAGCCCGATGAACAGGCTTGTCAGACCACGGATCGGCGAGTCGCCGAAGGTCGCCGACACCGTGATGAAGGCGACGCACATCAGCGCGAAATAGTCCTCCGGCCCGAAGCGGACGGCGATGTCGACGAGATAAGGTGAGAGGAAGGCGAGGCCGATGGTGGCGATGGTACCTGCGACGAAGGAGCCGATCGCCGATGTCGCCAGCGCCGGACCGCCACGGCCGGCCTTGGCCATCTTGTTGCCCTCGAGTGCGGTCGCCATCGAGGCGCTCTCGCCCGGCGTGTTGATCAGGATCGCGGTGGTCGAGCCGCCATACATGCCGCCGTAATAGATGCCGGCGAACATGATCAGCGAGCCGCCCGGATCGAGCTTGTAGGTGACCGGCAGCAGCAGCGCGACCGTGAGCGCCGGCCCGATGCCCGGCAGCACGCCGACGGCGGTGCCGAGGAAGACGCCGATCAGCGCATAGAGCAGGTTCATGGGCTGGACGGCGATCGCCATCCCATGCGCGAGCGCGGCGAAGGTGTCCATCAGAGCAGTCTTTCGAGCGGGCCGGCGGGAAGGCTCAAGGTGAGCAGGCGATCGAAGGCCATGTAGATCAGCGTCGTCAGCACCGCGCCGATGAGGAGGTCGGTGGCGAAGGCGCGGCGACCGAACGCCGCCGAGGTCGTGACGAACAGCGCGGTGGTGGCCAGAATGAAGCCGCCGCCGAAGCCGATGATGGCGATCAACAGTCCCATCCCCACCAGGATCAGCAGCACCGCAATCGGATCGGCGCTCTCGCGCGCTGGCAGGTTGCCCCTGATCGCATCGATCAGATTGGCGAGAGCGAGGATGCCGAGCCCGATCGCGATCACCACCGGCATGACCTGCGGGCCCATGCCGTACATGGTCGTCGCCGGGATCTGGTTGGCGTCATAGACCAGCACCAGCGCGACGGCGGCCAGCAGCGCCGCAATGACGATGCCGGCCTTGTCGATGCCTCGCGCGCGTGTCTCCGTGCCAGCGCTCTCCGTCGTCATGACTTCACGAGACCGACCGATTTCAGCACGTCGGTGACCCGGACGTTCTCCTTCTTCAGGAAGTCGGCGAAGGCATCACCCGCGAGATAGGCGTCATCCCAGCCCTTCTGCTTCAGGATCTCCTTCCACGCATCCGACTTGACCATCTTCTCGACGGCCTCGCTGAGCGTCTTCTTCTGCTCCGGCGTGATGCCGGGCGCGGCCACCACCGAGCGCCAGTTGGCGAGCACGAGGTCGATGCCCTGCTCCTTGAAGGTCGGGATGTCGACGCCGGGGATGCGGTTCTCCGAGGACACGCCGATCGCGCGCAGCTTGCCGCTCTTGATCTGCCCGTCATATTCGGACAGGCCAGAGATGCCCGCCGTGACCTTGCCGCCGAGGATCGCCGCCAGCGACTCGCCGCCGCCGGAGAACGGGATGTAGTTGACCTTCTTGGCGTCGGCCCCCACCGTGCCCGCAAACAGCGCCGCCATGACGTGATCGACGCCGCCGGCCGAGCCGCCGGCAAAGGTCACCTTGGCGATGTCGGCCTTCAATGCGGCAGCCAGATCCTGCGCATTCTTGATCGGCGAGTTCGCCGGCACCACGATGACCTGGATCTCCTCGGTCAGGCGCGCGATCGGCGTCACCTGCTCCAAGGTCACCGGCGACTTGTTCATGGCCAGCGCGCCGACCATGACGAAGCCGTTGACCATCAGCTGGTTGCCGTCGCCCTTGGCGCCGTTGACGAACTGCGCGATGCCCACGGTGCCGCCGGCGCCGGCGACGTTGGTGACCTGGACGCTGCGCGCAACGCCCGAGGCGACGAACGCCTGCTGCATCGCCCGCGCGGTCTGATCCCAGCCGCCGCCGGGCGCGGCCGGTGCCATCACCTTCAACTCGAGCTGCTGGGCGGAGACCGGCGCGCCGGCAAGGGTCATCAAGGCGACGACGGCGCCGAACAGGCGCGTACGGAACGACATCAAAGCAGTCCTCCAGGGTGGGCCGAACGAGCGGCTCGCGTTTCTTCTCTTGCCTCTCAGAAGCGGCATTTCAGCGGGAAAACGGCGCCCTGTCCAGACGCGATCGCTCGCGCGCCGCAACTCCGCTGCAGCAGCGGCCGCCCTGAGAAGACGCTGGTGAAGAAAGACCCTAGCCGCAGGTCCAGACCATGCCGACCGGCGTGCGGGTCCAGCACGGGCCGAAGCTGCCGCCGTTATAATGGCCGCGATAGAAACCGGGCTGGCCGAAATAGTGCCACTCGCCGTTGTACAGCATGTATTTCGGCGTGCCGTCGATGTACCAGTGGCGGCGGCTGCCGCGCGGTCCGTTGCGCATCGCCTCCTTGTCCGCGTACAGCGGCAGGCTGTTGTTCGGCGGCTGCTTGTAGCCCGGCAGAAAGCCGTAGCCCTGCCAGCGTTGCGCCTTGCGCTTGTGCGATGGCGCGGCGATCGCGATCGCCGGCACCAGCAGCAGGAGCGTCACGATGGAAATGATGAAACGATGCGGCATGGCGGCCCGCTGACTGGAAGTCTCGGATCTTGAGCTTGATTGTGCGGCACGGCAATGGCCGTTCCGTCACGACATGTTTCAGCGATGCCGTCGATGTGCGCGACGCGGCGGAGGCTGCGGCGGCGCGTAGAACGGATTGAGGTCGCACATCGCTGATCGGCCGGACGCAGTCGCGCGACATTGCGGCAGCGAGGTATAGCTGCAGTCGATCCACTCGCCCCCGCCGAACCGGCCGCCTTCATAGACCTTCATGCACACGGGATAGCGCGGATCGTAGGCCTGGGCGTGAGCCGGGCCCGATACGGCGATCCCGACCATCAAACCCAGCGCGAGGGCGCTCCAGCTCAGGACACGCATGCAGGACCTCCGGAGTTCAAGTCTCGCCGGCCCTAAGCCGATTCCCGAGACCTTGATTGCACCTGCTCTGTATCGCCAGGACCGCGCCGTCGCAATGACGCCATTACAACAGGTCGGCCTGCTCTCCGCCGCGGAAGCCCATCGCCAGCACATAGCGCTCCGACGAATCCTGCCGGCTCGCCGCCGGCTTGACGTGGCGCACGCTGGCGTAATCGCGCTTGAGCTGGGCCAGCAGCTCGGCATCGGCACCGCTCTGGAAGGTCTTGGCGAGGAAGCTGCCGCCCGGCTTGAGCACCTCGCCGGCGAAGTGCGCGGCGAGTTCCACGAGGCCGACGATGCGCAGCTGGTCGGTCTTGCGATGGCCGGTGGTGTTGGCCGCCATGTCCGACATCACCACGTCGGCCCGCCCGCCCATCATGGCGCGGAGCTTCTCCGGCGCATCCTGGGCGTGGAAGTCGAGCTGGGCGAAGGTCACGCCGGGGATCTCGCCCATCTCCAGGAGATCGATGGCCACCACCTTGCCCTTCCCCGCCTCTGCGCCGACGCGGCGCGCCGCGATCTGGCTCCAGCCGCCGGGTGCGGCGCCGAGGTCGACCACGGTCATGCCGGGCTTGAGCAGGTGATATTTGTCGTCGATCTCGAGCAGCTTGTAGGTTGCGCGCGAGCGATAGCCGTCGCGCTTGGCCTGCGCGACATAGGGATCGTTGAGCTGGCGCTCCAGCCAGAGTTTCGAGGACAGCTTGCGCTTGCCCCCGGTCTTGACCTGCACATGCATGCGGCCGGTGGTGTCTTTTGCCATGTGTTTCTCTGTCGTCGTGTCCAGATGCCGACGAACAACGGTAGCAGTCAGTGGCT
>NZ_CAFI01000372.1 GCF_000239775.1 Bradyrhizobium sp. ORS 375
CACACCGTCCGTCGCCGCGACCAAGCTTCATCTGATTTGACAGTTGCAGAAGCACGCAGCAGATGGACCTCCTGCCTCAAACAATCTTGATCGACATGTCCGGCAGCCCCTCGAGCTTGCACAACAGCACGTCGCCCTTCACCACCGGGCCGACATTCTCCGGCGTGCCGGAATAGATGATGTCGCCGGCCTTGAGCTCGAACGCCTCGGACAGCTTCGCGATCTGCTCGGCGACGCTCCAGATCATCTTGGTGAGATCGGAGTTCTGCCTGATCGTCCCGTTCACCGCGAGCGAGATCGCGCCCTTGGTGAAGTGGCCGACCTTGGCGACCGGATGGATCGGGCCGATCACCGCGGCATGGTCGAAACTCTTGCCGATCTCCCACGGCTTCTTCTCGGCCGCCATGCCGTTCTGCAGGTCGCGGCGGGTCATGTCGAGGCCGAGCGCATAGCCATAGACGTGATCGAGCGCGGACTCGACCGGAATGTTGGTGCCGCCGGATTTCAGCGCAGCGACCAGCTCGACCTCGTGGTGATAGTTCTTGGTCAGCGACGGATAGGGATGGTCGGCGATCTCGCCGATGGCGACGTTCTGGATCGCGTCGGTCGGCTTCTGGAAGAAGAACGGCGGCTCGCGGTTCGGATCGGAGCCACGCTCGATCGCATGCGCCGCGTAGTTGCGGCCGATGCAGTAGATGCGGCGGACAGGGAACACGCCTTGCTCGCCGACGATCGGGATGGTCGTGGCCGGCACGGCGAAGATCGGCTTCGGCCCGGCCTGCGCCGCTGCGGGCTGCGTGTCGGTGACGAGCGCGGCTGCTGCCGCGGCGCCGCCAGCGACGAGCAGATTGCGGCGTGAGGTGTCTGCCATGGGGGTCCTCCTGGACTCAGCCGCCTCGATCGACGGCTTGTATTTCGTTGAGCGCGCCATTCGGCGTGCCCCAACTGATAAGCATATCCAGTATGCCAGCGCCACCAT
>NZ_CAFI01000371.1 GCF_000239775.1 Bradyrhizobium sp. ORS 375
TCCCAGCTGCCGCTGACGCCGAACGGCAAGATCGACCGCAAGGCGCTGCCGCAACCGGATGCGGCGCTGGCCGAGCGCGTGCGCGTCGCGCCGCGCAATCCGACCGAGGCGACGCTCGCCGCGATCTGGGCCGATCTGCTGCACCAGGACGAGGTCGGCGTCACCGACAACTTCTTCGAGCTCGGTGGCGATTCGCTGATTGCGGTTCAGCTCGTCGGCCGGATCAGGCGCGATCTCGGACGGGATCTGCCGCTGAAGCGGCTGTTCGAGCTGACGACAATCGAGCGGATCGCATCCGCGCTGGCTGTCGATCCGCCAGAAGCCAGGCGCGGCGACGACATCGCCGCGATGTTCGATCTGCTCAAGGAAGTCGAGCTTGCCGATGAATGATCAATCCGGACTCCAGCATCAGCAGCTCAGCGAGATCGCGCGGCGGCTCGCATCGCTCGATCCTGCGAAACAGCGCGCCTTCCTGACACAGCTCGCTGCAAAGGGCATCGATCTGTCGATCCTCCCAATCGCGCGTCAGCAGCTGCAGCGGTCCCCGCTGTCGTTTGCTCAAGCCCGTCTCTGGTTTCTTTGGCGGATGGACCCCGGCGGTGCGGCCTATAACATGCCTCTCGCGATCCGCCTTCGCGGCCGCCTCGATGTTGACGCGCTGCAACGGGCTCTCGATCACCTGGTGATCCGCCATGCCGCGCTCCGCACCGTCTTCCGGCAGGAAGGCGGCGAGCCGGAGCAGATCATCGGCGCGCCGCAGCCCGTAGAACTGCGCCGGATCATCTTCGGCGGAGCCGACCGCGAGCAGCAGGTGGCTCGCGTGCGGCGCGAGCAGGCTGCGTTGCCGTTCGATCTCGAGAACGGTCCACTTTTGCGTGCGGCCCTGCTGGCGCTAGGCGAGCAGGATCACATCCTCGCGGTCACGCTGCATCACATTGTTGCTGATGGCTGGTCGCTACAGGTGCTGATCGACGAGTTCTGGCAGCTCTATCGTTGCGAGGCGCGAGGCGAGGTCCGCCCGCTGCCCGCGCCCGAGATCGACTATGCCGACTTCGCCGTGTGGCAGCGGCTGTGGGCCGGCGCCGCCGAAGGCGAACGGCAGCTCGGCTATTGGACCGGCCGTCTTCGCGACACGGCGATGCTGCAGCTGCCGCTCGATCGTGCGCGGACCGCCGAGGCCGATCAGTCCGGCGATGCCGTGCGTGGCGCGCTCGGCATTCCCCTGGCTGACCGCCTGCGAGCAGTCGCGCAGCGACTCCAGACGACCATCTTCGTCGTCCTGTTGGCAGCCTACAAATTGCTGCTCCATCGCTACAGCGGGCAGTCCGATCTCTGCGTCGGAGTTCCGATGGCCAACCGGGACCGGCCCGAGACGCGGCGGCTGATCGGCCTGCTCGTCGATACGCAGGTGCTGCGCACACAGATCGACACGCGACGCACGATCGCCGAATTCATCGTTGCCGTCCACAACGCCACGCGCGAGGCTCAAGAGAACCACGACGTTCCGCTCGAACGCGTGCTGGACGCCCTGCAGCCCCAGCGTAGCCTGAGCCAGAGCCCGCTCTTCCAGGTGCTCTACAACCATCAGCGCCGCGGGGATCACTCCCCAATCGACGTTGGGACCGAGTTGCAGATCGAGCCGATCGCGCCCGAGATCGAGACCGTCAAATTCGATCTTGCCCTCGACAGCGAGGAGCTGCCATCGGGCGACATTTCGGCGCTGTTCTCCTTCGCGACAGCGCTGTTTGATCGTTCGACGATCGAGCGGCTCGCGATACATTGGCGTGCGATCCTGGAGCTGATGGCGGACGACCCCTCGCGCGCGATCGCGACCATCGATTTCCGGTCGGAGGTCGAACGCGAGACCGTCAGTCGGTGGAACGAGAGCACCGCCGCCGTGACGCCGTTCCTCCCGGTGCATCGCATGTTCGAGAAGCATGGCAAGGACCGACCTGATGCGCCGGCGCTGATCTTCGGGACGGAGACGATCAGCTATGGAGCGCTCAACCAGCGTGCCAACGCAATGGCGCGGCATCTGATCGCGCGAGGCGTTCGGCCTGGCGAGATCGTCGGCATCTCGATGCGGCGCTCGTCCGATCTGGTCGCGGCGTTCATTGCGGTGTTGAAGGCCGGCGCGGCCTATCTGCCGCTCGACCCTGATCATCCGCCAGCGAGGCAGTCCGCGACGGTTCGCGACGCGGGTGCGCGCGTTGTGCTGGCCGCGGCGGCCGGTTTGAGCGAATGGTCCGGGATGGAGGGGATCAGCGCTGTTGACGTCGGCGCTGTTCCCTACGACGGCAGCGGGACCGATCCGGGAATCGACGTTCATCCGCAGAGCCTGGCCTACGTCATCTACACGTCCGGTTCGACCGGCGTGCCGAAGGGCGTCGCCGTGGCCCACGGGCCTTTCGCCATGCATTGCGAGGTCACGGCCGAGCTCTACGAGATGGATCGTCAGTCGCGCGAGTTGCACTTTCTCTCCTTCACCTTTGATGGCGCGCATGAGCGGCTTTGGACCGTGCTGAGCTGCGGTGCTGCGCTGGTGATGCGTGACGCCGATCTCTGGTCGGCCGAGCAGACCCTGGAGGTCATGCGCGCGCAGAATGTCACGAATGCGGGTTTTCCGCCGGCCTATTTGCAACAGCTCGCCGACTTCGCGGCATGGTGCGGCAATCCGCCGCCGGTGTCGCTGTATTCGTTCGGTGGAGAGGCGATGCCGAAGTCGGGCTTCGACAACGTCCGGCGCGCGCTGCAACCACGCAAGCTGATCAACGGCTACGGTCCGACCGAAACCGTCGTCACGCCGCTGGTCTGGAAAGTGAACGCGGAGGCCGAGATCGACTGCGCTTACGCTCCGATCGGCCGTCCAGTCGGACGCCGCTCGGCCTATGTCCTCGACTGCGATCTCAACATCGTGCCGGTCGGAGTCACCGCCGAGTTGCACATCGGGGGCGAAGGGCTGGCGACCGGCTATTGGAATCGTCCGGCACTCACGGCTGAACGTTTCATTCCAGATCCGTATGGCGAGCCGGGCGCGAGGCTGTACCGCACCGGCGATCTGGCCCGCTGGCGTAATGATGGCGTGATCGACTATGTCGGGCGCTCCGACCATCAGCTCAAGATCCGTGGCTTTCGCATCGAGCCCGGCGAGATCGAAGCGCGATTGGCGCAGCAGAGCGGTGTACAGGCGGCCGTGGTCGTCGCGCGTGAGATCGCCGGACGTGAGCAGCTCATCGGCTATGTCTGTGGCGATAGCACTCTCGACGAAAGCAAGTTGCGGGCGGCCCTGCTCGAAGAACTGCCCGACTACATGGTCCCAGCGCAGATCATGCGCGTCGCGCAGATGCCGGTGACGTCTCACGGCAAGATCGATCGCGAGGCCCTGCCGCTTCCCGCCCATCCCGCGGCCCGGACGGACTACGTGGCTCCGCAGACCGGGACGGAGCTGGCCTTGGCGGCGATCTGGTCCGAGTTGCTCGGCCATGCGCGTGTCGGACTGACGGACAATTTCTTCGAGCTCGGCGGCGACTCCATCGTTTCGCTGCAGGTGGTCGGACGTGCCCGTCAACGCGGCGTCTTGATAGAACCGCGCGATCTGTTCCGGCATCAGACGCTTCAGGAACTGGCGCGTGTCGCAAGGCGCGACCATGCTCCTGATGTCGGCCTACGACCGGCCGAGAACGATCACGAGCCGGTACCATTGTTGCCGATTCAGCGTCGCTTCTTTGACGAAGACGCCGGCGAGCGGCATCACTGGAACCAGGCCGTGCTGCTCGTGCCGAAGGCGCGACTCGACTGGCAGGCGATTGGCCGGGCCGCTGCAGCCGTCGTGGCGCAGCATGATGCGCTACGGATGCAGTTCGCCGAGGTCGATGGTGAGTGGCAGGCGACCTATGGCGGGGCACCGTCTGCCGCCGACCTGCTCTGGACGCGCAGCGTCGCCGATGCAACGGAGATCGCGGCGGTCGCCGCAGCCGCGCAGGCGAGCCTGTCGCTGCAGGGGGCGCTGCTCCGGCTGGTCGGAATGGACGTCAGTGATGGAAGCCAGCGGCTTCTGATCGTCGTGCATCATCTCGTCGTCGATGGCGTATCCTGGCGCATTCTGCTGGAGGATCTCGCCTCGGCCTATGGACAGGCTGTGCAAGGTGCCGCGGCGATCGTGCTGGCGCCGAAGAGCCAATCGGTGGGATCATGGAGCAGGAGGCTCGAACAGCACGCCTCTTCCGCAGAGCTGGCGGATCAGCTCGAATATTGGCGGTCGCGTACCGTTCCGTGCGATCTGCCCTGCGACGATGACCATCGCGATATCGATCGGGTCGCCGAGGGCGACGAGGTTGTTGTCGCGTTCGATGCGGACCTGACCACGAAGCTGTTGAAGGACGCACCGGCGGCCTACCGCACGCAGGTGAATGATCTCCTGCTTGCCGCCTTGGCGAGGGCAGTCGGACGCTGGAGCGGGCTCGATGACGTCCTCGTCGAGCTGGAGGGCCACGGCCGGGAAGACATCTTCGAGGGCGTGGAACTGTCGCGGACCGTCGGCTGGTTCACGACCGCCTTTCCCGTCCGGCTCTCGGGTTGCGGGAGCGATGATGCGGCGCTCGTCAGATCGATCAAGGAGGAGCTGCGCGCCATTCCGTGGCGCGGGCTCGGCTACGGCATTCTGCGCCATTGCGGCACTCATGCGCAACGCGCCGCCTTGGCGGACGGTGCACAGCCGCGCATCGTCTTCAACTATCTCGGTCAGTTCGGCTCGAGCCTTGGCCCGGAAAGCGCGTTCAGCATCGCGCCGGAGAGTGCCGGGCCATCGCGCAGCGCCAGCGCGCCGCTGGGCCGCTGGCTCAGCATCAACGGCCAGGTGCTCGACCGCGAGCTGCGGCTCACGTTCGGCTTTGGTCGGAAACGCTATCGCCGCGCCACCGTCCAGCGGCTCGCGGACCATTATGCGGTTGCGCTGCGCGAGGTCGTGGCGCATTGCACCAGCGGCGCAAGCGGCATTACACCGTCAGACGTTCCGTTGTCGCGCCTCAGCCAGCCGGAGCTCGACCTTCTCGGATCCGTGCAGGACTGGCGCGACATCGAGGATATCTATCCGTTGTCGCCGATGCAGCAGGGCATGCTGTTCCACGCGTTGCGTGATGCTGACAGCGGCAGCTATGTCAGTCAGATCGCGGTCGACATCAGCGGTGTCGATGCATCGAGGCTGCAGGCGGCCTGGCAGGCTGTGACCGCACGCCACGCGGTGTTGCGGAGCGCCTTCGTCTGGCGAGAACTGTCCGGCACGCCGCAGCAGCTCGTATTTCGTCAGGTTGCGGTGCCTTTCGTTGCAGAGAACTGGCGCGACCAGGTGGCGGGAATGGATGGCGCCGCGCGCGAGAGCGCGCTGGCGGCCCTCGCGCAGGCCGAACGCCAGGCCGGCTTCGATCTGTCACGGCCGCCGCTGCAGCGCGTCCGTCTGGTTGCGCTTGGCGATGACGCACATCGGCTGATCTGGACGCATCATCACATTCTGCTCGATGGTTGGAGCGCGGCGCGGCTGATCGCAGAGATCATGCAGCATGTTCGTGCAGCGACGCTTCCCGCGGCGGGAGGACGATACCGCGACTACATCGCGTGGCTGAGCCGGCAGGACCGGGAGGCATCAGGCGCATTCTGGTCGCGATGGCTCGCCTCGGTGGAGGAGCCGAGTCTGCTGGTCGATGCGCTGGGCGGACCCGAAGAGGTTGCGGTGGGCCATGCCTCCATCGATCTCGTCATCGACGCGACGAGAACGGAACGGCTGCTGGCCGCCGCCCGGCGCGAGCGGGTGACCTTGAACACGATCTTGCAAGGCGCCTGGGTCCAGCTGTTGCGGCGGATCATCGGCCGGAGCGCTGTCAGCTTCGGTGCGACGATCTCGGGGCGGCCCCCCGAGATCGCCGGCGTGGAGGACATCGTCGGCCTGTTCATCAACACGGTGCCTGTGCTCGATGACGCGAGCCCGGAGACGCTCGTCGGCGATTGGCTGCGCGCCCTGCAGGCTGCAAACGTGGATTTGCGCGAGCACGGTTGGATGCCGCTGTACGAGATCCAGCGGCTCGCCGGTCGCGCCGGTCGTGCGCTGTTCGATACGCTCTTTGTGTTCGAGAATTATCCGGTCGCCGATGTGCTGCGCGATCAGCCGGGAGACGGTCCACGCACCAGCGGCGTCGAGCAGATCTCGATCACGAACTATCCGCTGACGATCGCCGCTTTCGTCGCGCCTTCCGGCATCAAGCTGGGCTTCCGCTACGACCGCAGCCGCTTCGATCGCGCGCAGATCGAGCGGATGCAGACGGCGTTTACCCATCTGCTGGCGCGGATGACCGACGCTGGCGACCGTCCGCTGGCCGAATTGCATGGCCTGGACGACAGCCTGATACGACGTGTGCTCGGCTGGAGCGGGGGCCCTCTTGCGCAGACCGTCCAGGACGCAGCTCTCGACGTCGTGGCGCAGTTCGAGCGGCAGGCGGCGAGGCGTCCGGCTGCGATAGCTCTCGTGACCGATGATTCATCGATGAGCTATGCCGAGCTGAACGCACGCGCCAACCGCTTGGCGCGGCAGCTTCGCGCCCGTGGTGTCGCTCGGGATGCCTTGGTCGGGCTCGCATTCGAGCGCAGCATCGACATGATCGTTGCCGTGCTCGCGGTGCTAAAGGCTGGCGCGGTCTATCTCCCGCTCGATCCCGATTATCCTCATCCGCGACTGATGGCGATGCTGCGCGACAGCGGCGCCAGGATGATCTTGACCATGTCGGGGCTGAAAGACCGCTTCACCGCGACGAATGTCGCGGGGGGGATCGATGTGATTGTGACCGACGCGGCCCATTGCGGCCAACCCGCCGAAAGCGATCGGTCGAACCTCTTGCTCCCCGCCCATGCCGAAGATCTCGCCTACGTGATCTATACGTCGGGCTCGACTGGCGTCCCCAAGGGCGTTGCCTGCACGCGCGAAGGACTGGCCCACAGGCTGGCCTGGATGCAGGCGGAATATAAGCTCGCGCCAGATGAAACCCTGCTGCAGAAGACGCCGTTCGGCTTCGACGTCGCGGTCTGGGAGATGTTGTGGCCGTTGACGGCCGGCGCACGACTGGCGATCGCGCCTCCCGGCGCGCATCGCGAGCCGAAGCGTTTGATCGACGCGATCACGACCTACGGCGTAACCACGCTGCACTTCGTCCCGCAGATGCTGGCTCAATTCATCGCCGAGCCGGAAGCGGTGCGGTGTACGAGCTTGAAGCGCCTGTTCTCCGGCGGCGAGGCGCTCGCGGTCCAGCTCATGGATCAGGTTCGGACAACGTTTCCGTCCGTCCGTTTCGACAATCGCTACGGGCCGACCGAGACCCTCATCAATGCGACGTTCTGGAATTGCTCGAGTGTGGGCGGGCGGCGGGTGCCGATCGGATATCCCATTCCCGGAACGGTGCTGCGCATCCTCGATGCCGACCTCAACCTTGTGGATGAGGGAACGACCGGCGAGCTGTACATCGGTGGCGCGGGGCTGGCGCGCGGCTATCTCGGTCGCGCTCCGCTGACCGCGGAACGCTTCATCGCCGATCCCTTCGGATTGCCGGGGGCGAGGCTGTACCGCACCGGCGATCTCGCACGATGGCGCAGCGACGGCGCTATCGACTATGTCGGTAGGGCCGACCATCAGGTGAAGGTCCGCGGCTTCCGCATCGAGCTCGGTGAGATCGAGGCGCGCCTGCTGCAGCAGCCTGCTGTCAGCGCCGCCGCCGTGATCGTGCGCGAGATCGGTGAAGCACGCCAACTGATCGGCTATGTGAGCGGTGATGTGGCCTTGGACGGCGCCGTGCTCCGCGAGGCGCTGGCCGTCGAGCTGCCGGACTACATGGTGCCGTTGCGCATCGTCGTGCTCGACCGTCTGCCGCTGATGGTGAACGGCAAGGTCGACCGTCTTGCGCTGCCGGCGCCGGAGATGGGTGATGCGACTGGCCGGGTCCCGCCGCGAACGCCGAACGAGATCGCGCTCGCCGCGATCTGGGCAGAGCTCCTGAGCCAGCCGGAGATCGGAATCACCGACAATTTCTTCGAGCTCGGCGGCGACTCCATCATCTCCCTGCAGATGGTCAGCCGCGCGCGCCGCGTCGGTCTGGCGATCGAGCCGCGCGATGTTTTCAAGCATCAGACGCTCGAGGCTCTCGCGCGGGAGGCCCGTCGCGAGCTGCAGTCCACGACTCATGCCGAGCAAGGCCGCGTTGCCGGTCCGCATCCGCTGCTGCCGATTCAGCTCAGGTTCTTCGAGCAGGAGCTGCAGGTCCCGGATCACTGGAATCAAGCGGTGCTGTTGCGGCCCCGTCGGCGGCTGGAGTGGGATACGCTGCGCCGCGCGGTCACTTTTGTCGTCGCCCGGCATGACGCACTGAGGCTGCGCTTCGCCCGCGTCGACGGCATCTGGCACGCGGATCACGACTCGTCGGCTGCCCTCTCCGAGTTGTTCTGGTCATGCGAGGTCGCCGATGCCGACGCGGTGACGGCGCTCGCCACGGAAGTTCAGGCGAGCCTCTCGCTGACAAGAGGTGTTCTCGTTCGGGTCGTCGGAATGGATCTGCCGATGGGCGAGCAGCGGCTGCTGTTCGTGATTCATCACCTCGTCATCGACGGCGTCTCCTGGCGTGTGCTGCTGGAGGATGTGGCTGCGGCTTATGAGCAATTCGCCCGCGGAGAGCAGGCGGTGGTGTTGCCGCCGAAGACTCATGCCTATGCACAATGGAGCGCCGCGCTGCACGCGCATGCCGGCTCCGACGAGCTCGCCGCGGAGCTCGAATATTGGGCGCGCGCAAGATCGACGAGCGTCATTCCGTGCGACAACGCGTCTGACGTACGCGATACGGTCGCCGATGCATGCGAGGTCACGTTGGACCTCGAGGCCGATCTGACCAGGCGTCTGCTCGGGCCGGTCCATGCGGCCTATCGAACCCAGGTCAACGACATCCTGCTGTCGGCGCTGGCGCGCGCGGTGTGGCAATGGTCGGGCCGAGAGAACATCGTGATCGAGCTCGAAGGTCATGGCCGCGAGGACATTGGCGCCGGCCTCGACCTCTCGCGGACGATCGGCTGGTTCACGACCGCGTTCCCCGTACGGCTCGCCGGAGGAGGCGAGAATCCGGCGTCGCTGATCAAGGCGACGAAGGAGGTGCTGCGCGCGGTGCCGCACTGGGGTCTCGGTTACGGCCTCCTGCGCTATCTCGGCTCCGACGCGCAACGCATGGCGCTCTCGGCCGGTTCTGAGCCGCAGATCGGCTTCAACTATCTGGGTCAGGTGGACGGCGACGCCGGCGATGCTGCGTTGTTCGCCAGCGCGACGGAAAGTGCCGGCCCTTCACGTGCCGCGTCGAGCCCATTGCGGCACCACCTCGCCATTAATGCCCGCGTGCAGGGTGGCCTTCTGAAAGTGTCGTTCGGCTTCAGCCGCAAGCGCTATCGCACCGCGAGTGTCATTGAACTGGCGGATTGCTTCAAGGCCGCGTTGAAGGAGATGCTCGATCACTGTGCGAGCGATGTCCACGGCCTGACGCCGTCCGATGTGCCGCTCTCGAAGCTGACCCAGGCCGAGCTCGATGTGCTCGCACTGGATTGGCGCGAGGTGGAGGACATCTATCCGCTGTCGCCGATGCAGCAGGGCATGCTGTTCCATGCAGCGCATGACCACGGCACGGGCCTCTACGTCAACCAGCTGACGGCCGAGATCTGCGGCCTCGATTCTGACAAGCTGCATGCCGCCTGGCAGGTGGTCACTGATCGCCACGACGTCTTGCGCACCGGCTTCCGATGGCGAGAGTTGGCGGGATCGCCGCAGCAGATCGTCTATCGCCGCGCAGACATCCGCTTTGTCGAGGAAGACTGGCGGGGGCGCCTGGCCGGCTTGACTCCCGCGGCGTTGGAGGATGCGCTGAGCGCAATTGCGCGGCGCGAGCGCGCGGATGGCTTCGATCTGTCGCGCCCGCCGTTGCAGCGCCTCAGACTCATCAGGCTGGACGACAGCCGTCACTGCCTGATCTGGACCCACCATCACATCCTGATGGACGGCTGGAGCTCGGCCCGGTTCTTGGCCGAGGTGATGCAGCTGCTCGAGCAGGGCACCCTTCCGACGCAGAGGCTGCGTTATCGCGACTATATCGCTTGGCTTCAGGCGAGAGATCATGATGCGGCATCTGCATTCTGGCGCGTTGCGCTCGCGCAGCTCGACGAGCCGAGCGCGCTGACGTCAGCCGGTGAGAGCGTCGGCGCCGGTCACGGCTCTCTGTCGATGGCGGTGGATCCGAATCTCAGCGAGCGGCTGCAGCAGTTCGCTGTCCGCGAGCGGGTGACCCTCAACACCGTCGTTCAGGCCGCTTGGGCGCTCTTGCTGCGCCGGTATGCCGGCCAGGACACGGTGTGCTTCGGCGTGACCGTATCCGACCGGCCCGCTGACCTCGTCGGTGCCGAGGAGATGATCGGCCTGTTCATCAATACGCTGCCGGTTGTCGATCGCGCCCATCCGCAGCAGACCGTCGGCGCCTGGTTGCGTGAGCTGCAGGATCGTAACCTCGTTCTGCGTGAGCACGGCTGGATGCCGCTCGCCGACATCCAGCGGCTCGCCGGACGGGCCGGGCGTCAGCTGTTCGACACCATTCTTGTGTTCGAGAACTATCCGATCGATCAGGCTCTCAAGACGAAGCACGGACAACTCAGCGCCAGCCGGACGCAGATCCTGGAGACCAGCAACTATCCGCTGTTCGTCAGCGTGGGAGTCGATGGCCAACTCCGGTTCGTGTTCAACTATCAGCGGCAACATTTTGACGAAAGTCAGATTCAGAGGCTGCAGGCGGCGCTGGCGCGACTGCTTGCTGCCGTCAGCCGCGATCCGGAGCAGACCGTCGGGCGCATCACCGCGGATAACGACGGCGATCTCGCGCTGCTCGCGCGGGCCAACGACACGGCGCGCGTGGCATCGTTCACCGGTCTCGTCGCTCAATTCGAAACACAGGCTGCCGCGGATCCCGATGCAGTCGCTGTCGTCGACGGCGATGAGACGATCAGCTATGGCGAGCTGAACGCGCGAGCGAACCGGT
>NZ_CAFI01000370.1 GCF_000239775.1 Bradyrhizobium sp. ORS 375
TCTTCGGACCACGATCTTCGGATCGCGCACTATCGAGCTGTTTTAGAAACATGAGGGGCCACCGAGACCGCCAGGTCTTGCGTGAGCTCCATTGGCGGGATTTCGCCGTCTTCGTTTCTCTTTCTTCGCGGACGAACACGCTGCCTGGGGCTTGGCGCTGTGCATCATCATGGCGCTGTGAGGCGCCGGGTGGTTGACCTGATCCGAGCCTCTCAAGCGTTAGGGCTTGTAGCTCAGTTGGTTAGAGCGCGCGCTTGATAAGCGTGAGGTCGGAAGTTCAAGTCTTCCCAGGCCCACCAGCCTTCGCGCCTCCGGCGCTACGGCTCGGCCAGCCAGCCGATCGTGCCCTGTGCATTTCGACTGAGTGAGGTCGAAGATGCGCGAAGGCTGTCGCGCCGAAGCCCGATAGGGCGTAGGCGGACTTGATTGGCAAGCATCGTCTCGACGATCACGCTCATTGCTTTCGTCTTTCCGAGTATGGGGCCTTAGCTCAGCTGGGAGAGCGCGTGCTTTGCAAGCATGAGGTCGTCGGTTCGATCCCGACAGGCTCCACCAGCCTTCGCAGGCTACGCCTGCTCCGGCTCGGCAAGCCAGATGTGCAGCGAAGGCTGCCGCGCCGAAGCCCGACAGGGCGCAGGCGGGCTGTTAGCTAATCGGCGTGTTCAAATTCGTCCGCGAGACAACATTTCGCATTGTCTGGTCCTCACCGGGACTTCAGGCAACTGCGGGTTATCTGACATCGTGAAGAGGAGATCGATCCGAGTAGGGTCGTGCAATGAGGGCCACCGCGCAAGCGGTCCGCACCTCGACTTTGCACCGACGCCTTCACTATCTCCGGGTCATTTCGGCGCAAGTCTCGAGCTGTGAAGCTTGTCGCTTGTTGTAAATGACTCTGTTCGCTGCGCTTGACCGCACAG
>NZ_CAFI01000369.1 GCF_000239775.1 Bradyrhizobium sp. ORS 375
TGTGGCAGCGGTGCAGGATGACCCATCGCCCGCGGATTCCGCGGCCAGCCGAGAGCAGATGTGCACGGAGCCATGCAAAAACCCGGCGGCTCCCGAGTTTACTATGACTGCCGAACAAGCATATTTTGCTGCACTGCACTTGAAATGTGGATGGTCTTGGCTAAAGTGTAGGCATGACGCTTGACTGCCCAAGAATTGTGCTTGAGAGTGCGGGGCAGACGCAATGATGCGCTCGATGAGCTCGAAGAGTCGTTCGTGACCGGTCTGGCCAATACACCCGCCAAAGCCTTGAAGATAGGTGACGTTTCGCTCGGAAACCGTGCGGTGCTCGCGCCGATGTCGGGGATCACCGACGCGCCGTTCCGCCGACTCGCGGCCGAGCTGGGGGCGGGCCTGGTCGTGTCCGAGATGACCGCGAGCGATGATCTCGTGCGCGGGCGGTGGATATCCCGGCTGCGTTGCGAGGCGAGCGGCATCGGACCGCATGTGGTGCAGCTCGCCGGCTGCGAGGCGCATTGGATGGCCGAGGGCGCCAAGGTCGCGGCCGATGGCGGTGCCGACATCATCGACATCAACATGGGATGCCCGGCGCGTCACGTCACTGGCGGGCAGTCCGGCTCGGCCCTGATGCGCGATCTCGATCATGCGCTGACCCTGATCGAGGCGACGGTGGAAGCCGTCGACGTGCCCGTGACCTTGAAGATGCGGCTCGGCTGGGACGAGCGCAGCCTGAATGCGCCGGAGCTGGCGCGCCGCGCGGAGGCCGCCGGCGTGCGGCTGATCACCGTGCATGGCCGGACGCGGCAGCAGTTCTACAAGGGCGAGGCGGACTGGAGCGCGGTGCGCGCCGTGAAGGACGCCGTCGACCTGCCGGTCGTCGTCAATGGCGACATTACGAGCTACGAGGATGCCCGCGAGGCGCTCGATGCCTCCGGCGCCGACGCGGTCATGATCGGCCGCGGCGCGCAGGGGCAGCCCTGGCTGCCCGGTCAGGTCGGCCGCCGTCTCGACGGCGGCGCGGAAGAGGGTGCGCCGGAGCTGACGCAACAGCTCGTGCTTCTCACCGCGCTGTATGACGAGATCTGCCGTCACTACGGCGAGCGGGTCGGCCTGCGCCATGCCCGCAAGCATCTCAGCTGGGGGCTCGACGTGGCCGCCCAGCACGCCAACGCCCCGGCCGAAAAACTGAAGGCGTGGCGTGAGCGTATCCTGACATCCGAGCAGCCGTCCCTGGTCCATCGGGCGCTGCGTGAAGCTTTCGACGATTTTGCCTGGAGTGCAGCCGCATGAGCTCAGCCGCAGAACAGCGCAAGCGACTTCCATCGGATGGCGATGCCATCCTCAATGCCCTGCCGAATCCGGTGCTGGTCATCGGCCCTGATGGCATGATCATGGATGCCAACATGGCGGCGGAATCGTTCTTCGATTCCTCCACCCAATTCCTGCAGCGGCAATCGCTCAAGAAGCTGGTGCCGTTCGGCTCGCCGCTGTTGGCACTGATCGATCAGGTGCGCACCACCAGCGCGCCGGTCAACGAGTACAAGGTCGACCTGGGCACGCCGCGCACCGGCGCCGACCGGCTCGTCGACCTGCACGTCGCCCCATTGCCGGAGCGGCCGGGCCATATCGTCGTGATGCTGCAGGAGCGCACCATCGCCGACAAGATGGACCGCCAGCTCACCCACCGCAGCGCCGCGCGCTCGGTGATCGCGCTGGCCGCGATGCTGGCACATGAGATCAAGAACCCGCTGTCGGGCATCCGCGGCGCCGCGCAGCTGCTGGAGCAGCAGGCCTCCTCGGAAGACCGAATGCTGACGCGGCTGATCTGCGACGAGGCCGACCGCATCGTCACTTTGGTCGACCGCATGGAGGTGTTCGGCGACGACCGCCCAGTGGCACGCGGGCCGGTCAACATTCACTCCGTGCTCGATCACGTGAAGCGGCTGGCGCAGTCGGGCTTCGCGCGCAACATCCGCTTCATCGAGGACTACGATCCGTCGCTGCCGCCGGTGCTCGCCAATCAGGATCAGCTGATCCAGGTGTTCCTGAACTTGGTCAAGAACGCCGCCGAGGCGGTCGTCGACCTCGGTACCGATGCCGAGATTCAGCTCACCACCGCCTTCCGCCCGGGCGTGCGGCTGTCGGTGCCCGGCAAGAAGTCGCGGGTGTCGCTGCCGCTGGAGTTCTGCGTCAAGGACAACGGCCCCGGCGTGCCGGAAGACCTGATGCCGAACCTGTTCGATCCGTTCGTGACCACCAAGCCGACCGGAAGCGGCCTCGGTCTTGCATTGGTCGCGAAGATCATCGGCGACCATGGCGGGATCATCGAGTGCGAGTCGCAGCCGCGCAAGACGACCTTCCGGGTGCTGATGCCGATGTACAGCGCCAGCAAACAACCAGACCAAAGCAATCGCGATGACGTTTCGGGGACGCCGTTGCATGCCTCTCAGGGATCAAATTGAGGACCACCTATGCCTGCAGGTAGCATTCTCGTTGCCGACGACGATACGGCCATCCGCACGGTCCTGAACCAGGCGCTGTCACGCGCCGGTTACGAGGTGCGGCTGACCGGCAACGCCGCCACCCTGTGGCGCTGGGTGAGCCAGGGCGAGGGCGATCTCGTCATCACCGACGTGGTGATGCCGGACGAGAACGCGTTCGACCTGTTGCCGCGGATCAAGAAGATGCGGCCGAACCTGCCGGTCATCGTGATGAGCGCGCAGAACACCTTCATGACCGCGATCAAGGCCTCCGAGCGCGGCGCCTATGAGTATCTGCCGAAGCCGTTCGACCTGAAGGAGCTGATCGCGATCGTCGGCCGCGCGCTGGCGGAGCCGAAGGAGCGGGCGGCGAGCCAGCCGGATGACAGCGAGTTCGAATCGATCCCGCTGGTCGGCCGCTCGCCGGCGATGCAGGACATCTATCGCGTGCTGGCGCGGCTGATGCAGACCGACCTCACGGTGATGATCTCCGGCGAGAGCGGCACCGGCAAGGAGCTGGTCGCCCGCGCGCTGCACGACTACGGCAAGCGCCGCAACGGCCCGTTCGTCGCGGTCAACATGGCGGCGATCCCGCGCGACCTGATCGAATCGGAATTGTTCGGCCATGAGCGCGGCGCCTTCACCGGCGCCAACACCCGCGCCTCCGGCCGTTTCGAGCAGGCCGAGGGCGGCACCCTGTTCCTGGACGAGATCGGCGACATGCCGATGGAGGCGCAGACGCGGCTTTTGCGCGTGCTGCAGCAGGGCGAGTACACCACCGTCGGCGGCCGCACCCCGATCAAGACCGACGTGCGCATCGTCGCAGCCTCCAACAAGGACCTACGGATCCTGATCCAGCAGGGGCTGTTCCGCGAGGACCTGTTCTTCCGCCTCAACGTCGTGCCGCTGCGGCTGCCGCCGTTGCGCGAGCGCATCGAGGACCTGCCGGATCTCGTCCGTCACTTCTTCGCGCTGGCCGAGAAGGACGGGCTGCCGCCGAAGAAGCTCGACGCCGCGGCGCTGGAGAGGCTCAAGCAGCACCGCTGGCCGGGCAACGTCCGCGAGCTGGAGAACCTCGCCCGCCGCTTGGCGGCGCTGTATCCGCAGGACGTGATCACCGCTTCGGTGATCGACGGCGAGCTGGCGCCGCCGGCGGTGACCACCGGGTCGAACGCGCCGACCTCGATCGACAATCTCGGTGGTGCGGTAGAGGCGTACCTGTCTTCGCATTTCCAGGGATTTCCGAACGGCGTGCCGCCGCCGGGCCTGTATCACCGCATCCTCAAGGAGATCGAGATCCCGCTGCTCACGGCAGCGCTGGCGGCAACGCGGGGAAATCAGATCCGCGCGGCCGATCTGCTCGGCCTCAACCGCAACACGCTGCGGAAGAAGATTCGCGATCTGGACATCCAGGTCTACCGCAGCGGGGGCTAGTAACGGTTTTTTGACACCGTTTCGGGGCCTGAAAGCAGCCCCAGATGAGAATTAATGCAGACAAATCCGCGACGTGCTTCCGCGCCGTGGATTTGTCGCAATTTGGCAACAGCGTGGTAGGAATGCATCAGTCCGATTCTTCAGGACATGCGGCGTTCACCTCACCCCATTGCCGGAATGACCAGCGCAGAAGCCACGGCCACCCCCTTCGACCCATCGTCCGCCGACGGCCGGCGCTGGACCTGGCGCACCTGGCTGGCGCCGGTGGCGGTCGGGCTCGCGCTGCTGTCGGCCTTCCTGACCTTCATCGTTCTGGTCGGCCTCAGCCCGATCGAGCCGACGCCTGAGGTCGTCAGCACCTTCCTGCTGATCGATGCCGGAACGATCCTGATCCTGGTCGGGATCATCATCCGCGAGGTCTGGCAGATGGTCCAGGCGCGGCGGCGGGGCCGGGCCGCGGCGCGGCTGCACGTCCAGATCGTCAGCCTGTTCTCGGTGATCGCGGTGCTGCCGGCGGTGCTGGTGTCGCTGGTCGCCAACGTGACCATCGACCGCGGCCTCGACCGGCTGTTCTCCGGACCCGCCAAGGAGGCGATCCAGAACTCACTGACGGTCGCGCGCGCCTACACCTATGAGCACGCCCAGCTGATCCGCGGCGACATCCTCGGCATGGCCAACGACATTGCGCACGCGCGGCCGCTGTTCGACCAGGACCGCGGCACCTTCCGCGAGCTGCTCACCGCCAGCGCCGCCTCGCGCAATCTGCCGGGCGCGATGCTGATCGACAAGGACCGCAACGTCCTGGAGACCGCCGAGACCGGCATCCAGCAGAGCTTCCAGACGCCGCCGGCCGACTTCCTCTCGAACGTCAACGAGACCGAGCCGCAGATCGCGGTGTTCCCCGACGCCAACTACGTCGCTGCCGTCATCCGTCTGCGCGCCTTCAACGACACCTTCCTCTATGTCGCCCGGCTGCTCGACCCCCGCGTGATCGCGCAGCTCAAGCAAACCGAGACTTCCGTGGCCGAATACGCCCAGGTGGAGTCGCGCCGCCTCGGCATCCAGGTCGCCTTCGCGCTGATGTTCGCGGTGATCGCGCTGACCATCCTGATGGCGTCGGTGCTGATCGGCCTGAACTTCGCCAACTGGCTGGTGTCGCCGATCCGGCAACTGATGAACGCCGCGCATACGGTGGCGACCGGCGACCTCAACGTCCAGGTTCCGGTGCAGCGCTCCGAGGGCGATCTCGCCCAGCTCGGCCTGACCTTCAACAAGATGACGCAGGAGCTGCGCACCCAGCGCGACGAGCTGGTCAGCGCCAGCGACCTGATCGACAGCCGTCGCCGCTTCATCGAGGCGGTGCTCTCGTCGGCGTCCGCCGGCATCATCGGCGTTGATGCCTCAGGCAGCGTCGGCATCCTCAACCGCTCGGCCGAGAAGCTGATCGGACATGCCGAGCAGGAGGTGCTCGATCATCCGCTGTCGGACGTGCTGCCCGAGCTCGACGACATGATGAAGACCGCGCGCGAGGGCAAGCAGCGCCTGGTGCAGGGGCAGATCACGATCCAGCGCGACGGCCATGAGCGCAATCTGTCGGTGCGCGTCACCGCGGAGCAGACCAACCAGGCGCGCGACAGCTATATCATCACGCTCGACGACATCACCGAATTGGTCTCGGCGCAGCGCACCTCGGCGTGGGGCGACGTCGCCCGCCGCATCGCGCACGAGATCAAGAATCCGTTGACGCCGATTCAACTGTCCGCAGAACGAATTCGCCGCAAATTCGGCAAGGTCATCACCGAGGACAAGGCCGTATTTGAGCAATGTACCGAGACGATCGTGCGGCAGGTCGACGACATCAGGCGAATGGTCGACGAGTTCTCTCGGTTTGCGCGGATGCCGAAGCCGGTGATGGAAGGCGAGGACGTCGCCGACGCGGTCCGCCAGGCCGTGTTCCTGATGAAGGTCGCGCATCCCGAGATCGACATCGAGACCGACATCAAGCAGGACCCGCTGCGCGCGCAGTTCGACCGAAGGCTGATCTCGCAGGCGCTGACCAACATCATCAAGAACGCCACCGAGGCGATCGAGGTGGTGCCGGAAGAGGAGCTCGGCAAGGGCCGCATCGACGTCGTGGCCTCGCGCGAGGGCGACGACGTGCTGATCGACGTGATCGACAATGGCATCGGCCTGCCGAAGGTCGCACGACAGCGGCTGCTCGAGCCCTATGTCACGACGCGCGCCAAGGGCACCGGCCTTGGGCTCGCGATCGTCGGACGCGTGCTCGAGGATCATGGCGGCAAGCTGGAGCTGAAGGACGCCTCCGATTTCCGTCCCGGCCAGCGTGGCGCCTGGATGCGGCTGCGCTTTGCCGTGTCCGGCCAGGCCGCACAACCTGGCGCGAAGGAGCAGACGCCCGCTCCCAACGATGCGCAAAAGACCGGAGACGGCGGGGAAACCGCTGGCCCGGCTCAAGCGACCAACGATCAACCAAAAATCCAAGCCGCAACCGGCAGCTGACGAGACAGGCGTGACCCATGGCGAGTGATATTCTGATTGTCGACGATGAAGCCGATATCCGGGAGCTGGTTGCCGGCATCCTGGACGATGAAGGCTTCACGACTCGAACGGCTCGCGACAGCGATTCGGCGCTCGCCGAGATCGCCGGCCGCCGGCCGAACCTGGTGTTTCTCGATATCTGGCTGCAGGGCTCCAAGCTCGACGGCCTGCAGCTGCTCGAGCAGATCAAGAAGGACCATCCCGATCTGCCGGTCGTGATGATCTCCGGCCACGGCAACATCGAGACCGCGGTCGCCGCGATCAAGCGCGGCGCCTATGACTTCATCGAGAAGCCGTTCAAGTCGGACCGCCTGATCCTGGTGGCGACGCGCGCGCTGGAGAATTCGCGGCTGAAGCGCGAGGTGCGAGAGCTCAAGCAGCTGGCGCCGACCGCGAGCAACATGACCGGCCGTTCGCCGTCGATGAACCAGCTGCGCCAGACCATCGAGCGCGCCGCCAAGGCCAACAGTCGCATCCTGATCGTCGGACCTCCGGGCTCCGGCAAGGAGCTCGCGGCCCGCACGCTGCATGCGCAATCACCGCGCGCCGAAGGCCCGTTCGTGGTGATCAACGCGGCTGCGATCACGCCGGAGCGGATGGAGGAAGAGCTGTTCGGTATCGAGCAGTCCAACGGCGAGCAGTCGCGCAAGACCGGCGCGCTCGAGGAGGCGCATGGCGGCACGCTGTTCGTCGACGAGATCGCCGACATGCCGCGAGAGACGCAGAACAAGATTTTGCGCGTCCTGGTCGACCAGACCTTCCAGCGCGCCGGCGGCACCACCAAGGTGCACGTTGACGTGCGCATCATCTCCTCGACGGCACGGAACCTGGAGGAGGAGATCGCCAGCGGCCGCTTCCGCGAGGATCTCTATCACCGCCTCTCGGTGGTGCCGATTCGCGTCCCGCCGCTGTCGGAGCGCCGCGAGGACATTCCCGAGCTGATCGATTATTTCATGGATCAGATCTCGATCACGACCGGCCTGCCGAAGCGGCAGATCGGCCAGGATGCGATGGCCGTGCTGCAGTCGCATGTCTGGCCCGGCAACGTCCGCCAGCTTCGCAACAACGTCGAGCGCGTGATGATTCTCGCCGCTGGCGGCCCGGAGGTGATCATCACCGCCGACATGCTGCCGCCGGACGTGGGATCGATGGTGCCGGCGATGCCGACCAGCAACAATGGCGAGCACATCATGGGCCTGCCGCTGCGCGAGGCGCGCGAGGTGTTCGAGCGCGACTACCTGATCGCGCAGATCAGCCGTTTCTCCGGCAACATCTCGCGCACCGCCGAGTTCGTCGGCATGGAGCGCTCGGCCCTGCACCGCAAGCTGAAGGCGCTCGGGGTCGGCTAGCGTGGTCACCCGGCAAAGTTTGCCGACCTGGACGAATTTACATTGGAAAATTCGGCGGGTTCCGGACTTTTACGGGCGAATCCGGGGGTTTTGGAACCTCGGTCGACGCAAGCGGCTTGCCTAATATGCTCGCCTGTCCTCTAATCGCGCGTCCCATGATCCCTCGAGGGGGATCTCAATGGATCATGGGTCACCGCGACGGCACCGAGGCCGGCAATCGGGTCGCCGCAGGTCCAATAAGAAAAAGCACAAGACTGCGAGATAACAACAATGGCGGCAGACCGCGCACAAAACCTACAAGACACGTTTCTCAACCACGTCCGCAAGACCAAGACACCGCTCACGATCTTCCTGGTCAACGGCGTGAAACTGCAGGGGATTGTCACATGGTTCGACAATTTCTGCCTGTTGCTCCGGCGCGACGGTCATTCGCAGCTCGTCTACAAGCATGCGATCTCCACCATCATGCCGGGTGCTCCGATCCAGCTGTTCGAGGGCGGCGAGGACGCCTCTGCGTGAGAGTGACCTGATTGGAACCCCGCGATCGCGAAGGGACCATCGGCCTTGCGAGGCCGGATGACGTCAAGACAACGGGCCGGGTCATCGTGGTCGGCCCGTACTTGCGGACACGCCGTGGCGACGACGGCGCGTCGGCCACTCATTCGGAGATGCGTGACGTCGAGGCGCGGATCGACGAGGCCGCGGGGCTTGCGCGCGCCATCAATCTGACCGTGGTGGAGTCCATTCTCGCGCTGATCGGGCAGATCCGTCCCGCGACCTATCTCGGCAAGGGGAAAGTCGACGAGATCGCCGGCGTGATCGCAAGCCAGGGCGCCGAGCTCGTCGTCATGGATTGCGCGCTGTCGCCGATCCAGCAGCGCAACCTGGAGAAGGCGTGGAACACCAAGGTGCTCGACCGCACCGGCCTGATCCTGGAGATCTTCGGCCGCCGCGCCAAGACCAAGGAAGGCGCGCTGCAGGTCGAGCTCGCGCATCTCAACTATCAGCGCAGCCGCCTAGTGCGATCCTGGACCCATCTCGAGCGCCAGCGCGGCGGCTTCGGCTTCATGGGCGGTCCGGGCGAAACCCAGATCGAGGCCGACCGCCGGCTGATCGGCGACCGTATCACGCGGCTCGAGAACGAACTGAAGAAGGTGCAGGCGACGCGCCGGCTGCATCGCGCCGGACGCCAGCGGGTGCCGTATCGCGCCGTCGCGCTGGTCGGCTACACCAATGCCGGCAAGTCGACGCTGTTCAATCGCCTGACGCGCGCCGACGTGCAGGCCGCGGACATGCTGTTCGCGACGCTCGATCCGACCCTGCGCGCGATCAGCCTGCCGCATGGCGGCAAGGCGATGCTCTCCGACACGGTCGGCTTCATCTCCAACCTGCCGACGCAGCTGGTCGCGGCGTTCCGCGCCACGCTGGAAGAAGTGCTGGAGGCCGACGTCATCCTGCACGTCCGCGACATGTCGCATGAGGATGCCGAGGCGCAGCAGCACGACGTCGAGCTTGTGCTGAGTCAACTCGGCATCGACCCCGAGGCCACCGACAGCATCATCGAGGTCTGGAACAAGATCGATCGGCTCGACGAGTCAGCGCGCGAGAACCTCGCCAACATCGCCGCCCGCCGTCCGCCTGAGCGTCCCTGCTTCATGGTTTCGGCCGAGACCGGAGAGGGCGTCGACGCCCTGCTGCAGGCGATCGAGGACAGGCTTGCAGCGGCGCGGACCACGCTCGACCTCACGATCGATGCGGCCGATGGCGCCGGCATCAGCTGGCTGCATCGCAATGCCGAGGTGCTCAGCAAGGAGCTGCACGAAGGCCATTACGACATGACCGTGCGCGTCGATGCCACCAAGCGCGACATCGTGGTCGAGCGCTATCACGGCGTGCCCAGGGTGGCATGAACTGTCGGGACAGTCGCGCGCCCGCCTGGCCGTAATCATGTCAGAGCTTCGCGAACACCCATCGTCCCGCCTCCGCTCGAAGCACATAAAGCTCGCCAGCGTTGAGCGGAGTGCCGGAGGAGGTATTTCCGTCTGTGTTCAACACGCCCCTGAGGTCGGCCTGGGTCTCCACGTCGAAGGTCGCGATTTGATGGGGCTGCATAGTCACGACGCGTGAAGTGCCGCCGACAAACAAGACAAACTTGAGCGTCTGTTCGGCAGCGTTGTAGAATCCAATACTGCTGCTGGAGACAACGGGATCCTCCAAGACGCGACGTTGTGTTGGCACAGGGTAGACAAAGGTTCCGCCTGTCACTCCTCTTGGCCCCTGTACAATGGTCGGTGCTACGGGCCCCGGGGTTGGAGCGAGGCCAGGGATATTTAGGTTGCTGCCCGGGACGTTGAGGGTGTTCCTCCCGCCGGTCGTGGTAGACTGCGGAATTCGCAGGCCGTAGTTTTCGACGTTCACCTGAGATAGGCACGGCTCTGAACCGAAGAAGATCATGAAGTTGAGGGCAAGCAGGATTTTGAACTCGGCCGTTTTCCACATTGTCCCTCTCCTTCAACGAGGAAACTCGTCCGCGGCTGGCGATCCCATCGTGACCCGTCGCGTATTCGCCTGGGATTGGTCCGCCGCAACAGCTTCCGTCTGTCCGTTTCCTTGGAATGTCGCTCGGGGGGGGCCTGGTACGACGTCGGCATTCGGCCGTCCATCCGGGCTATTCGACATGCGACCGAAAATGTATCCAGCGATCGTGCCCAAAAGGCTGAAGACGGGTGCAGTTTGTTGATCGGTATAGCCGGCAACGATCAGAAACAAGGACGCAAAAACGACTATAAGAATAAGGAATGCCTTGTAGAATTCTGGAGTCAGCGTCCCGGTATAGGCCATCAGGCACAGCATCGCGCCCATAACGATCAGCACGATGATCGTAAGCGCTGTCAGCCAGAATTCGTAGGGCGTTTTGAATGTGAGATATGCCGTAGGAGCGCGTTGCTCTGCACTCGTTCGAGCCTCTGCAGGAGGTGCCGGATTGGAGACCTGCGGTTCGGACTGGCTGGCGGACGGCGCAGCATTGGATGGCCCGGTCTCGGCGTAAGAGCTGCCGCTGAATTGCGAATTGACTAGGAGAAGGAGCGCGCCAAGCGCCAGAGCTAAGAATACCTTCATAGCGCCCCACCTCAAGCGACGAGATTTCTGCTCAATACGAATTCTCGCAGTCCGCGTAAGTAAGCCAATGCAAGCTTCTCCTCTCCCAAACCGGCTACTGTCACGCAATCGCTTGTGTTCGAGCCGAAGAACGGCTCGCAGAGCACGCTCGGAACGTTAGGCAGCGCGGAAACAGAAATCCAGCCGCGATCGCCGCGGGATACGACCGAGAGGCCCCGATTGCCCCTCAGGGGCAAGCCTAAGGAACTACGAAGAGCGGACGTAATGCTGGACGCAAGCGCAGCCGCCGCAGGTTTTCCTCCCGCCAGAAGAACCTCGGTGCCCGTCGCCGCTGAATTATCCGAGGAATTGAAGTGGAGTTCGACCGCGCAAACCGGATTGAAGGCGGCAGCTTCCGCGTAGGCGGCCAGAATTTCACGTTCGACGCTTGGGTTTGATTGGCGTGTGAAGACCTTGAGCTCGAGATTGTACTGAGCTGCATTCCTCAGCATGTATGCCGCTACTTCACCATTGAAGACGAACTCGGTCCGCGAAAGCGGTGACACAGCACTCGATCCAGGTGACCGAGCGTTATGACCAATTACGATCGCGACCCGTGCTGTCGATCCCTCAGGCGTCGCGACGTTCGAAAGGGGCGCAGCCGGAGCCCCATCTTCGCTTGATCCCGACCCGTTGCTTCCTTGTTTCAACAACGAACCTGATTCCTCAAATAATCTGAGGACGCCTGTGATATAGTTCGGATCGGCGGAATAATGTGGCGCAATAAAGCGGATGTAGGCAGCCCCATTATGGCTGTATCTCTCCCAACCGGAATAGGAGTCGCCGCTGGCGATGAAGTGCCAGTATCCCTCTATGAAGGCCGTGAGCGACGAAAAATTGCAGTAGGTCGTGCTGTCCCCATCGGAGCCGGTGTAATCGACGGGCGTGCAATACCCCTGCATTCGCGCCCGATATTTGATTCCGCCGAAATTATTGTACTTGCGAGCCAGAGGGCTCGTTCCGCGACCAGATTCCTGGATCCATTGCGCGAGGCTGGCAATCTTGAGCTCCGCGCTCACCTTGTCGTAACTACGGTAGGTGGATATGAGGCCCGCCCAGCCGTCGAGACTTGCAGAAGAGGTTGTGTCGGATCCCTGAGCTGGTTGGCGCGAGCGATCCCTCTTTGCGGGTCTTCCGCTATTTGGCTGAGTTGGCGGCGGCGCCGTCCGGATCGCCAAGCCAGCTTGTGTACCGATCTTGTCGAAATCCTGAAGAAAGAAATTTCCGATGACCCCGGTGAGATTATCAATGATCTGCTGGAGCGTCGATGTGAGGGCGCGTATTTCGTCTGCGACGCTTTCAAATTCCTGCAAGACAACTTCTTCTTGCAGGTCGGATAGACGTTTCAGCTCAGCTTTGATCTTCTGCTTCTGCTCGTCTGTGCTTGCTTGAGCAAATGAATCTCGCAGACGGCCGCGAATGATTTCTATCGTGTCCAGCGTGTCGCTCATGAACCGCCTCCAGGAGAGTTATTTTGTGGCAAGCTCTGCGATATGCGTTTTCGCGGATTTCGCTGCGGCCTCCATCTCCACGGCGAGCGCTGTTAGTCCAGTGACATTGTCGACCAATGTTGGTCCAGCCTCGGCAGCCGCCTTGGCGCGGTCTAGCGCTTTGATCGTTGCTTCGAGCAGGATGACCCAGTCGGCCAGTAATTTTCGGTATGTCGCGATGCGCTTGCTGTCTTCGGCGGTCAACGTTCCACCTTCATTGAAGTCCCGGACGGAGGCGGCGGTCAAAACTGGGAAAATGGCGGATGTGCCGTTGCGCAAGTGCAATAGCAGGTCGCGGACGGGCTGATAGTTCTGGACCAGGAAAATCCGGAACTCTTCTTGTGCGCGGTACTTGAGTGCGCTCTGAATGAAGGGAAGCAATGTCTGGAACACTTTGTCGAGCGTCGCCATGGAAGCTGTAAACGAGGCAGCGTTCGAGCCGACGGAGGCGGCCCCCCCGATCGCAACGATGGAGTTGGTCGTTGCAGATTCCATCGCTGAGAGCTTTGCGGCCAATGTTTGCGCGGTCTGACCACTCTCTAATCCGTAGAGAAGATCATTGTAGGCCTTGATGACCTGGAGGGCGCCTCTGAAGGCTGCGGTGCCCGGAGGATCTACCGAGTCCGTAAAAAACCGAGCCAGCCCGGGGTCGAAGCGCGTTGTGCTTTTCGCGTACTTATAATGCCTCAAGAAAAGGGCGCGCTCTTGAATAGCCAGCTGATCGAGTATCGCGGTAGAGGCGTCGTTGGTCTTGTCAAATGCGTTCTTGTAGACCTCGAACTCCTGCAAAGCGGCGGTCGCGCAGCCGAGCAGGAGAAGGAATGCAAAACACGAAACAAATCGCCGCATGCTGGCCCCCAGGGGCGACGCAACAATAACAACAGACCAAATCTCAATAGTCCAATCGAAGTAAGTGTTGCACACCTCTGGGGTGCTTGACAATCTTCTCCAAAGATAAGCGCGAGATTTTGTTGGCTCGCGAAAATGGGCGGACCGGGTAAGTAGCGTCGGCGTGCGGATCAAGACAAAGGCTCGGATCGATCGTCCGCTCCTGGCTTCCGTCGGCAAGCCTATAACGGGGTTACGGCGACGTGCAGCACGGCCGAGCGTCCTGCGTCGACGGCTGCGAGGCAATCGTCGATGGCCAAGTCGAGCGCGTCGGGGTCGCCGACCCGTTCGCCATGGGCGCCGAATGCACGGGCGATGTCGACGAGCCTCCGCTCCTCATCTTCGCGGCCGGTGCACAGACAGGACAGGAACGCGTCCGCCCGCTGCGCCGCGCCGTCCGGATAGACGCGCTGAACCGATGCCTTCACCGCCTGCCAGCCTTTGTTGTCCAAAATCACCGTCAGGATCGGCAGGCGATATTGCTGCGAAACGGCATAGACGGAATCCGGCGCGGAAAAATGGTAAGCACCATCGCCGACGATCTGCACGATGCGACGCGTGGGATTGGCGAGCTTCAGTCCGAGCGCCATGCCGCCGCTGAAGCCGAGGCCGCCGCCCGCGAGGCCGACATAGGTCATCGGCCTGGTGCGGCGCAGCTGCTGCTGCAGGATTGGTGCGTTGCGGACCGCCTCATTGACGACGATGTCGTCTTCCGACAGCAGCGCCTGCAACCGGGCGAACAGATGGGCCGGGTTGATGGCACCGCGCGCGCCTTTCTGTGCGGCAGCAGCCATCCGCCTCGCCTCCACGGCCTCGCGGGCGGGCCTCCAGCTTGCGATCCGGTCGCGGACCTTCTTCAGATAGGACTCGTCGCTGCGGGCGATGACGATCTCCAGCACCTGACGCAGAATGACGGCTGAATCGCCTTGGATGCGAAGATCGGTGGCGAACCCCCACATCGGAATGTCCGCCTTGAGGGCGTCGATGTCGATCTGGATCCAGCGTAGCCGGTCCGCCGCCTTCACCATCTGCGGAACGAACGGGACGTCGGTGTCGATGAGCAGCCCGAGATCGGCACCCGCGATGAGGCCGGCCGGATCGGAGCCCGCGAAGCAGGGCGAGTCCTGGCAGATGTTCATCGTGACCGGATTGAACTCGGCAACGCGGATGCCGCAGACCAGCGCCAGTCGCTCGAGCACCGACACGGCGTCCGGATGACGCCCGAGATAGGCCGTCAGCGCGATCGGACATTCCGCCGCCATCAGGGCGTCCGCGATGGCCTCCGCGCGCGCGGGCTCGACACCGCCGGCTCTCACGCCGCCGTAGCGGGCGGTCCCATAGGACGGCATCGCCGTATCGTCCCAGGTCTCGGCGAGCGTCTCGCGCGGCAGCATCATGTAGACCGGGCCGGGCGGATCGCTGTGCATGAACGCAGCCGCGCGGGCCAGCGCTTCCTTGACGACGGCGCCCGACGGGAGCGTGTACTCCCACTTCACATAGGGCCTGATGATGCTGGCCTGATCGAAACTATCCTGCACGAAGTGCACATAGGTGTCGCGTCCCGCCGGCAACTCGCCATGGATCGTGAACGGTGCCCGGCCCGCAACGAGGAGGACGGGCAGCCGATAGCGGAACGCATTCTGAATGGCCATGCAGGCATTCGCGGTGCCGGCATCGACGTGAACGAACACGGCCTGGCCGCGGCCGGTCAGCATCGCATATCCCATCGCCATGTGCACCGCGACCACCTCGTGCGGACACAGGATCACCTCGGGACGACGCCGGCCTTCGCTGTCCCAGCGCGCGATCTCCTCGATCAGCGAGACGTGGTCAGTGCCGAGATTGGCAAAGATGTAGTCGATGCCGAGATCGACCAGCGCCGCGAGAAAGTGGTGCGCGGTGCTATGGCTCGTCACTGGGCCGGGACGATGATCAGGCGACGACGGTGTCACGGCGCGCGGCCTCGGGTTGTTTGGTCAGACCGCGCAGACGATCGAGAAGCTGGCCGGGATTGCCCGGTGAGGCCATGCCGCGCCAGGCGATGTGCGAGTCGGGCCGCAGCACCAACAGGTTCTCCGCGAAGCCATAGCCGGACTTGGCCCGGTCGACATCGACGAGCGCCAGGGGCACGCCCTGTCGGGCCGCGGCCTCGCGCAGCGGCGCGGCATCGATGGTCGGATCAAACCGCACCAGCGTGTAGGCCGGGCCGAGCGCGTCGAGCAGCGAACGTCCATCCGCCAGCCAGACATGGGGTGCGCGTGCGCCCGGCACGGTCGACGCGGTAAAATGGCCCATGCCATAGGCCGGCGGCGTTTCGCCATCATAGGCAATGGCTGGCGAGCCGTCGTAGTAGTAGCCGAAGTTCAGGCCGGCGCAGCAATATTGCTGCACGTTGAGATCGTAGGCGGCCTGGCCGATCCTGGCTCGCGCCGCGTCGCCTGCGGGGCCATCAAACTCCACCTCTGCAGGCACGCCGCGCCGCTGGCTCATGACGGCGAGGGCGTGGTTCATCGCGAAATGCGACACCTGCTCGGTGATCGGCTGCCGCTCGGCTTCGTAGGCGTCGAGCAGGGCAGGGGCGGCCCAGCCCTGGATCACGCCGGCCAGCATCCAGCACAGGTCCACCGCATCGGCGATCCCGGCGTTCATGCCGTAGCCGGCGTAGGGAATCCAGAGATGCGCGGCATCGCCGCAGATGAAGGCGCGGCGATCCCGGAAACGGTCGGCCACGAGCCGACGGCCGATCCAATCCTCCTTGCTGATGATCTCGTAGTGGAAGCGCTCGTCGACGCCCAGGATGGTGCGCAGCGCCCAGTCGCGATCGACGCTGTCGAACTCGACCTCGTCGGCGGCGAGGTGGTTGTGGATCAGCCAATTGTCGCGCCCGTCGATGGCTACGGTGGTGCCGCAGCGGCGCGGGTTGAGCGACATCGTCATCCACGCCGGCTTCTGGGTGATCAGGTCCTTGAGCGCGGGAGCGTGGATGTAGGTGGATTGCACCCGCTGCACGACGTCGGTGCCGCTGAGACGGGAGCCGATGAGCTTGCGCACAATGGAGCGTCCGCCATCGCAGCCGATCAGATAGTCGGCCGTGATGGTGATGTCCTGCTCGGTTTGCAAATCGCGCGCCCGTGCGATCACGCCACTGTCGCCCTGCTCGAAGGTTTCGAGCTGGACGCGGTTGAGAATTCTGATGCCGCGCTGCGCCTCGGCGCAGGCAAACAGGATCGGCTCGAGATAGATCTGGTTGATGCGATGCGGCGGCTCGGGCGTCGGCCAGTCGGTGTCCGGCCCTCCCGTCGCCGTATAGCGGTCCTGACGGGACGGAATCGGGATGCGCGTGAGCTCGCGGCCGACGACCGCCGTGCGATAGGCGCAGTCGTTGGGGAAGTCGGAGGGCAGACCGCCGTCACGCACCGCGCGGACGATGCCGAGGCGACGAAACACCTCCATGGACCGCGCGGAGACGTGATTGCATTTCACGTTCGGCGGCTCGCCGGCACGCCGGATCTCCGCGACGACGACCTCGATGCCGCGCGAGGCAAGATCCATGGCTGCGGTCAGCCCGACCGGACCGGCGCCCACGATGAGGACCTGGGTTTGCATCATCTTCATGTCAGTTCTCTTGGGCTCGGGAGCTAGGCACGCTCGGCGGCGGAGAGCTCGCCGCGTTGCGTGTCGTCGGAGGTTGGAAGACTGCCGCGCATGCCGAGGACGGCCAATCCGAGGATCACCAGGGCAGAGCACAGCTGCGGCACGGCGCTGGCCCGAAACAGCGAGGCGACGTCCCACTTTGCGGCGAGCATCAAGCCTCCGAGCGTGACGCCGAGGATCGAGCCGAAGCGGCCGATGCCCAGCGCCCAGCCGATGCCGGTGCCACGGATGTAGGTCGGGTAGATGCGCGCCGCATAGGCGTTGCAGCCGATCTGCCCGCCGATGACGGCTACGCCGGCGATGAAGACGGCAGGCACGAGGATCGGCAACGAGGCGCCGGCGACGCCGATGGTGATGATCGACAGAAAGCCGGCGACATAGGTCACGAACAGGACGCGGTCGAAGCCGAAGCGTTCGATCAGCAGGCCGAGGCCGATCGTGCCGAGCATGCCGCCGAGCTGGAACGCCACGCCGACGGCAATCGCCGCTTGAACGTCGAGCCCGACACCATGCGTGAGCGTCGGCAGCCAGCTGTTGAGGAAATAGATGTCCATCATGTTCATGAAGAACATGACCCACAGCAGCAAGGTCGGCACCAGGCGCCGGTTCGTGAACAGCTGCGGCAGCAGGAAGCCCTTGCCCTTCTCCTCGACGATCGTGAACTGCGCATCGGCCGGGAGCCGCGCCGACGGATCGATACGCAGCAGCAGCGCGCGCACGCGGTCGCTCTTGCGGCCATCGAGCGCCAGCAAGGACAGCGACTCCGGCAGCCACAGAATAAGGATCGGGCAAAGGATCAGCGGCAGCACGCCACCGATGATGAAGATGAACTGCCAGCCATAGGCGGTGATGAGCTTGGCCGCGACCGCGCCGCCGATCGCCGAGCCCAGCGACACCGTCATGAACATCAGCATGATCAGCAGCGTCCTACGGCGCTGCGGCGCGTATTCGCCGGTCAAGGCGATGGTGTTCGGCAGGACGCCGCCGAGCCCGATGCCGGTGACGAAGCGCAGCATGACCAGGTCGGAGACGCTGGTGGCCTGGCTCGTCGCCAGCGATCCCAGCGCAAACACGAGGACGCCGGCAACGACCAGCCATTTGCGTCCGAGATAGTCGGCGAGGGCGCCGAACAGCAGAGAGCCGATCATCACGCCGAACAGCGACGCTCCGAACACGGGGCCTAACGCTCCTGGTGCCAGATGCAGGTCCTTGCTGAGGGCGGGCGCCACGAAGCCGAGCGCCTGGGCATCGAAGCCGTCGAGCCCGACGACCAGCGCGCACAGACAGATCACCCGGATCTGGAATCGAGATAGCGGCCGTTCGTCGACGTAGCGTGTGAGATTGATCGCTTGCGACAATTGTCCCTCCCCAATGACCTTGTTGTGACCTCGCGCCCTCGGTGGCGCCGGCTGTTTGCAAATATGTTGCATGTTCAAACTCTTTCGATTAGCCACAAAATTCTCATTCATTCATGAGGAAAGCTAATGACGCCGACCCTGCGGCAGTTGGAAGCGCTGGTCCTCGTTTATCGTCTCGGCAGCATCACCAAGGCGGCCGCGGAGCTGCGCGTCACGCAGTCGGCGATCAGCCTGCTGATCCGGCAGGTGGAGGAGAATTTTCAGCTTCGGCTGTTCGACCGGACGACGCGCGCGCTGCATCCGACGGCGGCCTGCCGCGAGGCGATCCCGGCTGCCGAGCGCATCCTGGCCGGCGCGCAGGGGCTGTCGCGCCGGATGCGTGATCTGGCGGAGATCAAGGCGGGGCGGATCGCCATCGCGGTCTCGGCCGGGGTCGCTTCGGCGCTGCTGCCGCGCGTCTTCGCGGCGTTTCGGGCCCGCCATCCCGAGGTGAGCATCGACCTGCTCGACGTCGCGCCGGACGAATTGTTTGCCATCGTGATGGCCGGGGAGGCGGAATTCGGGCTTGGCAGCGTCGAGGACGAGGGCGTGCCGGAGGTGAGAATAGAACCTCTGGTCCGAAGCCCGTTATCGGCGATCGGCATCAGGGATGGCAGGTTCGAGAACAGCCGCCGCCTGACCTGGGACAGCGTCATGAGCTCCGACCTGATCACGATGCGCCGTGGCACGCGCATTCGCGGTCAGATCGACGACGCCCTGGCGCGGACCGGTCGAACGCTGAAGCCTGTCCTGGAGGTCTCGCTGATCACGACCGCGCTGGCGCTGACGGCCGAAGGAGCGGGGATCAGCATCCTGCCCGGACACATGCTGCCGAGGTCGCAATTTCCCACGCTCGCGGCGGTCCCGCTGTCGCAGCCGACGATCCACCGGCATGTGTCGCTGCTCAGCCGCGCCGATTTCGGCTTGTCGCCGGCGGCGCAGCAGTTCGTTGCCATCGCCAAGCGCGTGGTCCTGACCAAAGACGGCTGAACGCGAGCGCGGTGGGTTACTTCTCCAGCCGCTTCGCCTCGTTCCACAGCTCGTCCATCTCGTCGAGCGAGGCTTGCTCGAGCGTACGTCCCTTGGCGACGAGAGCGTGCTCGATATGGGCGAAGCGGCGCTCGAACTTGGCGTTGGTGCCGCGCAGCGCCGTTTCGGGATCGACCTCCGCGTGACGCGCGAGGTTCACCAGCGCGAACAGCAGATCGCCGGTTTCTTCGCTCAGCTCGGTCGCGTCCTTCTTGTCGAGGGCGGCCTCGATCTCGTCGGCCTCCTCGCGGATCTTCTGCAGCACCGCGCGCGGGTCGTTCCAGTCGAAGCCGACGGTGGCGGCCTTCTTCTGCAGCTCCATCGCCCGCACCAGGGCCGGCTGGCCGGCCTTCACGCCGGACAGCAGCGAGGACCTGCTGGTCTGCTCCTCCGGCGGCCGTCGTGCAGCGCGCTCGGCCTTCTCCTCGGCCTTGATGCGGTCCCAGGTGCCTTTGCTGGGCTTGGTGACGTTGCCGTCCTTGTCGGGAAAGACATGCGGATGGCGGCGGATCATCTTCCTGGTGATGCCCTCGACGACGTCGCCGAACGCGAACGCGCCTTGCTCCTCGGCGATGCGGGCGTGATAGACGACCTGCAGCAGCAGATCGCCGAGTTCCTCGCGCAGATCGTCGAGATCCGTCCGCGTGATGGCATCCGCGACCTCATAGGCCTCCTCGATCGTATAGGGCGCGATCGTTTCGAACGTCTGCTCGACGTCCCAGGGACAGCCGGTGACGGGCGTGCGCAGCGCCGCCATGATCTCGATCAGGCGTGAGATGTCGCGGGATGGGGTCATTGCGGATCCTGACGGCCACGTTGTTTGGGCCCTGTATGCCTCAAGCGGCGCGCCCCTCCCAGCGAAAATAGCCGCAGCGCTGACGGCGGGTTGGCCCGACCGGATGATGATGCTAAGCGAGAGGCCATGAGTGAACGGGATGCAACGGCCCTGGTGCTGTTCTCGGGCGGGCAGGATTCAACCACGTGCCTGGCCTGGGCGCTCGACCGCTTCGCCCGGGTCGAGACCATCGGTTTTTCCTACGGTCAGCGTCACGCCATCGAGCTCGATTGTCGGGCCCGCTTGCGCGAGGGCATCGTGAAGGTGCGCGCGGATTGGGCCGACAAGCTCGGCGATGAGCACACGCTGGACATCCCGACGCTGGCCGCGATCTCGGAGACCGCGCTGACGCGCGACGTCGCCATTGCGATGGGCGACGACGGCCTGCCCAACACCTTCGTGCCCGGTCGCAACCTGGTGTTCCTGACCTTCGCGGCGGCGCTGGCCTATCGGCGCGGCATCCGCCACATCGTCGGCGGCATGTGCGAGACCGACTATTCCGGCTATCCGGACTGCCGCGACGAGACCATCAAGGCGCTGCAGAACGCGCTGAGCCTGGGCATGGCGCGCCCGATCGAGCTGCACACACCGCTGATGTGGCTGACCAAGGCGGCGACCTGGCAGCTCGCGCATGATCTCGGGGACAGGGGCCTGGTTGATCTCATCCGCGACCAGTCGCACACCTGCTATCTCGGTGAGCGCGGCGCGCGGCACGATTGGGGTTATGGCTGCGGCCAATGTCCCGCGTGCGAGCTGCGCGCCCATGGCTGGCACGCTTATGTCGGCGGCGGGGCGTGACACGGAAGCGGGGCCCGCAGGCCCCGCGTCATATCGGCAATGAGATCGGCTTGAGGGACGTCAGGCCGCTTCGTGATCGGACGGCTCGCGGGTGCTGACGACGACCAGATCGTCGGTCTCCTCATGGCTGTCGTCGGCCTGGGTGAGGGCAGCGGACGCAGCCTTGGCGGCCAGACGCGCGGTGATGTCGTCTTTCGCGTCCTTGCCGCTCTTCTCCCAAGCCGGGGCATTGAGCACGACGATATCGTCGTCATGGCTGGCATCGGCATCGGCGGGCACGATCGACGGCGCCTTGGCTTCGACGACGCGCAGCGCGGGGGCCTCGGCTTCGGCCTCGACTTCGGCCTCTGCTTCTGCGGGTTCGCTGGCCGG
Organism: Bradyrhizobium sp. ORS 375; assembly: GCF_000239775.1. GTDB lineage: Bacteria > Pseudomonadota > Alphaproteobacteria > Rhizobiales > Xanthobacteraceae > Bradyrhizobium. The sequence goes on from NZ_CAFI01000369.1 coordinate 21,445, forward strand.
CTCTTCGGCAATTTCGGCCTCGGCCGGCTCATCCTCGGCAGCGTCCTGCTCGACCTCGGCGGCGATCGGCTCCGGCGATGCGGTCTCGCAGGCGACGTCTGCGCTCACAGCCGCGGTCTCCGCCCCGGCATGATCTGCGGCTGCGCTCGGCGGGGCCGTGGCATCATCATGCGCGGCGAGTCCGAGATGCTGCGAGATCTCCTTGATCACCTTGTCGATCGCCACGAGCACGCGGTATTGCGGGATCGAGGTCATGTGCTGCTCGAACCGGGTTCGCGCATATTGCAGTGAGTCGATCACGTCGGTCGCAATCGACGAACCCTCGGTGCCGTGCAGGGCGCCGGCAGCCTTGTTGGTCGAGTCCTCGATCAGCAGGAAGGCCTCGTATTGCGGGATCGATTTCAGCTTTTCGTGATAGTCGCGGCGCACGCTGGCAAGCGTATCGACGATGGCAGCGAACGACTCTGGCGCGGGCATGTTGGCGTCCCCCTCAACTTCAACAAACAAGATGCGCGGGACGCTACGAACACACTCGTGAACGTTCAATTTCGAGCAAATACGGCTTGTCGCATCATGCATACCCGGTCCTTAAGGGGGTATCGTCAAATGCCGCGCAACCTGGTCACCCCATCTTAACGATACCGCGCTGCTCAGCTGCCGAAGTCGTCCGGCGAGAGCTCGATCGGCTTGCCGTGCGGCGTGCGGTCAGCGGCGTGGTCCCAGGCGTCGCGGTAGCGGGCGAGGTTGGCGGAGGTGGTGACGCCCTTCTCGGCCACCAGCCGCTCCAGCGTGGCGAGCCAGTGCCGGTAGTAGGTGTCGCCGCAATCGGCGTCACCCTCGGCCTGCGCCCGCGAGATCTCCTCGGCGAGCGCGGCCGCCCATTCGGGCCATGTGAACAGACCGCGCGCATGCAGCGTCACCGCCATCGCGAACGCGTGCGCCTCCCACGGCTCGCGAAACACCGGCCCGTCGGCATCGACGGGAATGCCGGGCAGGGCGCGTGTCGCGGCCAGCGCCGCGTGGTGATCGGGCGCGGTCATGCGCGCTCCAGATAGGGCTCGAAGGCGTCGACGGTCACCTCCAGCAGCGGATCGGGCGCGTCGGCCCAAAGCTCGGCGCCGCTGAACGACACCGTGTAGAGCCATTGCGGGTTCTCGCCTTCGCCATGCGCATTGCTGTCGGGAAAGACATGCATGCCTCTGACGGCCTCGATGCGGCCGATATGGCCGCGAACGTAGCGCGGCAGCCGCGTGTGCGTCGGCGGATGCATGTCCTTGGCGCGCACGCGGTCGCCGACGGCAAACAGCGCCGGCGTCGTCGCCGCGCGCTCGGTTGGACCGCCCCGGCGCAGCACCGCGGTGACGTCATCGGCTTTCAGGATCTTCGCGACCGGCTGCGCCGGATGCAGCACCTTGCCGGCGGCGATCTCATCGGCCTCGACGAGATGGCGCTCCTCCGTCAGCCGCTCGATGCCGGCCAGCCAGATCTGGTAGTAGCTCTTGGCAAGATAGTCGGCGGGCGGGCGGTTCTCGCGGGCGAACCGCGACATGTCGATGTTCCAGCCGCCCGGCGTGGCCATTGCCAAGGTGAGGGCGAACGCGCGGCGCTCCCAATCGGCATGAAACACCGGCTCGTCCGGCTCGGGACGGACCGGGCCGAAGCCGGCGACGCCGCCCATGTCATGTGCGCCATCCATCAGCGGGTCACCTCGTCAGGCCGCTTCGGCAGGCCAGTGCCGATCATGCTGTCGCGCGTGACGAGATCGGCGAGCCGATCCTCGCTCCAGCCGTCGGTGCCGTCGGGCCGCATCGGCACGACGAAGTAGCGGACCTCGGCGGTCGAATCCCAGACCCTGATCTTCGTTGTCGGCGGCAGCTCGAAGCCGAAATCACGGAGCACACCGCGCGGATCCTTCACCGCCTTGGCGCGATAGGGCGCCGACTTGTACCAGACCGGCGGCAAGCCGAGCACCGGCCAGGGATAGCAGGAGCACAGGGTGCACACGACCATGTTGTGCAGCTCCGGCGTGTTCTCGACAGCGACGATGTGCTCGCCCTGACGCCCTGCATAGCCGAGCTCGCCGATCGCCGGCGTGGCATCGGACAGCAGGCGGGCGCGAAACGCCGGGTCGGTCCAGGCCCGCGCCACGACCTGGGCACCGTTGCGCGGTCCGACCTTGCTCTCATAGGTCTCGATGAGCACGTCGAGCGCGGCTGGGTCGATGTAGCCCTTCTCGGTGAGGATGGTCTCGAGCGCGCGGACGCGCAGCTCGGTCTCGGACAAGTCCGAGTGATCATGGTGATGATGGTGATCGTGGTCGGTCATGCGTTCAGCATAGGCGTAATCGGGCACCGCTGTCGAGCCGAGCGCGCCGCAAATGCCCCGCCCGCACGCAGCTGTGTTGCGACGCGCTCGCGGCTGTGGGACAGTCCAATGTTGTTTGATGGGAATTGGAATATTCGAACATGGATAGGATGCGCTGCCGCGCTTTAAGCCTCGTCATTTTGATTCTGTTGTTTGCCCGCGCCGACTCGTTGAGAGCAGAAGACGATCCGCCGCCCGTATGGGCATACCCCATCGCCCCGAAGGACTACGTGCCACCATCCGATGATGGATCCGTGCGTCGCGTACCGGGCAGCAGCGCAGGCTTCACCCTGACGGAAATCAGGGATCTGTTCTTCGCGCTCGACTGGTTTCCCGACGCGCATGCGCCAATGCCGTCGATCGTGGCGCGCGGCCGCCGCCCGAACCTGCGCCCATGCGGCGTCTGCCATCGCCCCGAAGGCGTTGGCGGCCCGGAGAATGCCAGCCTTGCCGGGCTGCCGGCCGACTACATGCTGCGCCAGATCGAGGATTATCGCACCGGCAAGCGCACCACAGGCGTGCCGGCGCGGGCGCATGTGTTTCGGATGATTGCCGCGCTGAAGGAATTGACGGACGAGGAAATCAAGGCGTCGGTCGCCTATTATGCGGCGATGAAGCTGCCGGCGCGGATCAAGGTGGTGGAATCCGACGCCGTGCCCGCGAACTACGTCCCCAACTGGTATTATACGCCCAAGAAGGACGGGCCGAGCGAGCCGCTCGGGTCGCGCATCATCGAAATGCCCGACGACGAAGAGGCCTTCGTGAACCGGGATTCCCGGGTCACCTTCACCGCCTATGTCCCGCAAGGAAGCGTCGCACGCGGGAGGGAGCTCGCGATGGGCAAGGAGGCCGATCGCATCCCGGCCTGCGGCGGGTGCCATGGCGACGATCTGCGCGGACAGGCCGACATCCCGCCGCTTGCCGGCCGCTCGCCCAGCATGATTGTCCGCCAGCTCTACGAGTTCAAACATGGGCTGCGCAATGGCGCCATGGCCGAGCCGATGAAGGACAATGCCAGCAGGATGACGCTGTCGGACATGACCGCGCTCGCCGCCTACGCCGCCTCCCTGCCGCCGTAGCGGCAGGTCGTTTTCGAGGCCCTCGATCGCGCCGCAGCCGTCGGGCACGGCCGGGGGACGATTCGAACGCAGCCCGGCTTCCGGCGTTGTTTTGGCGGCCGTCTCGGACTGTTCAAATTGGCGCCCAGATGTGGTTCCTAGTCGGGTTCGCCCGCGGAGCCCGGGGCGAAACGACCAGACCTTGAGGTTCATCAATGCCGAACGACGTCTCCCGCCGTGATCTTGCGAAGCTGGCCGGACTGGCTGCCCTCGGGGCGGCCAATGCGCCGGCGCAAGCGGAGGAGGCCGCCGTGAGGGAAGATGCCAGCCGTCGTTTCCCCGCAGACTTCGTCTGGGGCACGGCCACGTCGTCCTATCAGGTCGAGGGCGGCGCCCCCGCCGACGGCCGCGGTCCGTCGATCTGGGACGTGTTCACGCGCATTCAGGGCAACATCGAAGACGCCTCGACCGGCGATGTCGCCTGCGACCACTACAACCGCTACAAGGAGGACGTGCGGCTCATCAAGCAGCTCGGCTGCCGTGCCTACCGCTTCTCGATCGCCTGGCCGCGCCTGTTTCCCGACGGCGGGCTGACGCCCAATCCCAGAGGAATCGACTTCTACAACCGCCTGGTCGACGAGTTGCTCGCCAACGGCATCGAGCCCTATGCGACGCTGTATCATTGGGACTTGCCGCAGGCGTTGCAGGATCGCGTCGGCGGCTGGCGCTCGGCCGAGGCGGCGAAGGCGTTCGCGCATTATGCGGGCTACGTCGCCCAGCATCTGAGCGATCGCGTCAAGACCATCTTCACGATCAACGAATGCGGCCGGTTCATCCCCTTCGGCTATGGGCTCGGCATCGATGCGCCCGGCCTCAAGCTGCCGCCGCAGGAGGTCAACCAGGCGCGCCATCACGTGGCGCTGGCGCATGGCCTCGCCGTGCAGGCGATCCGCGCCAAGGGGCGAGCGGGCACGCGTGTCGGCATGGCCGAGAACATCACCGCCTGCCTGCCGGCGATCGACACGACAGAGAACATCCGCGCCGCCGAGATCGCAACGCGCGAGATGAACGCAGGCTTCCTCAACGTCATCTTGGAGGGGCGCTATACCGATGGCTTCCTCGCCTGGTCAGGCAAGGATGCGCCGGTGTTCACGGCGGACGAACTGAAGACGATCTCGGCACCGGTCGATTTCGTCGGGCTCAACATTTACGCTCCGCAGGCCTATATCGTGGCGTCGGATCGCGCGCCCGGATTCGAGGTGCTGCCGATGCCGGCGTCGTTCCCGCATATGAGCTCGCCGTGGCTGCTGGTGGGACCCGAGACCGCCTATTGGGTGCCGAAGCTCGCCGCCAAGATCTGGAATCTCAAGACGATCTACATCACCGAGAACGGCACCTCGTCGGACGACAGGATCACGGCGGACGGCAAGGTCCACGACCTCGATCGCGTGATGTATCTGCGTAACTATCTCGCCCAGCTGCAGCGCGCGACGTCCGAGGGCGTGCCCGTGAAGGGCTATTTCCTCTGGAGCCTGCTCGACAATTTCGAGTGGGTGTTCGGCTACAAGCAGCGCTTCGGCGTCTATCACGTGGATTTCGACACCCAGGTGCGCACGCCCAAGCTCAGCGCATCCTATTATCGCCACGTCATCACGCGCAACGCCGTCAGCGCCTGAGTGACTTCTGCAACACCGCCAACGTCACTCCGCGGTTGCGCGAGGCTCCGCTGTCTATCAATGCGGGGGCGCAGCCAGCCGTGAACGGCCGGCCGTCACACGCGCTTGATTGATCGCTCGCGAATCCTCACGCGCCGATTGCAAATGCATGATGCGGAAAGCACACCGCGTGCGACTCTTTTGCGCGTGCACGCATTTCAAGCGCAAAGGACAACGAAATTGACGTAAACCGCTGTTTGCCGCTCCTTCAGTAGAGAAGTCCTGCATGCAAAGTTCCATGGTTCGTCCGATCGCCCTCATCCTGCGCGCTGGTGTGATGTTCTCGGTTCTGGGAGCGGTCGCGAGCTCCGGAGCATGGGCTCAGAGCTCGGCCAGCGACACGGCCAAGCCCGCCGCCGACAGTTCTCCAGCAACGCCAGCCGACAAGGTGGCCGAGCCGGAGACGAAGGCCGCTGTCAGCGACAGCAAGCCCGCCGAGCAGATCGCGGACAAGCCCGCAGGCGCCGCGGAGCCGGAAAAGGCGACGGCAGAGAAACCGGCCGAGCCGGCACCGGCTGCCGAGGCGACCAAACCCGCTGAGACCGAGGTCAAGCCGGTCGCGGCCGATAGCAAGCCGGCTGACGTCAAGATCGACGCCAAGGTGGAGGCCAAGCCCGATCCCAAGACGGAGACGGATGCCGCCTCGAAGCCCGCTGTCACCGAGATGAAGCCCCCAGAGCCCGCGGTCCAGGCGCCCGTCGCCGCGACGGATGCTCCGGTACCGGCCAGCGCTCAGGAGAAGGCTCAGGACAAGGCGGAAGAGAAGGCCGCCGAGAGCAAGCCGCCGGTCGCGGCACCCGCCGAGAAGCCTGCCGCCGCTGCTGAAGCAAAGCCCGCAGCGGCTCCGGCCGAGGCCAAGAAGCCTGAGACGCCGGCTGCAACGGTGTCAGCGAAGCCTGAGCGGCCGCATGCGCATCATCACGCCAAGAGCGATGCCGCTAAGCCGACCAAGCGCAAACGCCACGCGGCCAAGAAGAGCGAGATCAAGCGCAACGGCGTCAGCTGCAAGACCTTCCGCACCTATGATGCTGCGAAAGGCACCTATCGCGGCTATGACGGGAAGGCTCACACCTGCTCGTAGTCGCCGTGCGAGCGGCACGCTGCGGCCGCTGCTGGTCGCCTTCGCTCAGCGCGGCAGCGGCGATTGAATGCCCGAGGTGTTGCGGGTCAGGAACGTTCCGATGGTCGAGCCCTGCTGCTGCGGCTGGTTCCGTGCCAGCCCGGTCGTGGTCCGCTGCTGCGGCGTCACGATGATCTGCTGCGGCGGACCGGGCGGGACGGCTGCGCCGCGCGCCTGCGCTGCCTGGTTCGACATCCGCGAGACCAGACGCATCAGCTGATCCTGGCCGGCCTGCAACTGCTCGATCGCGCGGGTGTGGTCGCGGCTGGCCTGATCCTGCGTCGACTTGATCTGCTCGATGCCCTGCTGCAACTCGGCGATGTCGCGGGCCATGCGCTGCATCAGGGTGGCCGGCGTGCCGTTGGCGGCGCCGTCCTCCGTGCCTCGCAGCGAGGCGTTCGACATCATGGCGTCCTCGTTGCCCGACTGGGCCGACGCTTCGTCCGATGTTTCGGAGGAGCCCGGCATCCAGCGATCCATCAGCGATGAGCCGGCTTCGCGCTGCGACCACGCCACCGATCCGCCGACCAGCACGACCAGCAGCGCCAGACCGACGGCATTGCGGCCACGGAGCTTGCCGAGCGGCGCTTTGATGCGCGCCCAGCGGCCAGCTTCGTTGCTGGCAGCATCGCCTGTGCTGGCCGCCGCAGCCGCGTCCGCCGCCACGCCCGGCTTCTCGATCGCTGCCAGGCGCGTGTCGATCCGGGTCAGCACCTCGCGCAGCACGCGACGATAGAGCTGATCATAGCCAGCCTTCTCCGGCTTCTCCGGGGCGAGTCCGATCTCGCTCGGATCGATCTGTTGCACATTCTGTGTGGACTGCATGGTGATCCCCAAACCCTGAACGCCCGCCGCCGACGCCGCTTTTCTCTTTGAATTTTCAAGCGTGACTGGAGCGGCCGCTTTGGCCGAAAGCAAGACAGCGTCGTGACGAGGAGGGGGCCTTTTCGGACAATCTTACCCGGCATACTCAGATCCTCGTGCTGCGAGACAGGTTCGTTTCGCGGCCGCGCGCCTTCGCGGTACGATCTCACCGATCATCTTGAGGTTCGGGGGCAGAGCCGGTGCAGAGATGATTGTCATTACGCGCCGTGCTGTGCGCAACAATTCCGGGACTGTCGGCCCAGGCAAAAGCCGCACCGGCCGATGAGGCGACGCGCAAGGCAGAGTTGATGGCGGCCTGGCAGGCAGCGATGCACCGTGCGACATCGCGCTGATCGATCAAGTGCTCTGAAGCTGCCGGCGGACTACTTCTACGTCCGAAGAGCGAAAGGTTGCGGGTGCTGCGTGCGCTCGGCAACGTCGTCAACGACGCGATCTTCGCGGGCTGGTCGTCGGTCGACGCCAGAACGACGATCGGATCGTCGTCATCGAGCACATCAAGGACGGCTTTATCAAAGCGATGGCGCCAAGAGCTGAGAACGCGGACGAGCTTCTCGGCCACCTGTGCGTCCGCGCGGTGCTCATCGCGCTGCTGTTCGCCCATGACGAAGGGACACGACGTCGCCGCACGCCAGCGCGGGCTGAGCGTCGGCGCTCCCGCATGCGACGTGCACGAGACGCTGAGTCACGTCGGGCCTCTCGCCAAAGCTATTCCAGTGCGCCTGTGCATCACCGGCATGTAGTTCCGTCACTCTGCCCGCGCTGCGGAAATTAGTTCCGCTGGTGTCCGAGAGCCCGCTGCGATGCGGCGATCGTCCATTCAGCACGGGACCGCTGCGTTGCGAAACTATCGTCAGTCATGAGCAGGGCGCCTCATCACAATGCGCTGAACGCAGAGCAGGAGTTTGCCTGTGCACTTGCTCGGTGGCATGTGGGAGACCAAAGTCCGGCTGCCCGTCAGAGGCATAAGGAATCGGGAGGTCTCATGATTTCGTTCAAGTCATTCTTGCTTGCGAGCTGCGCCACTGCGCTGATGTCCTCGGCCGTATGGGCAGCGGACCCGATCAAGATCGGCGTCATCGCCGAAGCTCAAGCCGTTGCCGGCTCATCGATCGCACCTGCTGCGCAACTGGCCGCCGAGGAGATCAATGCCAAGGGCGGCGTCGACGGACGCAAGATCGAGATCGTGGTCTACGACAACCATTCCTCATCGGCTGAATCGGTGCGAGCATTTCAACGCGCGGTGAGTGAGGACAAGGTCAACGCCGTCATTGCCAGCTACATCTCCGAGGTCGTGCTGGCGCTGGAACCGTGGGCAGGGCGGCTGAAGACGCTGATGATCACGCCCGGCGCGGCCTCCGACGTCATCACCCAGAACATCGCCAAGAATTATGACCAGCTCAAATACACCTTCCACGGCTACCTGACCTCGACCTCGCTCGCCGGCCTCGTCTGCGACGCAGCCAAGGACCTGCTGGTCGAGCCGTACAAAATGAAGACCGCCGTCATCATGAGCGAGGACGCGGCGTGGACGACACCGCTCGACGCCGGCTACGAGAAGTGCCTGCCGGAGATCGGGCTGAAGGTCGTCGACCACATCCGGATGTCGCCTGACACCACCGACTTCACGCCGATCTTCAACAAGATCGAAGGCCTGAAGCCGGACGTGATGATCACCGGCATCTCGCATGTCGGCACCCAGCCGACGGTGCAATGGAAGAGCCAGCAGGTGCCGATCCCGATGTTCGGCATCTCTTCGCAGGCGACCAATTCCACGTTCTGGAAGGATACCAATGGCGCCGTCGAAGGCGTCATGTTCAACGCCGTGTCGGGTCCCGGCGTGGCCGTCACGCCGAAGACGCTGCCGTTCGTCGATGCCTATCAGAAGAAGTTCGGCAATATCCCGTCCTACGCCGGCTACACCTCCTATGACGACGTCTACATGATCGCGGACGCGATCCATCGGGCCGGCGGCACCGATCCCGACAAAATGGTCGAAGCGATGGAAGCGACTGATTATGTCGGCACCATCGGCCGCGTGTCCTTCAAGCCGAAGGGTGACCCGAACCCGCACGCGCTGCGCACCGGCAAGGGCTACATCACCGGGCTCATGCTGCAATGGCAGGCCGGCAAGCAGGTCAACGTCTGGCCAAAGGAGCTCGCCGCAGGCACCGCGACGTGGCCGTCCTTCATCAAGCTCAAGGCAGCCAGCAACTGACGCATCACGGGGCCGCTTCGTGAGGAGCGGCCCATTTTTCTGGTGCCTCAGTCCGACGCTCGGGTCTATCTTCAATGCTTTTCTGGCAGATCTTGATTGATGGCTTCGCCATCAGCGCTCTCTATGCGCTCGGCGCGACCGGTTTCACGCTCATCTTCGGCGTCTCCGGCGTGCTCAACCTCTCTCACGGCGCCATCATGGTCGGTGCGGCGGTCGCCGCCTGGGCCGCGGCCGGCGAGCTCGGCGTCGGACCTTACACGGGAGCGCTCATCGGTGTCCTCGCCGGCCTCGTCCTGGCCTTCGCCACCTACTTCATCGCCGTCAGGCCGATCCAGCTCTCCAAGGCGATCGCGGAGTCGGAGAAGGAGATCTTCATCCTGACGGCGACGCTGCTGTGGGGGATCATCATCCAGGAGGCGATCGCTTATCTCTTCACCAACAATGCGAAGACCGTGCTGCCGATCGTCGAGGGCGTCACGACCGTGTTCGGCGTGAGGACCCCGCGCAACGAGTACTTCACCGCCGTGATCTGCTGGGTCGCCATCGGGCTGCTCTGGTTCCTGGTCAATCGCACACGGCGCGGCAAGGCCGTGATGGCCGCGTCGATGAACCCGCGCGGCGTCACGCTGCTCGGCATCGAGCTGTCGTCGATCTATCTCACGGTGTGGGCGATCTATGGGCTGCTGGCGGGCGTCGCCGGCATCCTGCTCGGCATGTTCCTGGGCGTCAGCTCCTACAGCGTCGGTCCGCTGACGGCGAGCGCGTTCTCGATCGTCGTGCTCGGCGGCCTCGGCAGTGTCTCTGGCTCGCTGATCGCGGCCTATGTCGTGGGCTATCTCGAGACGGGCACGGCCTATCTGATCTCGCCGGCCTACCGCACCATCCCGGCGCTGCTGCTGCTCGTCGTCGTCATGTATCTGCGCCCGCAAGGGCTGTTCGGACGGAGGTGAGCATGCCGAGCTTCGTCACCTCGCGTCTGTTCTGGATCGCCGTTCTCACCGTCATCGTCGCCCTGGTGCTGCCGACCTATGTGTCCGGCTATGTGCTGGGACTGCTGACGGTCGCGTACTACACGGCCGTCTTCGCGATGTCCTGGGACCTGCTGTTCGGCTTCGCCGGCGAGGTCAATTTCGGGCCGACCTTCCTGATCGGTGTCGGCGCCTACACCGCCGGCATTCTCGACGCGCACTACTCGCCGGGACTCTCGATCTGGTTGTGCATCGCCGCCGGCGCGCTGGCGGCAGTGGTCGGCGGCGTCGTGCTGGCGCTGCCCGCGCTACGCGTCAGCGGACCGTATTTCGGCCTGACAACGCTGGTGGCCGTGCTGATGCTGCAGAACTTCATCGTCGTCGCGGCCGGGCTGACGGGCGGCGAGATCGGCCTCGCCGTTCCCGACGTGATCTCGATCGACGCCAAGACCAATTACTGGATCGCGCTCGGCTTCATGCTGGTGTCAGGCGCGATCCTGTTCGGCCTGTCGCGCAGCGCCATCGGGCTGATCCTGCAGGCGAGCGGCCAGGACAAGATCCAGGCCGGCGCGCTCGGCTTCAACGTCACCAAGCACAAGCTCGCGGCCTTCGTGGTCAGCGCGTTCTTCTCCGGGCTCGCTGGCGCGCTGATGGTGTTCTACATGGGTACGGCGTCGGTCTCGACTTTCGTCGATGTCGGCGTCGGCGTGCAGATCATCATTGCGGCCGTGCTCGGCGGCCGCCGCACCGTCATTGGCGCCGCGATCGGCGCGATCTTCCTGATCGGCATGGGCGAGCTGCTGCGGCCGCTCGGCGAGCTTGCGACCCTCATCGTCTCCGTGATCGCGCTCGTCGTCATCCTGTTCTTCCCCGACGGCTTCCTCGGCATCATCAGGGGAGGGGCCAAAGCATGAGCGCAGCGCCGATGTTGGAGGTCAACGGCCTCACCAAGCGCTTCGGCGGCCTCGTCGCCGTCAAGAATCTGAGCTTCTCGATTCATGCCGGCGAGATCCTCGGCCTGATCGGACCGAACGGCTCCGGCAAGTCGACGGCGATGAAGAGCGTCATGGGCGTCGAGCGGCCGACGGCCGGCTCGGTCAAGCTCGACGGCGTCGAGCTCGCCGGCCTGCCGTCGCATCGCATCGCGCGCATGGGCGTCGGTCTGGTGTTTCAGCACTCGCGGCCCTTGGCGCGCCAGACCGTGCTGGAGAACATCAAGGTCGCGCTCTTGCCGGATAAGCTGACGCGGCTGTTCGCCGACAAGGACGTCGACGCACGTGCGCGCGCCATCGCCGAGCGCGTCGGTCTCGGCGGCGTCATCGACCGCCGGCCACCGACGCTGGCCTTCGCAGATCTCCGCCGGCTGGAGCTCGCGAAGGCCGTGGCGCGTAGTCCGAAGCTGGTGCTGGTCGACGAGCCCTTCGCCGGCCTCACGGCCTCCGAGGTCGCCGACTTCTCCAATCTGATCCGCGAATTCCGCGACGACGGCCGCGCCGTGCTGCTGGTCGATCACAACGTCAAGAGCGTGTCGGCGCTGGTCGACCGCGTGCTCGCGATGTATCTCGGCGAGAAGATCGCCGAGGGCAGGGCGACCGAGGTGATGCAGGACGAAACCGTGCGCCGCGTCTATCTCGGCGGCGCGCTGGTCTCGACCGCGCGGCCCGAGGCGAGCTTCAAGGACGTGACGCCGGCGCTGCAGGTCGACAATGTCGGCGTGCTCTACGGCAAGGCGCAGGCGCTGCAGGACGTCTCGTTGCACGTTCACGAGGGCGAGTTCGTCTCGGTCGTCGGCCTCAACGGCGCCGGCAAGACGACGCTGTTCAACGCGATCTCCGGCCTGGTGCCGTATTCCGGCGCGGTGAAATGGGCCGGGCGCAATCTCGCCGGCGGCACCGCCGCTCAGATCGCGCGCGACGGCATCGTGCAGTGCCCGGAGACGCGCGAATTGTTCGGCGACATGACCGTGCGCGAGAACCTCGAGCTCGGCGGCAATGCGCTGTCCGATGCGGAACGCGGCGAGCGGCTGGAATGGCTGTTCGGGCTGTTTCCGATCCTGAAATCGCGGCAGCCGCAGCTGGCGCGAACGCTGTCCGGCGGCGAGCAGCAGATGCTGGCGATCGCGCGCGCGCTGATGATGAAGCCGAAGCTCCTGATCCTCGACGAGCCGACGCTCGGGCTCGCGCCGGTGATCCTGGAGACGCTGTCTAAGGCGTTGGATCGCTTGCGCGAGACCACTAAGATCACGGTTCTGCTTGGCGAGCAGAACGTCACCTTCGCGCTCCCGCACGCCGACCGGGTCTACGTGCTAGATCATGCGAAGATCGTCTGGGAAGGCCCGCCGGACCGGTTCGAGGCGGAAGCTGCAGAGAACTATCTGTGAGAGGGTGAGCGGAAGGTCTGGAGAAGGGGAGCCAATTGGAGGGGAAGGGCCACGCACCAGTTGCTGACGTTGCGGCCTATCGCGCCGTCGAGCTGATCTATCACGCCTACCTGACCGGCCTCATCCTGATGCTGTCCTCGCGAGCGGGCTCGCATCGCGCGGCGGAGATCGTCTTCCGCACGTTTCGCCGGCAGCAGCTGGCCCGCTTCCTGCCTGGCCTGAAAAAGCTTGGTCTGCACGGTCTGCCCCACGCCGTGGCCTGCGCGCAGTATCATTACTTGTCCAACCAGGTCGGCGGCGTGAAGGTCGAATTCATCCATGAAAACGACCGCAAGGCCTGGATACGCTATCCGCCGCCTCGCTGGATCTGGTCAGGTACCGCAATCTGCGGCATTCCCTCCGAAGTGTCGCGCGCGATGCTGCGCGGATGGCACGCCAACAACGGCGTCGTGCTCGGCAATCCGAGGCTCGGATTCGTCTGTACCGGGCAGACCGTCGACGGCCAGCCGGGCCTCGAAGGCTACTACAAGGAATGGGACCACGATCTCGCGCCGGACGAACGTCTTCTGTTCTCGCCGGGCGAGCGCTGCCCGCCGTTCGATCCAGCCCGTGCCCCCAAGCTCCCGGAGAGTGCCTGGCCGGAAGAACGGCTTCTCAAAGTGCTCCGCAATTATGCGATGGAGTATATCACCTCGATCGTGCCGGAGACGGTGATCGTGCTCGGCCCAGAGGAGGGCGGCCATCTGGCTGGCGCTGCGGCGAGACTGATAGGCATGCAGATCTTCGATGATGTTGCGGCCCTCCTTGGCGCCGTCGAGCCTGGCGCCGCGGGATTCGCCAAGGCCTTCGTGCGCCTGGCCCGCGGCCAAGGCGACGACGCAGAGCTGTCGCCGGATGGCGACGCAATCCTCGTGCGCCAGACAACCTGGCGCCTGATGTCGGAGCGGGACAATCTTCCGAAGGCGGTGTTCGACGCCTGGAACGAGCTGTGGGTCGGCGCTGCGCTCGCGCACGACCGCTTCCTGCGGATCGACATCGTCGAGCGGCGCGACCGTGGCGACGCGCACTGGGCCTGGCGAATTCGCCACGACAACTAACCGCGCATTGCGTAAGCGCTGACCTCTTTCGACTGGCGATCCCCGCACGACTTAAGCCGTAGAGAGCAGGGGCTTGCTCCTCCCTCTCCTGGCCGGATCTCGTCAGCTCAGAAGTTCGGAAATCGGGGAGGGCGGGCCGGTGCTTGCGGTGGCCGCGGCGTGACGCGTGCGGCGGCGCCCACGGTGGTCGGCTCGGCTTTCGACGCCCGGACGGCGCGCGCGAGCTGCTCCTGGCCGGCCTGGAGCTGCTCGATCGCCTTGGCCTGATCGCGACTGGCCTGTTCCTGGCTCGCCTTCAGGTCCTGCAGCCCGGTCTGCAACGCGGCGACATCATGCGCGATCTTCTCGATCAGGGGCGCGATGTCTCGCTCCGGCGCCGGCGGCATGTCCCGTTCGGGCGTCGCTTCCGCCATCGCGGAGGAGGGATCGCTGGATCGGATGGCCGATTGCTCCGGCGACGGCGAAGCGCGCGGCGACGACAAGGCAGGCGACGTCTCTGCGGTGTCGGTCGTGCTCGGTCCGGCAGCTGCCGGATCGCGCCCACCGGCCGGCATCGCCATCTGCGGGGCCTCTCGCCGGATGGATTGAAGCGCGCCCTCGATCCGGTCGGTGACCGAGGTGATGGCCTCCTGATGATCGCGCGCCAAGGTGACGACGGCGCCGACCAGCCCAGCCGACGCCGCGAGCGTGATCGCGGCCCGCAGCACGGGCCGGCGTCTTGCTGCGCTGGGCGCAGCGGCTGTGTTCACGAGCTCGTTAGGCGGTCCCGCAGCCTCGCCCGGTTCAGCAGCATCGACGTCAGCCTCGGCGTCCGCCTCGGCCTGGGCCTCGATGGCGGCAATTCGCTGATCGATGCGGGCGCGCACCTCGGTGAGGACGCGCTGATAGATCTGCTCGCAGATCTCATTGTCGGGCGGCAGCGCGACATCACCCGGATCAACTTCCTTCGGCGTCGACTGAACTGACATGCTCTCGGGTCCTGTACGCGAAACGCCCGTGCCAAATCCCCGCCAGCGATTTGGCCAAGGGCTTTGACGAAACCAAGACTAAGGGGTGACCAGTGAGGGGCGATTTCGCACACGGAAACAACACCGCGTGCAGCCTCGATGACGGGCGCCGATCTTAGCCGAACCTCAATCTCTGGCCGCTAGGGTGCGGGCCAAAGGGCCGGGCGCATAGCAAACACATCGATCCGCACAAACGCCGGACGGTCAAAGGATGAACGGATGTCCATTGGCCAGCTGCTGACGATCAAACGACGCCATGCCATTACTCGCGCCGCCGACGCCGAACTGGCGTCGCATCTGCCGGAGCTCGGCCTTCCCTGCATGAGCGAGACAGCGCGTACGGCCTTTCGTGCCATCCTCGACCATGAAACGCCATTCGGCAACGGCTCGCTCCGTGACTGTCTCGCGCTGGCCGAAGCCCGTGGCTTCTGCGCCCATCCGATGGATTGGATTCCCGCCCCTAATGATTGGCAATATTCTCCGCTGTATCAGCCCTGGGTCGACTGGTTGTCGGACAATGGGGTGACTGAATTTCACGAAGGAAATCGGCTGACCAAAGACAATTGGGACCGCTGGAAGCCGAAAGCCCGGCTGGCAGCGTTCAAGAGGCTGCTGCGGCAAGATGTGAAGGCCGCTCATGACCTGGCCGTGGCCCTGGGGTCCGCTGCGCCGGCCTCCGTGCGCCTGGGTCTGCTATCCAGCGTGGGGACGACTACATTGCCTCCAAAGAGCATCCCGACACAGCAGAGCCTGCTGAAGCATTTCCTGACCGATCCCTCAGCGAAGGTGCGCGCTGCAGCCGAGGCCGCAGCAAAAGCGTTGGGCGGTTTGGAGTCAGGAGGACCTGTAACGTTCGATCTTCTGGCAAGGGAACGTGGTGTCAGCTCGCGAGACCTGGCTGAACAGAGCGATCTAACGGAGTTGGGCCGCGACTTCCTCTGGCTCGTGGTCGAGACGGGAGACGTCGAGATACGATCGATCATCGCTTCGCGCCTGTTGGACCTGGGACAGCCTCCTGATCCGATCGCACTGTTCGCGGGCCTGCCGCGTCCGCTTTGGAAGCGAGGACTGCGGGCGACGTTCAAGTCGAACTATTGGCATATCGTCGGAGAGTATCTCGGACCGGAGAGGGGGACCCTGACCGCGCCCCAGATGGGCGATTGGGCGCCTTACAAGCACTGGACCAAATCTGTGATCGCCGAACTCAAGACTGGGGAACTGCCCATCAATGAGACGTACGATCCGCTGCGCGCCCTCGGCCTCGTCGTCGACAAGAACACAGCCCGCGAGATCCTCCACAAGGCTGTCGCGCTTGGCATGAAAGATAGCCATCCGCGCCTGACCATGCTGAAGTTCAACCTGACGCTCTGATGCGCGCCTGTAGTCTGGCCCTGGATGCGCACGCGCCGCCGCCGTGGCGTGAACGGAAGCGCGGCCGAGAAGGGCGACCAATCATCAGCAGCACAAGGGATATCGGGTCGATCCGCCTACAGGCAGGTGTTCGGAGCTTCGCAGAGCCAATTCGCATAAGGTATATTATGGAATATTTATATGCTGAGGAAGATCAGTGGGTTGGCTCGGAAACCTCAGATCTTTTGCCAGCGCGGATCCTCCAGATCGCTCCTTCGGGCCTCGTTCGAAGGTGTCGCCAACGCGGCTGGAAGTCGCTCCATGGCCGCCGCGACGAACGCCGATGTTGCTGCTGCGGCCCATCGCTGCAATAAGCGCTGGTGACGCTTGGTGACAGCAGCGGGATTCGGTCCGCAACATCAAGCGAGCGGATGCAACAAGAAGAAGCTTCTCAGGGAGAAACGAGAATGAGCCTGTCACGACGCGCGCTGTTGAAGGCCACAGCGGCTTCAGCCGTCCTGGGTGGGATCGCAGCCCCGCATGTCGCGCGCGCGCAGAGCGCCGAGTTCACCTACAAATACGCCAACAACCTGCCGGACACGCATCCGCTGAACGTCCGCGCCAAGGAGATGGCGGCTGCGATCAAGGCCGAGACCAACGGCAAGTTCGACCTGCAGATCTTCCCGAACAACCAGCTCGGCTCCGACACGGACATGCTGAGTCAGATCCGCTCGGGCGGCGTCGAGTTCTTCACGCTCTCGGGCCTGATCCTGGCGACACTGGTGCCGGCGGCATCGATCAACGGCATCGGCTTCGCGTTCCCGGACTACGACACGGTCTGGAAGGCCATGGACGGCGATCTCGGCGCGTATGTGCGCGGCCAGATCACCAAGTCCGGCCTGATGGTGATGGACAAGATCTGGGACAATGGCTTCCGCCAGACGACGTCGTCGACCAAGCCGATCAACGGTCCTGACGATCTCAAGGGTTTCAAGATCCGCGTGCCGGTGTCGCCGCTGTGGACCTCGATGTTCAAGGCGTTCGAGGCGGCGCCCGCCTCGATCAATTTCAGCGAGGTCTATTCGGCGCTGCAGACCAAGGTCGTCGAGGGCCAGGAAAACCCGTTGGCGATCATCTCGACCGCCAAGCTGTACGAGGTGCAGAAATACTGCTCGCTGACGAACCACATGTGGGACGGCTTCTGGTTCCTGGCCAACCGCCGCGCCTGGGAAGCCGTGCCGGCCGACATGCGCGCCATCGTCGCCAAGCACATCAACGCCGCCGCCGTGAAGGAGCGCGAGGACGTCGCCAAGCTCAATGCCGGCCTGCAGGCCGATCTCGCGACCAAGGGCCTGACGTTCAATCAGCCGAACGTCGCGCCGTTCCGCGACAAGCTGCGCACCGCCGGCTTCTACGCCGAGTGGAAGGGCAAGTACGGCGACGAGGCCTGGGGGCTGCTCGAAAAGGCCGTCGGCAAGCTGTCGTAAGTGCAGGGGCGTCGTAGGCGCGTTCGGGTGACGTCATGGCGCATGCCGAGTTCACGGAAATCGCCATCAGCGAGGTGGTCATCGAGACCCCTCGCCGCTGGTCCTGGCTGGACCGCCTGGAGGCCCTGCTCGGCCTCCTGGTCGAGATCCCGGCCGCGCTGCTCGTCGTGGCCGAGATCGTCATCCTGTTCGCGGGCGTGGTCGCGCGCTATGGCCTGCACCGGCCGCTGATCTGGTCGGACGAGCTGGCCTCGATCCTGTTCCTGTGGCTCGCGATGCTCGGCGCCGCGGTGGCGTTCCGCCGCGGCGAGCACATGCGCATGACGGCGATGGTGGCGCGCGCGAGCCCCGGCTTGCGCGCTTATCTCGATGTCATTGCGACCGCTGCGGCGTTGGCGTTCCTGGTGATGATCGCCTGGCCGTCCTGGGAATACGCCTACGAGGAAAGCTACATCACGACGCCGGCACTGCAGATCTCCAACATCTGCCGTGCCGCGGCGCTGCCGGTCGGCATCGGACTGATGGCGTTGTTCGCGCTGATCCGCCTGGCGCGCGCCGCCAACGTCAGGACCATGCTGCTGGCCGTCGTCACCGTCGCGGTGATCCTGGCGCTGTTCTGGCTGGCGCAGCCGGTGCTGAAGCCGCTCGGCAACCTCAACCTCGTGATCTTCTTCGTCGGCGTGGTCGGCTTCTGCGTTTTCGCGGGCGTGCCGATCGCCTTCGCCTTCGGGCTCGCGATCTTCGGCTATCTGGCGCTGACCACGCGCACGCCGCTGATGGTGCTGGTCGGGCGCATGGACGAGGGCATGAGCCACCTCATCCTGCTCTCGGTACCGCTGTTCGTCTTCCTCGGCCTGCTGATCGAGATGACCGGCATGGCGCGCGCGATGGTCGCCTTCCTCGCAAGCCTGCTCGGCCATGTCCGCGGCGGCCTGCATTACGTGCTGGTCGGCGCGATGTATCTCGTCTCCGGCATCTCCGGCGCCAAGGCCGCCGACATGGCCGCGGTCGCGCCGGTGCTGTTTCCGGAGATGAAGGCACGCGGCGCCAAGCCTGGCGATCTCGTCGCCCTGCTCGCCGCCACCGGCGCGCAGACTGAAACGATTCCGCCGAGCCTGGTGCTGATCACGATCGGCTCGGTCACCGGCGTCTCGATCGCCGCGCTGTTCACCGGCGGCCTGCTGCCGGGCGTCGTGCTCGCGGCCACGCTGTGCACGCTGGTGTGGTGGCGCTACCGCAACGAGGACATGAGCGGCGTGCGCCGCGCGACGGCTGCCGAGATCGGCAAGGCGTTCGTGGTGTCGGTCCCTGCCCTGGCCCTGCCCTTCGTGATCCGCGCCGCCGTGGTCGAGGGCATCGCGACGGCGACGGAAGTCTCGACCATCGGCATCGTCTATGGCGTGCTCGCGGGCCTGCTGGTCTATCGCCGCTTCGACTGGCGCCGGCTGATGCCGATGCTGATCGAGACCGCGGCACTGTCCGGCGCGATCCTGCTGATCATCGGCACCGCCACCGGCATGGCCTGGGGCCTGACCCAGTCCGGCTTCTCGCGCTCGCTGGCGGCCGCCATGACCGGGCTGCCGGGCGGCCCTGCGACCTTCATCGCGGTCTCGATCGTGGCCTTCACGATCCTCGGCAGCGTGCTCGAGGGCATTCCCGCAATCGTGCTGTTCGGGCCGCTGCTGTTTCCGATCGCGCGCGCCGTCGGGGTGCACGAGGTGCATTATGCCATGGTGATCATCCTGGCGATGGGAATCGGCCTGTTCGCGCCGCCATTCGGGGTCGGATATTACGCCGCCTGCGCCATCGGCCGGGTCGATCCCGCCGAGGGCATCCGTCCGATCTGGGGCTACCTGCTGGCGCTTCTCATCGGCCTGATCATCGTTGCGATTTTTCCGTGGATTTCGATCGGGTTCCTGTAAACTCTTCAGACAACCAGGGAGGGTGGCGATGAGCACGAACCAATATCTGATCGGCCTGGACAAGACGCCGGCGAACTATGTGCCCCTGACCCCGCTCAGCTTCCTGGCGCGCAGCGCGGCCGTCTACCCGGACCATGTCAGCACGGTCTATGAGGGCCGCAGCTTCACCTGGCGCCAGACCTATGAGCGCTGCCGGCGCTTCGCGTCGTATCTGGTCGGCCGGGGCATCGGCACGGGCGACACCGTGGCGGCGATGCTGCCGAACATCCCGGCGATGAACGAGGCGCATTTCGCCGTGCCGATGACCGGCGCCGTGCTCAACACGCTCAACATCCGGCTCGATGCGCCGTCGATTGCCTTTCAGCTCGACCACGGACAGGCCAAGATCATCCTGGTCGATCCGGAATTTTCCGGCGTGATCAGCGAGGCGTTGAAGCTGATGAGCGGCGCGAAGCCGTTCGTGATCGACGTCGACGATGCGTCCTACACGGGCGGCAGCCGTATCGGCGAGATCGAATACGAGGCCGCCGTCGCGGCCGGTGATCCGTCGTTCGAACCGCGCCGTCCCACGGATGAGTGGGATGCGATCGCGATGAGCTACACGTCGGGCACGACCGGCAACCCGAAGGGTGTGGTCACGCATCACCGCGGCGCGTATCTCAACGCTGTCAGCAACATCCTCGCCGGCGGGCTCGGCCAGCATCCGGTCTATCTCTGGACCCTGCCGATGTTCCACTGCAACGGCTGGTGCTTCCCCTGGACCATGGCGGCGGCGGCCGGCGTCAATGTCTGCCTGCGCAAGGTCGAGCCGACCAGGA
The DNA here is from genome assembly GCF_000239775.1 of Bradyrhizobium sp. ORS 375. Taxonomy (GTDB): domain Bacteria; phylum Pseudomonadota; class Alphaproteobacteria; order Rhizobiales; family Xanthobacteraceae; genus Bradyrhizobium. The sequence continues at coordinate 41,831 of NZ_CAFI01000369.1, forward strand.
TCTTCGAGCTGATCAAGGCCCACGGCGTCACCCATATGTGCGGCGCGCCGATCGTCTACAACGTGCTGATCAACGCGCCGGATGCGCCCAAGGGTAAGCGCGAGAAGCCTGTCGTGGGCCTGATTGCCGGCGCCGCGCCGCCGGTGGCGGTGCTCGAAGGCGCCGAGAGCATCGGCATCAAGCTGACGCATGTCTACGGTCTCACCGAGGTCTATGGCCCCGCCTCCGTCTGCGCCGAACAGCCCGGCTGGGACGATTTGCCGGCGCCGGAGCGGGCGCGGCTGAAGCGCCGCCAGGGCGTGCCCTATCCTCTCCAGGAAGCCGTCACCGTGCTCGATCCGGAGACGATGCAGGAGGTGCCGCGCGACGGCGAGACCATCGGCGAGGTCATGTTCCGCGGCAACATCGTCATGAAGGGCTACCTCAAGAACGAGAAAGCCACGCAGGAAGCCTTCGCCGGCGGCTGGTTTCACACCGGCGATCTCGGCGTGCTCGACGAGCACGGCTACGTCATCATCAAGGACCGCTCCAAGGACATCATCATCTCCGGCGGCGAGAACATCTCCTCCGTCGAGGTCGAGGACATCCTCTACAAGCACCCCGCCGTGCTGTTCGCCGCCGTCGTCGCCAAGCCCGACCCGAAATGGGGCGAGGTCCCCTGCGCCTTCGTCGAGCTGAAGGACGGCGCCCAGGCGACGGAAGCCGAGATCATCGCCTATTGCCGCAGCCATATGTCCGGCTTCAAGACACCCAAGGTCGTGGTGTTCGGGCCGATCCCGAAGACGTCTACGGGGAAGATCCAGAAGTTCCTGCTGCGGAACGAGGTGAATTCGGCCAAGGCGATTTCGGCGTAGCCACATGAGTAGGGCGGGTTAGCCGCAGGCGTAACCCGCCGCCTTCGTTGTCTGCGCCATGGCGGATTACGCTCCGCTAATCCGCCCTACGCACTTCGCGTCGGAGCCTGGATACCAGCCCAGTCGTCATTGCGAGCGCAGCGAAGCAATCCAGAGTCCTTGCTGAGCTCCTGGATTGCTTCGCTGCGCTCGCAATGACGGCAACTAACTCTCTCTGCTCTTCTCCGGATAGTATTGCGGCGCTTCGCGGCGGTCGTACATGCCGTAGTCTCTGCTGACTTCAACGATGCGAATGTTGTCGGCGCCGGGTTCGGCAAGCAGCTGCGTGCTCAGCGCGATGCCGGTGGCTTCGTCCGGCAGCTCGATCAGATGCGCGAAGCGGCCTTCGCGATAGACGCTGGAAAAGCTCTCAACGGTGCGACCCGTCACGGCCTTCAGCTGCGGCTCGGCGGTCTCCAGCACCAACACGTAAGTCGGAGCGCGCCGCTTCGGATCGTTGTACGTCCCGCGCCGCTCCGGCTGCCAGGCCGGCTGCCCCGGCCTCACCTCGTGGATTAGCTCGGCGACGCGCAGGCGATAGTCTGAGAACACCTTGTCGCGGCCGAGCGTCTGGATGTCGTGGTGATGGGCGTGGACGCGCCAGGCGGTGATGGCGCCCTCGTCCTGCCAGATCTGATAGGACAGGATCAGATTATCGCGCGACAGGCTCTTGAAGCGATCGAGGAACAGGCAGCCGCCGAGCGCGTCGAGCTCGGGCCGCAGGGAGGCTGCGAGCTGCAGGTACTGGTCGAGATGGCCGGGCTTGATCTCGACTTCGAAGAACAGCGACAGCATGTAGCGCCTCCATGTTCCTGGTATTGGCCGAGCTTGAAACCTCGGGGCTTGCCAAAACCGTCATTGCGAGCGAAGCGAAGCAATCCAGAGTCCCGCAACGGCTCTGGATGCTTCGTCGCCTTCGGCTCCTCGCAATGACGGCTGGGAGGCCGAGGAGGCCTACGCCGTCAGCTCCAGCCGCATGCCGTCATACGCGGGCACCACGCCGGCCGGCAGGCTCTGGCGCAGCACTTCGTAGTCCAGATCGGCTGTCATGTTGGTGATGACGGCGCGCTTCGGCTTGAAGCGTTCGATCCAGGCGAGCGCGTCGTTGACGGAGAAATGGCTCGGATGAGAGGCGGGGCGCAGGCCGTCGACGATCCAAAGGTCGAGATCCTCCAGCGCGCCCCAGCTCTCCTCGGGAATGTCGTTGAGGTCGGGCGTGTAGGCCGCGTCACCGATGCGGTAGCCGAGCGCGGGAATGTTGCCATGCTGGACCATGAAGGCCGTCAGCCTCAGCTCACCGCCCTTCCCCTCCACCGCCTGGGTCTCGCCGGCCTCGATCGAGTGCTGCGTCAGGATCGGCGGATAGTCGCTGCCCGGTGGCGAGATGAAGCAATACGAGAACCGGTGCATGATGTCCTTGGCGGTGGACTGGTTCAGATAGACCGGGATGCGGCGGCGCTGGTGCAGCACCACCGAGCGCAGATCGTCGATGCCGTGGGTCTGGTCGGCATGCTCATGCGTCAGGAACACCGCGTCGATGTGATCGACGTGCGTGTCGATCAGCTGCTCGCGCAGGTCCGGCGAGGTGTCGATCACCACGCGCGTCACGCCATGCGCGCCGCGGCGTTCGGCCAGCAGCGAGCAGCGGCGGCGGCGGTTCTTCGGGTTGTTGGGGTCGCAGGCGCCCCACCCCAGCGCCGGGCGCGGCACGCCGGCCGAGGAGCCGCAGCCGAGAATGGTGAGCGTCAGGGTCATGCCGGCACCTCGGGCCGCGGCACCTTGGAGAACAGCTTGAAGAAGGTCTCTGTCGTCTGCCGCGAGAACTCCTCGAACGAGACACCGCGGGTCTCGGCGAGCACCTTCGCGGTCTCCACCACATAGGCCGGCTCGTTGCGCTTGCCGCGGAACTTGCCCGGCGCCAGATAAGGCGCGTCGGTCTCGACCATGATGCGGTCGGCCGGCACCTCGGCGGCGAGCGCGCGCAGGCTCTCCGACTTCTTGAACGTCACGATGCCCGTGAACGAGATGTGCAGTCCGAGATCGATCGCCTTCATCGCCAGCTCCCGTCCGCCGGTGTAGCAATGCAGCACGGCCTTGAAAGGTCCGCGCGCTATCTCCTCGTCGAGGATGCGGCTGCACTGCTCGTCGGCTTCGCGGGTGTGGATCACCAGCGGCAGGCCGGTTTCGCGGGCGGCCGCGATGTGCGCCCGGAACCCGCGCTCCTGGGCGTCCTTGGAGCCGTGGTCGTAGAAATTGTCGAGCCCGGCCTCGCCGAGCGCGACCACCTTCGGGTGGCGGGTGAGCGCGATCAGCTCCTCGGCCGCGATGCCATCCTCCTCATCCGCATTGTGCGGATGCGTGCCGACCGAGCAGAACACGTTGTCGAACCGCTCGGCGATCGCGAGCAGCTCGGGCAGCCTGCGCACCCGCGTCGAGATCGTCACCAGGCGGCCGACGCCGGCGGCGGCGGCGCGCGTGACGATGCCATCCAGATCTTCAGCAAAATCCGGAAAATCCAGATGGCAATGACTGTCGACCAGCATCATGCCGCCGTCGGCTCGATGTAGCGCGGGAACACCGCCTGCGGCGCCGGAAGCTGCGTGCCGGCCGCGATGCGTATCTCGCCGCCGAGCCGCGCGAAGCTGCGCTCGTCCTCGGGGATCCCCAAGCTGTCGAGCAGCTTCGCGGAGGCCGCCGGCATGACCGGCTGGGTCAGGATCGCGACCTGCCGGATCACCTCGGCGGTGACGTAGAGCACGGTGTGCTGGCGCTTCGGATCGGTCTTGGCCAGCGCCCACGGCGCTTCGCCCGCGAAATAACGGTTGGCCTCGGCCACGACCGACCAGACGGCGTTGAGCCATTGGTGGATCTGCTGCGTCGCCATGGCTTTCCGTGCCGCGCCGATCATCGCATCGGCTTCGGCCAGGATCGCTTTATCGTTGGCCGAGAACTCGCCCGGCTCCGGCAGCACGCCGCCGAGCTGCTTTGCGATCATCGACAGCGAGCGCTGCGCGAGATTGCCGAGGTCGTTGGCGAGGTCGGCGTTGATGCGCGCGACGATCGCCTCGTGATTGTAGTTGCCGTCCTGGCCGAACGGCACCTCGCGCAGGAAGAAGTAGCGCAGCTGGTCGACGCCATACTGGTCGGCGAGGTTGAACGGATCGACGACGTTGCCGACCGACTTCGACATCTTCTCGCCTCTGTTGAACAGGAAGCCGTGCGCATAGACCCGCTTCGGCACGGGCACGCCGGCCGACATCAGGAACGCCGGCCAGTACACCGCGTGAAAGCGGATGATGTCCTTACCGATGACGTGGACGTCCGCCGGCCAGTACTTCCAGTTCGGATCGCGCTCGTCGGGGAAGCCGACACCGGTGATGTAGTTGGTCAGGGCGTCGACCCAGACATACATCACATGCTCCTCGTCATGCGGCACGCGAATGCCCCAGTCGAAGGTGGTGCGCGAGATCGACAGATCCTTCAGCCCGCCCTTGACGAAGCTGATGATCTCGTTGCGCCGAGCATCCGGCCCGATGAAGTCCGGCTGGCTCTCATACAGCGCCAGCAGCTTGTCCTGATAGGCCGACAGGCGGAAGAAGTAGCTCTTCTCCTCCACCCAGTCGACCGGCGTGCCCTGCGGCCCGCGCCGGATATTGTCCTCGCCGACGACCGTCTCGTCCTCGGCGTAATAGGCCTCGTCGCGTACCGAGTACCAGCCGGCATAGGTGTCGGCGTAGATGTCGTCATTAGCGAGCATGCGCGTCCATACCGCCTGCACCGAGGCGTGGTGCGCCGGCTCGGTGGTGCGAATGAAGCGATCGAACGAGATGTTCAGCCGTTCGTCCATCTCGCGGAAACGGGCCGCATTGCGGGTCGCGAGTTCCGACGGCGTCAGCCCCTCGTTCTGCGCGGTCTGCACCATCTTCAGGCCGTGCTCGTCGGTGCCGGTGAGGAAGAACACGTCCTTGCCGTCGAGCCGCGCGAAGCGCGCGATGGCGTCGGTCGCGATCGCCTCGTAGGCGTGGCCGATATGCGGGTTGCCGTTGGGATAGGCGATCGCGGTCGTGACGTAAAAGGTGTTGCCGTCGGCAGGCGCGGCGGCGACGGGCGCTGCTGCCTCCTCGATGTCGATCACGTCGGCTTCTGACACCCCGACTTCTGTCACTTCGACCTCGGCGACCTCGATCTCGACAATCTCGGCCTCGGGAATTGCGGCCGCCTCGACCTTCGGCTTGCGAACCGCCCTGGGCCTCGCGGCACGCGGCGGCTTCGCCGATTCCACAACAGCAGGCGCGGTGGACTTTTTCGGCGCAGCCGGCGGCTTCGCGGCTGCGGGTTTCTTCGCCACGGCGGGCTTGCCAGACACTTTCTTGGCCGGCGGCGCCGCGGGCTTTGCTGCCACCTTCTTGGCCGGCGCCTTCGCGGCTTTCTTCGGAGCGCTCTTGTTCTGAGCACTCTTGTTCTGAGCGTTCTTGGACGCCTTGGACTTAGGTGCCTTGCTCTTGGCCTTCGCGGCCTTCGCAGCAGAGGCCTCGGCAGCCTTCGCCTTGCTCGCCCTTGCCTTCTTCGTGGCGTCGTCCTTGGCTGCCTTCGCTTCCGCGCCGGCCTTGGCCTTCGCGGGCGACTTCGCAGTCTTCTTGGCGGCAGCCTTCGTCGCGGCGCCCTTGGTCGCCGGCTTGCCCTTCTTCACGGTTGTCTTGCTGGCCTTGGCCACGGCAAATTCCTCTTTGACGTCGTCGGTCGACGGATTGATCCTGATGATCCCGGGATGAGGGTCGGCGCGTTACCGCGTGGCTTCGGCGAGCATCCCGAACACCGAGAAAACCAGCGGTTTTCGCTCCAGATTATAGGATTCGGTGTCGCGCGCGGCGCGGACGATCTTTTCCCATACCTCCGCCAGCCGTGCAAGGCGCGGCAGTTCCGCGTTGGGATCTTGCGCCCGCAGCCGCTCCGCCACCCAGCGCTCGATGCTGTCGAGGAAGCTCGCCAGAGCGACGCGGTCGCTGGTGCCGAGCGCGTCGCCCAGCGCATGCAGTTCGCCGGCGTCGATTCGCGGCAGGCTCGCGAGCAGCGCGGCGGTTCGGGTCTGCAGCTGCAGCCCGTCGCCGCCCATCAGCATCAGGGTCCTGGAGACGCTGCCCTCGGAGGCCTTGGCCGCCTCGCGCAGCGCCGGTTCGCCGCCGTCCATGCCGGTGGCTTCCGCAGCCGCGCTGATGACGTCGTCGGTCGACAGCGCCCGCAGCGCCAGCCGTCGGCAGCGCGATTTGATCGTCGCGAGCACCCGGGCCGGGGCGTGGCTGACGAGCAGGAACAGCGATTGCTGCGGTGGCTCCTCGAGGATCTTAAGCAGCGCGTTCGCCGCGTTCGGATTGAGCTCGTCGACGGTGTCGACGATGCAGACGCGCCAGCCGTCGACAGCTGCGGTCGAGCCGAAGAACGAGATCGTCTCGCGGGTCTCGTCAACCGTGATGACGGTGCGCAGCACGCCCTTATCATTGGCGGAGCGCTCCAAGGTCAGCAGCCCGCCATGCGCTTCCGAGGCGATCAGCCGCGCGACATGGTCGTCGTCAGCGACGTGGAGCGACTCGGCTGCGCGGACCTCGGGCGCCAGGGGATCGCGATGCGTCAGCACGAACCGCGCCATGCGATAGGCCAGCGTCGCCTTGCCGATGCCCTGCGGGCCGCCGATCAACCAGGCATGCGCCATCCGTCCGCTGCGATAGGCGGCCAGCAAAGCGGCCTCCGCCTCGCGGTGGCCGAACAGCGCCGTGGTCTCGCGTGGATGGCGGACCGTGATCTCGGGCTCGACCTTGCGCGCGCTCATGACGCCGCCGCCACCGCCGTGAACAGGCGCTCGCGCACGGCGTCCCAGACGATATGCGATACCGTCTCGGCATTCGCGGTGGCATCGATCAGCACGCAGCGCCTTGGATCGTCCGCGGCGATCTTGTGAAAGGCGTCGCGCAGCCCCTTGTGGAACTTGACGTCCTCGCCTTCGAACCGGTCCGGCGTGCCGCTGCCGCGTCGCGCCGACGCGCGCTGCAGGCCGACCTCGACAGGCACGTCGAGGATGAGCGTCAGGTCCGGCTTGAGGTCGCCGATCGTCACCCGCTGCATCGCATTGAGCACGTCGAGCGCGACCTTGCCCTGGCTGCCCTGATAGGCCCGGGTCGAATCGAAGAAGCGGTCGCACAGCACCCAGCTGCCCTGGTTGAGCGCCGGGAGAATCACGTTGCGCACATGGTCGTCGCGCGCGGCGGCGAACAGCAGCGTCTCCGCCTCCGCGCCGAGCAGCTTGCCCATGCCGGACAGCACGAGGTGGCGCATGATCTCGGCGCCCGGCGAGCCGCCGGGCTCGCGGGTCAGCACCACGCGCACACCCTCTTTCTCCAGACGGTCCGCCAACATCTTGATCTGCGTGGATTTTCCGGCGCCCTCGCCGCCCTCGAAGGTGACGAACCGGCCGCGGCCAGGACCACGTTTCAAAGCTGCATCCGCCATGTTTCTAGAGCTTCTCGGCCCCGGCGCGGAACATTCCGATCACGAGCTCGCTTGCCCCATCGATCGCGCGCCGCATCGTGGACCCCCTGCCCACCGCCTCCGCAGCATAGACGGGGGCCTCCATGGCGATATTGGGGCCGCGCCACACCCTGACAACCCCGACCTTCTGCCCTGACTCGACCGGCGCCTTCACCGGGCCGCTATAGATGATCCGCGCGAGCAGCTTCTCGCCGCCGTTCTTCTGCACCATCACCTTGACCGGCACCGGGCTCGACAGCTTCACCGAGCGGCTCTCGCCGCCGAACACCTTGGCATAGCCGAGCGTCTGGTCGGCGGCGAACAGGGTGCGGGTCTCGAAATTGCGGAACCCCCATTCCAGCATCTTCTTGGCCTCGGTGGCGCGATCCTCGGGATCCTCGAGGCCATTGACCACGACGATCAGCCGCGTGCCATTCTGCACGGCCGAGCCGACCATGCCGTAGCCGCCCTCCTTGGTGTAGCCGGTCTTCAGCCCGTCGGCGCCTTCCATCGCGTTCAGCAGCGGATTGCGGTTCTGCTGGCGGATCTTGTTCCAGGTGAATTCCTTCTCGCCGAACAGCTTATAGAACTCGGGGAAGTCCAGGATGATGTGGCGGGCGAGCATCGACAGCTCCCGCACCGTCATCTTGTTGCCGGGGTCGGGCAGCCCGTTGGAGTTTGCAAAGGTCGATTTGGTGAGGCCGATCTCGCGGGCCCGCTTGGTCATGTAGTCAGCGGCAAAGATCTTCTCGTTGCCGGCCATGCCCTCGGCGAGCGCGATGCAGGCATCGTTGCCGCTCTGGATGATCGCGCCGTGCAGGAGGTCGCTGACCGAAACCTTGCTGTTGAGCGCGGCGAACATTGTCGAGGTGCCCGACGGCGCCCCGCCCTTGCGCCAGGCGTTCTCGCTGATCCGGTATTCGTCGTTGAGCTTGATCGTGCCGTCCTTGACGGCGTTGAAGACCACCTCGGCGGTCATCAGCTTCATCATGCTGGAGGGGGCGCGCAGCTCGTCGGCGTTCTTTTCGAACAGCACGCTGCCGCTGTTGGCCTCGACGAGGATCGCGGTCGGCGCATCACCGTCGAAGCCGCCATCGTCCTTCTTCGCGCCCTGGACGCTCTGGTTGGCGGCATACAGCACACCGCTCCAGCCGACGGCGACGACAGCCGCCGCGACGATCAGCGCACGTGTCACCCGCCCGGACGTCAAGCCGGGGGAGCGGAACGGAAAAAGCATGAGATTCATCGGCTAAGCTCTGGAGCGCGCTCGGAAACTAGCATCTGGGCGGTGCCCAAACAACTCGGCAATCCCGCGGATGCGGCGACTTTCCCGCGATTTGCACCGCTCAGCGCCCGGTGCGATACGATGGCGGCTGCCAGACAAAATCAAGAAGTCGAGGGTGGAAGCGGTGTCAGCGACGCGGATCGTCAAGGCCAATGGAATTGAGCTATTCGTGCGCGAACAGGGCGAGGGGCCACTCGTGCTGCTGTGTCACGGCTGGCCCGAGCTGTCCTATTCGTGGCGGCACCAGATCCCGGCCCTCGCCGCGGCAGGCTATCGCGTCGTCGCGCCGGACATGCGCGGCTTCGGCCGCTCGCAGGCGCCTGCCGACATCGCCGCCTACTCGATCTTCGACAACGTCGGCGACATGGTGGCGCTGGTCACGGCGCTCGGCGCGGGCAATGCCGTCATCATCGGCCACGACTGGGGCGCGCCGGTGGCATGGCACGCCGCGATGTTTCGCCCCGACCTGTTCACCGCCGTGGCCGGCCTGAGCGTGCCGCCGCCGTTGCGCGGCCGCGGCAGGCCGCTCGAGACCCTCCGCGCCGGCGGCATCGCGAACTTCTACTGGCAATACTTTCAGACGCCGGGCGTCGCCGAAGCCGAGCTCGAGCGGGATGTCGCGCTGACGATGCGCACGATGCTCGCCCGCGGCTTCTCCGATCCGCAGTCGCTGTTCGTCACGCCAGACAACGGCTTCCTCGGCGCGGTGAATGCCGACCTGCCGCTGCCGGCATGGCTGAGCGAGGCCGACCTCGCCGAGTTCGTCGCGGCCTACCGCGCCTCCGGCTTCCGCGGCGGCCTCAACTGGTACCGCAACATCGATCGCAACTGGGAGCTTACCGCGCCGTGGCAGGATGCGCAGATCCGGCAGCCGTCGCTGTTCATTGCCGGCAGCGGCGATGCCGTGATCAAGGGGATCATCGGCGCCAAGCGTGTGAAGGACATGGAGCGCGTGCTGCCCGACCTCCGGCGCAAGCTGATCATCGACGGCGCCGGTCACTGGATCCAGCAGGAATGCGCTGATGACGTGAATGCGGCGCTGATCGCGTTTCTGCGCGAGGTCGCGCCGACGGGCTAGGGCGCGAGCACAAGCTCCATCCAGCGATGCGAGGCCGTGGCCGCATCCGCGATGTCGCAGAAGCCGAGCCGGGCATAGAACCGCATCGCGTCCTCATTGCTCGTCGCGACCGCGAGCGAGAGGACCTCGGCGCCCTGCTCCCGTGCCGCGGCGGCGACCGCCTGCATGATCTCGCGCCCGACGCCCCCGTTGCGCGCGCCTGGCAGCAGCGCGAGATCGATGACGTGCCATCGCGTGATAGCGCGATCGAGCAGCAATCGTCCGACCGGCGAACCGTCGCGCAGGATGATCAGCGACTGCGCCGCCGGGCACTGCGCCGCATAGCCCGCGACTTGCGCGCGATACTGCTGCGCCACGACGAGGTCGAGCACCGCCGACGGAAAGCCGCTCGCGGCGAGTTGCGCGCCTTTGACGGAGCCAAACAGGTCGCACAGAAATGGTTCGTCGGCCGTGTCGGCGAGCCGCAGCCGCAAACGAACGTCCCGCGAGACGATCTCGGCGTCGATCGTCACTCCCAAGCCTGCTCGGCTCAGGAGTTGTTGAACGACGGGAAAACGCCTGCGTAGCAAATGCACCAGATCAGGGCCTGGGTCGGCTGCATGTTGTCGTGCGGAATGCTCTGCCCGTTGGGCGTGACCTCGTTCACCGCCAGCGTCGTATTGCCCGGCGGCGGCAGGAAGCCGTTGAAGCTGGGATCGATCGCCACAATGCCCACGCCCGTGCCCGGCCCCGGCGTGGCATTCGCGGCCGTTTTGCTGCCGAGCTGCAGCGTGTGGGCATGCGCGGGCATCTCGGCCGTGGTCAGAAAGGCGGTGCTGGTCCCGATCGTCTCACCGATGACGCGCGGCTGCAGACCTGGTCCGTCGCCCTGCCCGTTCGTGATTGCGCCGCTCAGATTCGGCAGGGCGAAATTGGTGGTGCCGTTGCCGCCGTAATAGGTGCCGATCAGCGCGAACAACGGCGAATATCGCTGGATCGGAAGCAATTGACCGAAGCACGGCAGCCAGGCGTTGTTGAAGCCGTCGGCTGCGAAGGTGAACGGAAAAGCCTGGATTTCGCCAACGAAGGGATCTGACACGAGGTCTCTCCTGAAGAATGCGCAATGGAGCCGATCGAACGCGAAGGCGTCAGCCCGGCGAAGGAAAGACGCCGTTGATGCAGATGCAGTAATTGCCGACGACGGTCGGCATGATGTTGTTGTGAGCTACGCTCTGCCCCGCCGGCCCGACGCAGGCCGCCATCACTTCGTAAGTCCCGGCGTCAGCACTGGGCGCGTAGAGATTGCCCGTTGTCGCGGTCCCCAGCAGGGTATTGGTCCCCGGCGTTGCCGTGTCCGCGACCGTGGTCGACGCCAGCAAAGCGTGGCTGTGCGTGGGCATCTCGGTCGTGATCAAGGTGTGCTCGTCCTCACCAGCCAGCTCCCCCAGCACATAGGACGCGCCGCCGGGCGGCGTGCCCTGCCCGATCGGAACGCGGCCGCGCAGATCCGGCAGATTGAAGGTCTGGACACCGTCGCCGCCAAAGGTGGTCCCGATCACTGCGTAAAGCGCATCGTAATTGGCGATGGACAACGAACTGCCGTCGCAGGCCAGCCAGCCATCCGGCACGCGCGGAAAGCCAAACAGCCTGATCTCGCCGAGAAACGGGTCTGACATCCCGACATCCTTTCAGGTGCGGTGGGCTCCGCGAAGCGGGCGCAATGCGGAGGAGTCCAACGATAGTGAGAAAACGAGAGCGTCGAGCAGCAATCTCAGTTGCGCGAGGGGTAAACCCCGTTCATCGCGATCAGATAATTGATCACGAGATAAGGCTGCATGTTGTTGTGGGGCTGCCCGCCGCCGGTGTCGACGATGTTGGTGCTGAGCGACAGCGGCACCTGATTCGTCCCGGCGGTCGTGAAGATCAGCGTGGGATTGTCCGGCGGGATCTTGTTGGTCGCGAACACGTTGTTGGTCGCCGACGCACCACGGCCCGCGCCGTCATTGCTGGACGCCTGGATTGAATGATTATGGGTCGGCATCTGCGCCGTCGTGAGCGTGACCGCGGTCTCGCCGCTGATCATACCAACGGGAAACTGACCACTGCTGCCGGTTGAGCCGAGGATAGCCCGCCCGCGGAGATCCGGAAGTGCGAATGTCGTGACACCATTGCCGCCGTAATAGGTGCCGAGCAGGGAAAACAATGCCTGGTTCGTCTGGATCGCCAACAGAGCACCGTTACAGAACGCCCACCCTCTCGGCGGCTGGCTTCCAGCAAATGGCATGATTTGCCCGAGCACAGGCGTAAGCGGCATGCATTCCTCCAAATGATTTTTTGCAATTTCAGCGCGGATAACTTCGCAGAGACAACAAAACACGTCGCGACGAACGCGAACAACCAAGCCGCTCGATATTCGTCATGCGCAATTCGAAAGTGTCATGCATCCTACGGGAACAGTCAAGCGTGAACCCGCACAGGATGTAGCGACATCTTTCAAGGCTTTGCCCAACGCGCGAAATGGTCGCGGTGTTGCGGCCATGCAACTGACCTGGAGAAAGGACGCGCGACGGAGCGGTTCCACGCATCGTCAGCTTGCGGCCCAGGAGAGACAAAGCTTAATCAACGGTAAGTATTCGGTAATCTTTATTGCAGTCGCAAGACATTTGGGGTCGTGGTCCGATGTCGGCCGCGATCTCGGGGAAGCGCAGGGGCAAGGTGCAGCTTTTCTCGATCATGATTGGCGCGTGGAAGACGTCGTTCCAGCAGTTTCTGATTCGCTGGTCGTCGGCCGTTAGCAACGCGAGAACGTTGGCGGTGACGACCTTTGTCGTTCTCGCGGCCATGGGCGCGTCGATCTCATCGGCGCAGGCGGCCTGCGATCAAACCACCAGCTCGACCGGCGGTGCCACGATCACTTTCACGTCGACGGCCCAAACCTATACCCTCTGTCTGAACGTCCCCGGATCCAACACGGGAAACGATGCGGTCATCTACGGTCTGTACGGCGTGGCCGGCACGGATGCGTCGACCCTCTTCCCGATCGGCGGCAGCAGCACGATCGCCTTCAGCAACTATAGTCCGACGACCTCCAAGGCCGGCTACACGCTGGTTCCGAGCAGCTCGAACGGGACCCAGAACGCAAATACCGGCAACGCGCAGATCGCCATTACGCTGAACAGTCTGACGGGCAGTGGTCAGGATACGATCACGCTCTACTATGCGTCCAACTGTAGCGACGCAAATGTGTCATGCTCGTCCACCCCGGCGCCGGCCACCACGCCATGGGTCATCACCGTCAACCTGCCCGGCCCGACCGCGACGCAGGCCATTGCGTCGAAGGGGTTGACCGTCAACACCGCGACGACCTCGTTCACGCCGGTCACCGGATCCGGCGGCACCGCGCCGCTCAGCTATGGCATTTCGCCGACGCTGCCCGCAGGCCTCAGCTTCAACACGGGAACCGGCGCCATCACCGGCACGCCCACCGTGACCAGCGGCGCGACCACTTACACGGTCACGGTGACCGACGCCAACAGCGCCACCGCCAGCAACACCTTCAGCCTGACGGTCAACGGCGCGGTCACGGCCACCCAGATCGTCGCTTCGAAGACGCTGACGCAGAATCAGCCATCGACCAACTTCACGCCGGTCACCGGTGGCGGCGGCACGCCGTCCTATACCTACAGCGTCTCGCCGTCCCTGCCCTCGGGCCTCACTCTCAATACTTCGACCGGCGCGATCACCGGCACGCCGACGGCTGCGAGCGGCGCCGCGACGTACACCGTCACCGTGACCGATGCGAACAGCGCGACCGCCTCGAACACGTTCAGCCTGACCGTCAATTCGGCCGTGACCGCGACACAGTCGGTCGCATCGAAGGTCCTGACGCAGAACGCGGCCGCGACGTCGTTTACCCCGGTCACCGGCAGCGGCGGGACGCCGTTGCTGAGTTACAGCATCGCGCCTTCGCTGCCAGCCGGCCTGACGCTCAACACCGGCACCGGCGCAATCACGGGAACGCCGACAGCGAGCATCGGCGCGACCACCTACACTGTCACGGTGACCGATTTCAACACGGCCACTGCCAGCAATACCTTCAGCCTCACGGTGAACACCGCGGTCACGGCGACCCAGTCGGTGAGCGCGGCCACCGTCACCGTGAACACGGCCATCACCCCGTTCACCCCGATCGCAGGCGGTGGCGGCACAACGCCGCGCTCCTTTGCGATCGCGCCGACCCTGCCTGCTGGCCTCAGCTTCAACACCAGCACCGGCCAGGTCAGCGGCACGCCGACCGCCGTCAGCAGCACGACGACCTATACGGTGACGGTGACGGATGCCAACAACGGCACGGCAAGCAACACCTTTCAGCTTACGGTCAACGGCCCGCTGAGCGCCACGCAGGCGATCGCCTCCAAGGCGGTCACACAGAATGCGGCCGTCACATCGTTTACTCCCGTCACCGCAGCGGGCGGCACGCCGTCCTACACCTACAGCGTCTCACCGTCGCTGCCGACCGGCCTCACGCTCAATACGAGCTCCGGCGCGATCACGGGCACGCCGACGGTGACAAGCGGCGCGACCACCTACACGGTGACGATCACCGACGCCAACAGCGCGACCGCGAGCAACACCTTCAGCCTGACCGTGAACGGTGCGGTGACGGCCACGCAGTCCATCGCGTCGAAGGTCGTGACGGCCAATCAGGCCGTCACCGCCTTCACGCCGGTCACCGGCGGTGGCGGCACGACGCCGTACACCTACAGCGTATCGCCTTCGCTGCCGACGGGTCTGACGATCAACGCCGCGAATGGCAGCATCAGCGGCACGCCGACGACTGCGAGCGGCGCCGCCACCTACACGGTCACCGTGACCGATGCCGCCAACGGGACCGCCACCAACACCTTCAGCCTGACGGTCAGCGGCGCGGTTGCAGCGACCACGGCCGTGCCGTCCACCACTCTGCCGTACAATCAACCGGTCACGCCGTTCACGCCGGTCACCGGCTCGGGCGGCACGGGGACACTGACCTATGCGGTGTCTCCCACTTTGCCGACCGGTCTCAGCTTCAATACGTCGAGCGGCCAGGTCACCGGCACGCCGACCGCGCCGACCGCGGCGACGACCTTCACGGTCACCGTGACCGACACCAATAGCGCGACCGCGAGCTCTACCTTCAGCCTGACCGTCAATGGTCCGGTCGTGGCGACGACGGCCGTGCCCTCCACCGCGCTCCCGATCAACCAGGCGGTGACGCCGTTCGCGCCGGTCACCGGCTCCGGCGGCACCGGCGCGCTGACCTACGCGGTGGCTCCCGCCCTGCCGACTGGCCTCAGCTTCAATACGTCGAACGGCCAGATCAGCGGCACACCGACCGCCACGACGGCCGCGGCGACCTATACGGTGACGGTGACCGACAGCGTCAGCGCGACCGCCACCGCCACATTCAGCCTTTCTGTCGGACAGCTCGCCACCACGGTGACGCTGACCTCGTCACAGAACCCGAGTCAGTTCGGCCAGGCGGTGACCTTCACCGCGACCGTGGCGCCGCAAGGCGGCGGCGGCACGCCGGCCGGCACGGTGACCTTCAACGACAATGGCTCGCCGATCGGCACGGCAACGCTGGCCGGCGGCGTGGCGACTCTCGCCACGTCCACGCTCGCGGTCGGCAGCCACACCATTACCGCGACCTATGGCGGCAGCGCGCTGTTCACCGCAAGCACCTCGCCGGGTCTTGCCCAGACCGTCAACGTGCCGGTCGACAGCGTGCGGCTGCGCTCGCTGCAGCAGACCGTCAGCAAGATGGTGGCGCAGAATTCGGGACAGGCGATCTCGGGCGCCATCGATGATGCCATTGCCGACGGTTTCAGCGACAGCGGTGGGGCATTCCTGACACCGGGTGGCACGCGCATGCGCTTCAACTTCTCGGCCGATCCGCGCGATCAGGACGAGCGGCCTCCGGCCGCAGACAGCGCCCCGGGCACCAATGCCGCTGCCTCGCTGCTGCCGGGGCGGGAGCCGCCGCGCGGTCGGGGTCGCGGGCGGGTCGACGATGCCTTTGCCGCGATCGACCGCGGCGACAAGAAGCAGGCCTCGCCGAAATGGCATGAGCAGAAGGAGTGGCTGCTGTGGGCCGACGTGCGCGGCACCGGCGTCGATCGCTTCGGCACGACCAACAGCTTCGGCGTCACCCAGTCCAGCCAGGCCTCGCTCTACGGCCAGCAGCTCAACGCCATGATGGGGCTGACCTATCGCGCCGCGCCGAGCGTCCTGGTCGGCGTGCTCGGCGGCTACGAGACGTTCAGCTATACGCAGCAGGACATCAATGGAAAGCTGAAGGGCGATGGCTGGACAACTGGCGCCTATCTCGGCTGGAAGATCGTGCCGACGCTGCGTTTCGATGCCGCGGTCGCCTATTCAGGCATCGGCTATAATGGCAGCGCAGGAACGGCGCAGGGCAACTTCACCGGCCAGCGCTGGATGCTCTCCTCGGGTCTGACCGGCAACTACAAATGGTCCGGCTTTGTGCTCGAGCCCTCCGCCAAGGTGTACGCACTGTGGGAGCACCAGAACGCCTACACCGACTCGCTCGGCACACGTCAGGGCTCCTATGACTTCGCCAGCGGCCGCGCCTCCAGCGGTCTGCGCGCGGCCTACCCGGTCGCGTGGCTCGACAGCGGCCTCATGCTGACGCCCTTCCTCGGCATGTATGGCGACTATTATTTCAATAAGGAGGACGCCAACGCCATCGTCGCCGGCGCACTGGCCTCGACGCCGCTGCTGCAGGGCTGGTCGGCCCGCTTCACCGGCGGCCTCGGTATCGAGACGGCCGGCGGCGCCGGCGTCGGTCTCGACGCCGAATATGGCGGCATCGGCGGCAACACCCGCGTGTGGACCTTCTCGGCCAAGGCGCGGGTGCCGTTCAGCGCGCGATAGAGTTCGTCCGAATCAAAACCGCCCCGAAGAGGGCGGTTGGGCTGCGTACCGAAGGCGTGGCTTTGGCGAGGCCAACCTTGACGCGATGTCAATCTCGGGCGGTTCGCCTCGGGGCGGTCAGTAAAGCCCGCGGCCGCTCATGATGTCGCGCGCTTCGTCGGCGCCGTCATTGCCAGCAGCCTGTCCTTGCGAAACATAACGGCCGTCCTGGTTATATGAGACCGCCCGCGGATTCTCGAGGCTGCGTCCCCGCGTCCGGCTCGATGCCGACAATTCCGAGGCGGCGCCAATCGAGGCCATGGCGGCCGAGGTGTCGCCGAGCGTATAGGGCCGTCCCTCCGGCAAAGGGATC
This sequence comes from Bradyrhizobium sp. ORS 375, assembly GCF_000239775.1. Lineage (GTDB taxonomy): Bacteria > Pseudomonadota > Alphaproteobacteria > Rhizobiales > Xanthobacteraceae > Bradyrhizobium. The sequence continues at coordinate 58,873 of NZ_CAFI01000369.1, forward strand.
TCGCCGCGAATCGGACGGCTGGCGCCCATCTCGGGCACGAACGGCTTGGCTGAGGCCACGCGCACCAGGGACGGCGCCGGTGCCGGGATGCCGGTGCGCAACGTCGCCATCAGCTGGGTGTCGTCGGAGCCTTCGAGCGGCGCCCGGCCGACATATTCGACCCGCACCTTGGCGATGCCGTTGCCCTTGAACTCGAGCAGGTCGGCCGCCTTGTTGGAGACGTCGATCAGCCGGTTGCCATGGTACGGGCCGCGATCATTGATCCGCACGATCAGCGATTTGCCGTTGGCGAGATTGGTGACGCGGGCATAGCTCGGGAGCGGAAGCGTCGGATGCGCCGCCGTCAGCGAGGTCATGTCGAACACCTCGCCATTGGCGGTGAGACGGCCGTGAAAATCATCGCCGTACCAGGACGCCATGCCCTCGGCGCGGTAGTTGACGTCCTCCTCCGGCACGTAGGTCTTGCCGGCGACGGTATAGGGCTTGCCGATTCGGTAAACGCCGCCGCCCTTCGGCACCGGCTCGCCAAAGCCGACCACGCGCGGGCTCGATGACACGCCGTATTTCGGATCGACCTTGCTGGCGAACTTGTTCGACGAGGCGCAGTTCGCGACCATCAGGCAGGCAAGGACAGCGACGGCACTGCGCGCCGCTCGGCCTGCCGGATCTGTGTGACCAATCCCCATCGACCCCAAATACCGCTTCGCCGGTCGCCGTCCGAGCCCATCCCAAAGGCCCGCACGTCCCGGCTTCTCCCCGAGTCGCGTCCCCCGCAACTCAATTGCTCAAAGATAACGCAACCCGAACACGGCGGAAATGGGGTGACCCCCGCCGTGGTTAACCGGAGCTTTCCAGCGCTCTGGGCGCCTATCACGGCAGTTGTCCTCGACGTGCGCCAACTGCCCTTGCGTGCACTCATCTGCGTCGCGCTGTTGCGAGTGCACCTTTTTGGACACATATGTTGCGTGAAAAGCTCACTTAGGGGCGTTCTGATTTACCGGCCCCTGAATCATTTTGACTGTGCAGGGCTGCACGTCGTTTCCTTCACACGGGGCGCAACAAGGGTGTGTTCACGATGATCGAAGCAATGACAGCGGTGATGGGTCTGGTTGGCGCCGGCATCTTCCTCGCTCATGCATTTGAAGGCGTCCGTTCGCGGGCCTGATGCGGAATGGTCGGACAGCCGGCGTCACGGCCGGCTTTCGTCCGCTCATCTCCTCTCTCGACGACGACGACACTTCAGGACTGGCCTGAAGCCAAGATTTCCACGATCCGCGTTTCAGTATCGATTTTTTGAGCCTTGATTGAGTCGGACCGGCATTTCAGCCGCCTCCGGTAGGCCGTCCATCCATCCAATGTCACGACAATCCGCGTGAACCGATCGCCCTGAAGCGATCGGCTCAGAGCCTATG
>NZ_CAFI01000368.1 GCF_000239775.1 Bradyrhizobium sp. ORS 375
GCGCGCGCGTCGCGGGCCCGCGTCGATGCGCTCGAATATGCGGCCGGCGGCACCGGGGAGCGCTTCCGCTTCGGCGTCGCGCTGCATGTCGGACGGCTGCTCTATGGCAATATCGGCGGCGGCAACCGGCTGGACTTCACCTGCATCGGCCCCGCCGTCAATCTTGCCGCTCGGCTGGAGAAGATCGCAGCCAGGCTGAAGCGCACGGTCATCGCGTCAGAGGCTTTTGCCGCCGCCTGCTCCGAGCCGGCCGCCGATCTCTGGACCGATCTCGGCCAATTTCCGATCGCCGGCCTCTCGACGGAGCAGCGCGTGTTCGGGCTGCGCGAGGAGGGCGATTAGTTCGCCGCCTTACTCCTCCGGCTCGGTGGTGAACAGCAGCGGATAGCCCTTGGCGCGGCCGGCATCGGTCGCGCGCGTCGCCTTGGTCTCGGCGACGTCCTTGGTGAACACGGCAACCACGCAGACGCCGAGCTTATGGGCCGTGATCATCACCTTGTAGGCCTGGTCCTCGGTCATGCGGAATTCCGCCTTCAGGATCATCACGACGAAGTCGCGCGGCGTGAAGTCGTCATTCACAAGGATGACCTTGTAGAGCCGCGGGCGCTCGACCTTGGTGCGGACCTTGGTCTTCGGCTTGGTGACGGAGTCGTTCATGCAGCGCGCGCCCGTGTGTTCCTGATGCGGCGGAGACGCCACAATACAGCCTCTCGCCGCTCCGGGAAACCACGGGCTGCACGGCTCTGGTCGCAGGGCGCACGCGGCGTCGGCGCCGAGCAGGCTCCGGACAACACCGGAGACTAACTGGAATGTGAAGGGATCAGCGCGTTCCCGCTTTGCTCTCCGGGGATTGCATGTCACCATCATCCGACGCGATTGGAGGGCAGCTGATGCGCTGGTGGATCTCGGTCGGGGTGGCGTGCGTGGCGGGCGCCTTGGCTGGCGGCGATGTCGCCAGCGTCGTGGCGGCGCCCAGGGCTCAGCCGGCGCAGCAGCTGAGCGAGAAAGAGGCATCCGTCGACGTCGAGCTGATCCTTGCGGTCGACGTCTCCTACTCGATGGACCTGGACGAGCTCGCGATCCAGCGCGAGGGCTATGCCCAGGCGCTCAGCTCACGCGAGTTCCTGCAGGCGCTGAAGAACGGCGTGCATGGGCGCATTGCCGTGACCTATTTCGAATGGGCCGCCGCCAGCGACCAGAAGATCATCATTCCCTGGCGCGTGATCGATGGGCCGGAAAGCGCCGACGCCGTCGCCGCCGAGATCATGAAGACGCCGATCCGAAGAGCGTCGCGCACCTCGATCTCCGGCGCGATCTACTTCGCGATGCCGCTGTTCGACGACAATCCCTATCGCGGGCTGCGCCGCGTGATCGACATCTCCGGCGACGGCCCCAACAACAACGGTCCGTCTCCGGTGACGATGGCGCGCGACGAGGCGGTCAGCAGGGGCATCACGATCAACGGCCTGCCGATCATGGTCAAGGAGCCGTCCTACTCGACGATGGATATCGAGAACCTCGATCTCTACTACAAGGATTGCGTCACCGGCGGCCGTGGTTCGTTCGTGGTCACGATCAAGAGCCGTGACGAGTTCAAGGAGGCGATCCGCACCAAGCTCCTGATGGAGGTCGCCGGACGCCAGCCGCCGCCACGCATCGTGCCGGTCGCCGACGACGGCAACAAGGAGCCGCGGGTATCGTGCCTGATCGGCGAGAAGATCTGGCAGGATCGCTGGGGGCGGTGACGCCGGGCTGTGCCGCTGGCTTGAAGCCGGGGGGCGATGCCGAACGCTTCACGCCGCGGCGAACTCCCCGCGGCCTGTTCTGGATTGCCGATAAATTTCGCACACCCTTCGAACGGGGAGTGGACGCAAGCGCCGGTATGTCGGTCTTGTGTGGATAACATCTGTTAGTCGCCGGTCTGCCGAATCTGTGACCGCTTGGCCACACATTGCGCAAAAACCAGGAGTTGCAGCGCTCCAAAAATCTCTTTGCCACCGTGCCGCCGCGATTGCGCCGCGACCATGAAGCGGTTGAGGCGGAGGCGCACAGAACATGCGTATCATCGACCGGACAGAAGGTCCCGAGCGGCGTCCAGCTCTGGTTTCTCGGGGACAGGGGGGCATCCGAGGGCTTGGCCGTCAGAGCCTGAGGCTCACGCTGGTGTGCGCGGCCGCGGCCTCGCTGGCCGCCTGCGCGCAATCCTCCGCGGTCCGGCAGGCGCGCCTGACGGCACCCGCCAAGCAGGCTGCGGTCGAATTCCAGCCTCAGGTCCAGCGGGCGGCTACGGCGCCGGAATCGGTGGTTCGCGTCCGCCACGCCGAGATCAGCCCGCCGCCGGCACACGCCGCGTCGTCCGGTCTTGCCAGCTATTACTCCGAGGGCCGCAAGACCGCGAGCGGCGAGCGCTTCGATCCGTCGGAGCTGACCGCCGCGCATCGCAGCCTGCCGTTCGGCACCCGTCTCCAGGTCACCAACGTCAGGACCGGCCGCTCCGTGGTGGTCCGCGTCAACGATCGTGGCCCGTTCGTGCAGGGACGCGTGGTGGATGTGTCCTACTCCGCCGCGCAGGCGCTCGGCATGATCAACACCGGCGTCGCCCCGGTGAAGGTCAGCGTGGTGAGGTAGCACTCTCCTCCGTCATTGCGAGCGCAGCGAAGCAATCCAGAGTCCTTGCTGAGCCC
>NZ_CAFI01000367.1 GCF_000239775.1 Bradyrhizobium sp. ORS 375
GGTCGCTGGCCAGCAGATCGTCCTCGATGAAGTCGATCCGGTGGGCACGGTGCGCATGCAGCCGCGCCATGGCGCGGCGGTGCATGCCGGAGGAGATGTCGACGGCGGTGATCGCGGCGATGCCGTCGAAGCGCTTCAACAGATGCGGCCAGACCTCGCCCGTCCCGGCCATCAAATCATAGCCGCGCGCACCATCGGCCAACGACGCCGGCATGGCGTCCACGCATTGCCGGCGCCAGCGCTCCGTGAAGCCGAACGAGAACACCAGGCTGAAGGCGATGTAGCGCTCGGAGCAGCGGTCGAACACGCCTTTCACGAAATCCGGATCATAGATGTCGGCCATCGTCTGCTACGGACTCCGCTGTCGTCCCGGGCCAGCGGCGACGCGCGCCGCGCCGACCCAGGATCCATAATTGCCGGCCGACATCGTAGCGGAAGTGGCGGCTACAGGTCTGCCACTTGCGACGATTTATGGTTATGGGTCCCGGCGTTCGCCGGGACGACGGTGATGATGACGCGAGAGCCGGGCCAAATACTCTGCTGTCGTCCCGGCCTTGAGCCGGGACCCATGACCACTGAAGCTGGACATGAAGCGAGCTGGGGCCCAGCCGAGCTTCACCGTAGGCGGCGCGGCGCTTGGCTCCCGCCCTTCGCCGGGGAGACGCGCAGGAGCTGCGCGTCTCGGCTACAGGCCAACGCCCTAGTGCGCCGCCGACGGCACCTCTGCCTTCGGTGCCGGCGCGACCGCCGCCTTGTCGCGCGTGAAGAAGCGGACCACGACGACGAAGAACACCGGCACCCAGAACACGGCGAGGAAGGTCGCCGTGATCATGCCGCCGAGCACGCCGGTGCCGAGCGCCTGCTGGCTGGCACCGCTCGCGCCGGTCGCGATCACCAGCGGCACGACGCCGAGGATGAAGGCGAGCGAGGTCATGATGATCGGCCGGAAGCGCAGCTCGCACGCCGTCACCGTCGCCTCGATCAGCGGCGTGCCGCGGGCCCGCAGGTCCTTGGCAAACTCGATGATGAGAATGGCGTTCTTCGCCGACAGGCCGATGATGGTGACGATGCCCACGGTGAAGTAGACGTCGTTCGGCAGCCCGCGCAGCCACGCCGCGGCGACCGACCCGATGAGGCCGAGCGGCACCGCGAGCATGACGGCAAACGGAATCGCCCAGCTCTCATATAGCGCGGCGAGACATAGGAACACGAACAGGATCGACAGGCCGAGCAGGAACACGGCCTGCGATCCCGCGAGCTTCTCCTGCAGCGACTGCCCGGTCCAGGCGTAGCCGAAGCCCTTGGGCAGCGTGCCCATCAGCCGCTCCATCTCGGCGATCGCGTCGCCCGAGGTGTAGCCGGGCTTCGGATTGCCGGTGATGCGGACCGACGGATAGCCGTCGAAACCGACGACCTGGGTCGGACCGACCGACCAGGCGATGCGCGCGAACGACGAGAACGGCACCATCTCGCCGGCATTGTTGCGCACGCTGTAGGTCAGCAGATGATCGGGCTTGGTGCGCTTGTCCTCGTCGGCCTGGACGACGACGCGCTGCATGCGCCCGAGATTCGGGAAGTCGTTGATGTAGTTCGAGCCGAGGCTGGTCGACAGCGCGCCGTTGATCGCGGCGAAGGTCACCCCGAGCGCGGCCGCCTTGGCGCGGTCGATCTCGAGACGGACGAGCGGAGCCGGCGGCAATCCCTCGACGCTGAGCTTGCCGAGCACGGGCGATTCCGCGGCGACCTTGAACAACTGGTCCTTCGCCGCCATCAGCGCGTCGTAGCCGCGTTGCGACCGGTCCTGCAGACGGAAGCTGAAGCCCGACGTGTTGCCGAGGTTGTCGATCGGCGGCGGCGCCAGCACCGACACTTCGGCGTCACGGATCTTGGCGAGCTCCGGATTGAGACGCGCGATCAAGGCGTCCGCGCTCTCGTTACGGCCGCGCTCCGACCAGTCCTTCAGCGTCACGAAGGCCTGCGCCGTGTTCGAGCCCTGGCCGTAGAAGCTGAAGCCGGCGATGAAGGACACCGTGTCGATGCCGGGCGTCTCCGCGAGCTTCTTCTCCACCGTCTGGACGACATCGAGCGTGCGGTTGGTGCTCGCGTCGGCCGGCGTCAGCACGTCGACCATCACGAAGCCCTGGTCGTCGACCGGCAGGAAGCCGCCCGGCAGACGCCACAGGGAATAGCCGAGGCCAGCGAGCAGCAGGACGTAGATGATCATGAACCGGCCGCCGCGCGCGACGACCCAGCGCGTCGCGCCGGTGTAGCGCTCCGTCACCCGGCCAAACCAGCGATTGAACCAGCCGAAGAAGCCGCGCTTGGCGTGGCCGTGGCCCTTCTCGATCGGCTTGAGCAGGGTCGCGCACAGCGCCGGCGTCAAGGACAGCGCGAGGAAGGCCGAGAAGCCGATCGACACCACCATCGAGGCCGAGAACTGCTGATACATGATGCCGACCGAGCCCGGGAAGAAGGCCATCGGCACGAACACCGCCATCAGCACCAGCGTGATGCCGATCACCGCGCCGGTGATCTGCTCCATCGCCTTGACGGTGGCCTCGCGCGGCGACAGCCCCTCCTCCGCCATGATGCGCTCGACATTTTCGACGACGACGATCGCGTCGTCCACCAGGATGCCGATCGCGAGCACCATGCCGAACATCGTCAGCACGTTGATGGAGAAGCCGAGGCTGAGCAGCACCGCACAGGTGCCGAGCAGCGCGATCGGCACGACGATGGTTGGAATCAGCGTGTAGCGGATGTTCTGCAGGAACAGGAACATCACCAGGAAGACGAGGATCACCGCCTCGCCCAGGGTCATCAGCACCTTCTTGACGGAGGCGGCGATGACCGGGGTGATGTCGTAGGAGACCTCATATTTGACGCCCGGCGGGAAGAACGCGGCGAGCTCGGCCATCCGCGTCTTCACCGCGGTTGCCGTGGCGAGCGCGTTACCGGTCGGTGCCAATTGCACGGCGACCGCGGCCGCCGGCTTGCCGTCGAGCCAGGACGAGAAGGCGTAGGTCAAGCCGCCGACCTCGATCTTGGCGACGTCCGACAGCTTGACGGCGGAGCCATTGAGATTGGCGCGCAGCACGATGTTGCCGAACTCCTCCGGCGATTCGAGCTGCCCCTTCACCAGCACGGTGTTCTGCGTGCGCTGGGCCCTGGGCGACGGCGGCACGCCGAGAATGCCGGAGGCGACCTGCGCGTTCTGCGCCGCGATCGCGGCATCGACGTCCTGCGCGGTCAGGCCCAGGCCGAGCAGCTTGTCGGGATCGAGCCAGATGCGCATGGCGCGCTCGGTGGCAAACAAGCGCGCCCGGCCGACGCCGGGCAGGCGCCGCAGCTCCGGCAGCACGTAGCGGGTTGCGACGTCGCCGAGACCGATCTCGTCGAGGCTGCCGTCGGTGGAGGTCAGCGTGACGAACTGCAGGATGGCGCTCGAGGCCTCGAGAATGACGATGCCCTGCTTGCGCACGGCCTCAGGCAGGCGCGGCTCGATGCGCTTGATGCGGTTCTGCACGTCCACCGCGGCGAGCTCGATATCCGTGCCCGGCTTGAACTGGGCGATGATCTCGACCTCGCCCGTCGTGTCGCTGGTCGATTCGTAATTCAGGATGCCGGCGGCGCCGTTGAGCTCCTCCTCGATCAGGCGCGTGACGCTGTAATAGAGGTTCTCGGTCGACGCGCCGGGATAGGCGGTCGAGATCGAGATCGAAGGCGGCGCGATGATCGGATATTGCGCGACCGGCAGGAACGGAATCGACAGGATGCCGCCGAGACAGATGAAGATCGCCACGACCCAGGCAAAGATCGGACGTGCGATGAAAAAGGGTGACATGACAGATGCTCTCCGGGCCGCAGGCCACGTTCACTTCGCAGCGGACGGCTTGTCGGCGACCGACATCTTCCACGGCACCGGCGTGACCGCACTGCCGGGCCCGAACTTCTGGAAGCCGTCCACGACGATTTTCCAGCCTGGCTTGAGGCCATCCTCGATCAGCATGCCGCCGTTGAGCGAACGCCCGAGCCGCACCGGCTGCAGGTTTGCCCGCCCCTCATTGTTGACGACGTAGACGGCGCTGTTGCCGGCCGTCGTCCGCTGCACCGCCTGCGAGGGCACGACGATGCCGGCGGCGTCGATCGCCTCCTCGATCTGAACGCGGACATACATGCCCGGCAGCAGCTCGCCTTCCGGATTCGGAAACTCGCCGCGCAAGGTGACCTTGGCCGTGGACGGATCGACGCTGACGTCGGAGAACAGCAGCCGTCCCGCATGCTTGTAGGTCGAGCCGTCGTCGAACACGAGACGGACCCGCGCCGCCTCGGGCGACACGCTCTTGAGCCGGCCTTCGGCAAGATCGCGCCGAAGCTGGTTCAGTTCGTCCACGGACTGCGTGAAATCGGCGTAGACCGGATCGAGCTGCTGGATAGTCGCCAGATGCGTCGTCTCGTTGGGATTGACCAGCGCGCCTTCCGTCACCAGCGCCCGTCCGATGCGGCCGGAGATCGGCGCCCGCACCGTGGCCCAGTCGAGATTGAGCTGGGCCTGCGCCACCGAGGCCTTCTGCGCGGCGACTTCGGCCTGGGCCTGACGCTCCGCCGCAACGGCGAGCTCATACTGCGCCTGGGTCGTGGCCTCGCCCTTCAGGAGGTTCTTCAGTCGATCTTCCTGCCGGTCAGCCTGATAGAGCACGGCCTCGGCCTTGGCGAGCGCCGCCCGCGCCTTCTCGAGCTCGACCTCGAACGGAGCCGGATCGATCCGGTAGAGCACGGCGCCCGCCTCGACCATCGCGCCCTGCTGAAAGCTGCGCTCGACAACGATGCCGCTGACGCGCGGCCTCACCTCCGCAATCCGCATCGACGTGATCCGCCCCGGCAGATCCTTGGTCAAGGTCACCGGCGCCGAGATGACATTGACGACGCCGACCTCCGGAGGATTGCTGGTCCCCGGCGCTGACGCGGCGTTAGGGTCGCTACACGCCGCAAGTGTCAGAAGCGATGCGGCGCAGGCCATCGCACCGGCAGAACGGATCAACTTCTCTTTCAACATGAAGCCCATCTGATTACTTCGCGGCGCGCATCAATCCCGGGTCGATTCAGGGCCGGTCCGATCATCGAAGAAGACCGGTCGCCCCGCCCCAGGTCGTCGCTCACAAACTTGGCGCGCCGTATACCACGGTCGCGAGCTGACGAACTTTCGTGCGGCGGTTACATAGGTGACCTGTTAGCTCCCGGCCAGCTTCTTTCCTGAACAAAACGCCGCCTGCGACAACAACGCCGCCTGATAGAGGCGAGGCCTGCGCACTTTGTCGCGCCCCTCCGGTTCACACTTGCCGTGAGACGCCGCATGAGCCCGCGACAACAAGACGAAGGCATATCCGTTACGGATCAGTGACAGAGCAGACAGCGCGACATTTTTTCGCGGGCTACGCCGCTTATCGGTCTCGTTGTCCGTCGATCAGCGCTTTCCATCCAGACCTACCTCTTGCAATACGCAATACCGCCAGGCTTTGCTTGAGCTGCTAACGGATCATTCACGATGCCGCCATCTGGTGCCATCACACCAACTCGAATGCTGGGGTTGCCCGATATCATCCCTCGATGTGCATTGGTCTGGACGTGTCAAGCAGCAGACGTGGCAAGGCCATCTCTCAGCGACTTGCGCCCGAGCTTTGCATTCGGACAATCTGCTCTGCTGAAGAAGAGGCGCAGGAAAGACCGGACATCGGCTGACACCCGCCGTCCGCGTGCAGCAAATCAGCGCGGGTCGGCGTCGAGTTCCTGGCCACCTCGATCTCGTCCAAGGCGCGCGCCCGGCGACGGCTTCGCGCTACGACAGCGAGCCGACGCTGATGGCCAACAATCCGCACCTGAAGTTTTTCAGCAACCAGCGCGGCCATATCAGGCATGCCGTGACGCGTGCCCGCTGGCAGGCCGACTACCGCGTCGTCGACCGCGAGGTCGTTCGTGACGCTCGCGGGCAAGCCCGGGGCTGGTCGACGCGTGAGATGACGGCGGGCAGACTGAACCGACGACATGTCGCATTGCACCAGATGCGTCTGGAAGAGCACGTTCTCCACTGCCGACCCGACCCCGCTTCTCGCCAGCGTTTGACAGCATCGCCCGGTCTCGTTCTACTCGGAGCAACGCTGCGGAAAACGTGGCGAGCGCGGAGGACGGTCATGGAGCCACGCATCGGTGCGGCAGCGGCGGTGTCTGCTGTACGCGCGACTCTCGGTCTCGCATGCATGACGCCATGCGCCACCGGGCGCTGGCGGCGCGCGATGGCGGCGGTGCTCGCGATGCTCGGCATCACGATCACGGGCGCGGCCCAGGCCCAGGGCATTACCAAGGACGTGCCGGCGCGGGTCGAGATGTATCCGATCCCCTCGCTCACTTTGTCCGACCGGCAATTCCTTGCCGGCGACGACGGCGGCAAGCCTGTCACGGTGGCCGGCGAGTTGCGCGTCGCCCAAGGCACCGGCCGGCTGCCGGTCGTCGTGCTGATGCATGGCTCGGGCGGCGTCGGCGCCAACATCGCGGCCTGGAGCCGCACCTTCAACGCGATGGGGATCTCGACCTTCGTGATCGACGGATTCACCGGGCGCGGCATCACCGCGACCAGCACCAACCAGGCGCTGCTCGGCCGGCTCAATTTGATCATGGACATCTATCATTCGCTCGACGTGCTGGCGAAGCATCCGCGCGTCGATCCCGAGCGCATCGCGCTGATGGGCTTCTCCCGCGGCGGACAGGCGGCGCTCTATGCAAGCCTGCAACGCTTCCACAAGCGCTGGAACAGCTCCGGATTGCAGTTCGCGGCCTACATCCCGTTCTACCCGGATTGCTCGACGACATATCGCGACGACACCGACGTGGTCGCACGGCCGATCCGGATCTTTCACGGCGGACCTGATGACTACAATCCGGTGCGCACCTGCAAGGCGTTCGTCGAACGGCTGAAGGTCGCGGGACGCGACGTCGAGCTCACCGAATATCCGGACTCGCCGCACGGCTTCGATCTCGGCCTGCTCGGCGCCAACATGCTGGCGCTCGCGCCCAAAGCGCAGACCGTGCGCAACTGCCGGATCGTCGAAGGTGACGGCGGCATGCTGATGAATGCGGAGACGCAGCAGCCCTTCACCTATCAGGACGCCTGCGTCGAGTTCGATCCGCATGTCGGCGGCAATCCGGCCACTGCGGAGGCGGCGCGTCAGGCGGTGACGGATTTCCTGCGCGTCCTGTTCAAGCTGTCGTGAGCAAAAATAGAACGATTTGGATCAATTTTTGAGGTGACGGATCGAACGTATCGGGTGTTCCTGCGTTGTCGCTCGCTTTTCGACGATGAAACGGAGCCCGACGATGCGCGCCTCTCGCCTTGCAATTCCCACTTTGCTCACCGCCCTCGCTGTCGGTGGCGCGGCCCACGGCGCGCCCGCCTCGCCGTTTCGCGCGCTCGAGGGCTCCTGGACCGGCGGCGGCGTCATCAATCTGTCCGACGGCAACCAGGAGCGGCTGCGCTGCCGCGCGGCTTACGACGTCGGCGGCGCTGGGGAACAGCTGCGGCTCAACATCCGCTGCGCCAGCGACAGCTACAACATCGACCTTTCCAGCGACGTCGCCTATCGCGGCGGCGAGATCTCCGGCCAATGGAGCGAGTCGAGCCACAACGCGTCCGGCACGATCGAGGGCCGCGCGGTCGGCAACCGCATCGAGGCCCAGGCGCGCGGCCAGACCTTCTCGGCCGGGCTGGCCCTGACGACCAGCGGGAAGCGGCAGACGGTGTCGATCCGGCCCGCAGGAACGGACATCAAGGGCGTCGATCTGGAGTTGGCGCGGAGATAAGCCGCCGGCCTCGACGTCATTGCGAGCGCAGCGAAGCAATCCAGACTTTCACTGCGGAGAGATTCTGGATTGCTTCGCTACGCTCGCAATGACGGGTGAGAGTATCAGCCTCCATCAGCAGTTCGATTTCACAGCGCGCCGATGTCCTTCAGGCACGCCTGCGTCAGCGTCATGCGCGCCTCGACGTGGCGCGGCTCGGGGCAATCCATGTTCATGGCGAACACGGTGGGCTGATCGCCCTTGTCGACCCAGCCGACCATCCAGCCGAGCGAGCCCTGCTCTTTTCCGAGCAATCCGGATTTGGCGTGAATGACGGCGTCGCCGACCTTGGTGACCGGGACGATGTCGCGCGTGAGGTCCTGGCTGCGCTTCGACAGCGGCAGCGCGCCGCGCCTGAGACGGTCGATGAAGTCGACCTGCTCGACCGGATCGATGCGCAGGCTTCCCGTGAGCCAGAACTGATCGATGCCGCCGCCGATGTCGTGATTGCCGTAGTCGAGCTCCTCGAGATATTTCTGCATCCGCTCGGGCCCGATACGGCGCGCGATCTCCTGATAGACCGGCACGGCGGAGACGGCGATCGCGCTGCGGAGCGTGTGATCCTTGTTCCAGGCCTCGATCGGTCTGGTGACGCCGTCCCACTTGAACACGTCCTTGTCCGGGTCCTCGACGACGCCGGTCTCGAGCGCGATCAGCGAGTTGGCGATCTTGAATGTCGAGGCCGGCAGCTTCGCTTCGCCGGAGCGATCGGTGTCGCTGGCGATGATGAGATACTCTTCGACCTTGTAGGCGAGGAACGTGCCCTTGGTGCCTGCTTCCGTGAAGCGTTGCGCCAGCCCGGCCCGGATCTCGTTGCGCGGCGGCGCGACATGGGCGAAGGCACGCGCTGGCAACAGGCTGGCGCCGGCCATCAGGCCAAGCGCGTGGCGGCGGCTGATCATGGGCATGGGTCTCTCCGTCAGTGCTGCGCCTCCCTATCACAGGGCGATCACGACCGAAGCATGAGGGAGATCACAATGCGTCGCGCCGGATCAGGCTTCAGCGCATCGGCCGCGACAGATTGAGCACGAACACCAGCACCTCGGCGACGGCCTTGTAGAGCTCCTCCGGGATCTCGTCGCCGAGCTCGACATTGGAGAGCGCCCCGGCCAGCACCTCGTTCTCCTCGATCGGGATGTCGTGGGCCTTGGCAACCTCGATGATCTTGGCGCCAATGGTGCCCTTGCCCTTTGCCACGACGCGCGGCGCGCCCTGGCCCTTGTCGTAGTGCAGGGCGACGGCGAGTTGCGTCTTGTTGGCGGCCT
>NZ_CAFI01000366.1 GCF_000239775.1 Bradyrhizobium sp. ORS 375
CGGCGCGTTTCCAGGCGGTGACGCTGACGTCGTGGGCGGGATCGAGCATCAGCTGATTGGCCGGCGTCAGCCCATGGGCCGTCAGCACCTGCTGCGGCGATCGGCCAGGGCCGACCTCGGTGAAGCAGGGGGCGCCGCCGGGAATGGTCACGTGGGGCGCGAACGACAGGAAGAAGGTGTCGTAACGGTCCATGAACATGTCGAACACGACGGGACCGCCGATGATCGCCACCGTGCCGCTGTCGACACCGGCGGCCGCGCAGGCGTCCTCAAACGAGGCGCCGGCGGGGTTCCAGAGCGTCGAGTTGGGCTTCTCGGTGTCGGGCGCGAGCCCCGCGACCGAGCGGGTCACGACCAGCCGCTTGCGCTTCGGCGAGTTCGGCTGGTCCTCATAGGAATTGCGGCCGTGCACGATCAGGTCGGCACTGTCCAGCGCGTCGGAGAAGAACATGGCGTCGCCCGGGAATTTGAGCGAGGCCGGCATCACATTCTGGGAGTCGGCCAACATTCCGTCGGCCGACACGATCACATAACCTTCGAGACGAAGCTTGGTCACTGACGAAACAGATCCTCGATCATTCGGACACTGTCGTCACAACGCTCGAGACCGGCCGTTGGCTCACCGTCGGCAGCTTGGCGACCTTGCCGAGCTGCTCGTCATATTGCGGCAGCGACTGCACCGGCGCCTTGGCGCGCATCGCGACCACCTTGTAGCCGCCGGCTTTCAGCCGGCGCAGCATCTCGGGCAGCGCTTCCGCGGTGTGCTTGTGGAAGTCGTGCATCAGGATGATGCCCTTGCCGAGCTTGTCGAGCTTCTTGAAAGTGACATCGATCACCGCCTGCGCATTGCGCGCCTTGAAGTCGAACGAGTCGAGGTCGCAGGAGAAGATGCCGATGTTGCGGGTGCCCAGATAGGTCACCATTTCCGGCGGGTGCTGCAGCGCCGGGAAGCGGAAGAACGGCGCGGGCGAGTTGCCGCCGAGCGCCCATTTGACGGCGCTGATGCCGAGCTCGATCTCCTCCTTACGCTGGTCCTCGGTCAGCTTCTTGTTGGTCAGCGCCGCGTGCGACCAGGTGTGCGTGCCGACCGTGTGGCCGGCGTTGTAGACCTGCTTCAGGATCTCCGGATAGTACGTCGCGTGCTTGCCGATGATGAAGAAGATGCCGGTGGTGCACTGATCGGCCAGCGCCTTGAGCACGCCGGGCGTGTTCTCCGGCCACGGGCCATCGTCGAAGGTCAGGACGACCTCGTGATCCTTCAGGAAGTCGAGATCCTTGAAATGCTCGAAGCCGAAGCCGGGGCCACCTGTCGTGTCGATCTCGACAGTGCGGCCGACGCCGAGCGCTTCGGGATTCATGCAGGGCGCGCGCGGCGGC
>NZ_CAFI01000365.1 GCF_000239775.1 Bradyrhizobium sp. ORS 375
GGCGGTGCTGGTCGCCGCGAGATTGTGCTGCGCCGGCAGCGGCAGCGCCGCGCGCTCGGGGACATGCGTGTCGACCGGCAGATGCACGACGACGCGTTTTCCGCCGATGCGCGCGGCGATGCGGTCGATCAGGGCCGACAGTTCGTCATTGTCGTGGACATGCGCGTCGAGATCGCGCTGCTGCTGCACCACGATCTCGCTGCGGCCGGCGGCGAGGCGGATCATGTCGAAGCCGAAGCCGGGATCGAGCGGATCGTTCAACGCCTCCAGCCGCTCGCGGAACAGACGGTCGATCACGGCGGCGTCCGTCACCGGCTGGCCGGTGTCGACCGCGATGACACGCACCAATCCGTCGGTGCGGAAGAAGCAGGCCTCCAGCCGCCGCGCGCCCTTGCCCTGCTGCGCCATCGCCGCCACCAGCATCGTGGCGAGGCTGGAGAGACTCGCCGCGATCACCGTGTCGGTCGCGACCGGCTCGGCAAAACGTTTGTCGACGATGTAGTCCGGCGGCACCTTGCGCGGGCTGATCGGCGCATCCGCCTCGCCCAGCGCCTGCGCCAGCACGCGGGTGAAGGCGGCGCCGAACCGCGCGGTGATCTCGTTGCGGCCGCGCGAGGCGACGTCGCCGATGGTCTTGAGGCCGGCGCGGCGCAGGCCGAGCGTGATGGCGTCGCTGCCGCCGAGGGCTGCCACCGGCAGGGCCGAGACCGCCGCCGCCTCCTCGCCATCCGGCACGATACGGCCATGCACCTGCCGGTTCAGCGTCCGCGCGCACACCGCATTGGAGGCGATCGCCGCCGACACGGTGAGGCCATGCGCGGTCAGCGCATCGCAGACCGACTGCATCAGCTTCGCCTCGCCGCCGAACAGATGCACGCAGCCGGTGATGTCGAGCGACAGCCCGTGCGGCGGATCGAGCGCCACCAGCGGCGTGAAGCGATCGCACCAGTCGGCGATGCTCTCCAGCAATTTGGCATCGGCGGCGAGATCGGCCTCGTGCGCGACGAGATCGGGACAGACGGCGCGGGCATTCGCCAAGGGCTGGCCGTGCGACACGCCATGCCGCGCCGCCGCCTCGTCGAGCGAATGGATCAAGAGCGCATTGGCGTCCTTGATGACGACGACCTGCGGCTTCGCCTCAGGCGGAGCGCCGGTCAAAGCCTGCTGACGCTTGATGCGCTCGATGGGCAGGCGCGGCAGCCACAGGCTGAGGATCCGCCGCCGGTTCGCTGAAACGGCACGCATCGGGCATCCACTCCATGATCCATCGTCCGGTCTGGCCGTGACGGTTGCGAATGAGCTCGGCATCGAGGCGCGGCGCGCCCCACGCCATCCATGGCGCCACCACCGGCGACGGCGCGGTGCGCACCATCCAGCGCGTCTCCGCGGTCGAGGGCTCCGGCGTGGCGGCGACGCGCAGCAGCAGCGCGGTCACGCCGGACTCCTGCGCCGCCAGGGTGAGCTTGCGGCTGGCGACGAGATCGAGCTTCTGTGTCTCGCCCCACACCTCCAGCATCACGCCGCCCAGCGCATCGCAGGCGAGCGCATCGGCCGCGGTGCGCAGGGCGTGATCGAGATCGGGCGCGCGCACGACCACGAGACGGCGCGGGTCGAGCCCGAGCTCGGCGAGCCCGCTCATCGACAGCGCGCCGGCCTCGCGCTCGGCAAAATCCTGCCGGATCCAGATCAGCGGCCGCCGCGCGGCGACGCGCGCAGCCAAGCCGCACACGAAGCCGGTCGCGGCCGCCGCCTGGCGGCCGGCCTCGGCGAACACCTCATGCAGCGCGCCGGTGGCGAGCCCGCCCTGCAGCACCGCGTCCGCCTCGTCATGGCCGAGCGCGACCCGGCGCAGATCATGCGCGCCATCGGCCGCCTCGAGCCGGGCAATGCGGCCGCGCAGACGCGCGAGCGTATCCATGCGTGCGCCGGTCATCCGTCGCCGCTCCTTTCAATCCATCGTGCGGGTGCTGCCGTTCTTCAAAATGAATGCAGGCAGTTGAACCCGCGACGAACCTCTTTGTTCATGATACGTTCTAATATAAAGCTAACGCGTCCGAGAGAGTCAATCGGGATTGACCCGGGGCCGATTCAACGAGTGGAATCAAAGGGATTCAAAAGCATGGAGCTGCTGCGCAAACTGGAGATCCTGGCCGATGCCGCCAAGTATGACGCGTCCTGCGCCTCCAGCGGTACGGAGATGCGGGATTCCCGTGACGGCAAAGGGCTCGGCTCGACGGCGCCGGGCATGGGCATCTGCCATTCCTATGCGCCGGACGGACGCTGCATCTCGCTGCTCAAGATTCTGCTGACCAACGCCTGCAACTTCGACTGCCTGTATTGCGTCAACCGCGCCTCCTCCAACGTGCCGCGCGCCCGCTTCACGGTCGACGAGGTGGTGAAGCTCACGATCGACTTCTATCGCCGCAACTACATCGAGGGGCTGTTCCTGTCGTCGGGCATCATCCGCAGTCCCGACTACACGATGGAGCAGGTCGTCTCGGTCGCGCGCAAATTGCGCGAGGAGCATCGCTTCCGCGGCTACATCCATCTGAAGACGATTCCGGAGGCCGACGAGGCGCTGATCGCGGAGGCCGGCAAATATGCCGACCGGCTCAGCATCAACATCGAGACGCCGCTGGAGGACAGCCTGACCAAGCTGGCGCCGGAGAAGGACCAGCGCGCGATCCGCCGCACCATGGGCCGCCTGCGGCTCAAGCTCGACGAGACGGCGGAGGCGAAGAAGACCGTGCGCCGCGCCCGGCCGCCGCGCTTCGCGCCGGCCGGCCAGAGCACGCAGATGATCGTCGGTGCGGATGCCGCCAACGACCGCACCATCCTGTCGACCTCGGCCAATCTCTACGGCGCCTACAAGCTCAAGCGCGTTTATTACTCCGCCTTCAGCCCGATCCCCGATGCCAGCCGCGCGCTGCCGCTGCAGGCCCCGCCGCTCGTCCGCGAGCACCGGCTGTACCAGGCCGACTGGCTGATGCGGTTCTACGGCTTCGATGCGGAGGAGATCGTCGAGGAAGGCGAAGGCATGCTGCCGCTCGACATCGACCCCAAGCTCGCCTGGGCGCTGCGCCACCGCGACCGCTTCCCGCTCGACATCAACACCGCCAGCCGCGAAGAGCTGCTGCGCGTGCCCGGCTTCGGCACCCGCACCGTGCAGCGCATTCTCGCCACGCGCCGAACCACCACGATCCGCTTCGCGGATCTCGCCCAGCTCAACGTTGTCAGGAACAAGGCGCTGCCGTTCATCGTTCTCTCCGACCACCGGCCGTCGCCGTCTTTGCTCGACGGCGCCAGCCTCAGAGCCCGGCTGCGGCCAAAACCGCAGCAGCTGGGATTTGGATTCTAACAGAAGCCGTCATCGCGAGGGACGAAGCCAACGCAGTCGCTGTCATTCCGGGATGGTCCGAAGGACCAGACCCGGAATCTCGAGATTCCGGGTTCGATGCTGCGCATCGCCCCGGAATGACGACAACGATGGCGCTTCGCTCGCCATGACGAGAGAGGTGAAATGCACGTCGTAACCCTCGACAGCGACACCGATTTCGACGGCTGGCGCAAGGCGGCGCGGGCGCTGGCGATGAACGATGTCAGGGCCGCCGATGTGAGCTGGCGGGTGAAGGGCGCGGCGGCTGATCTGTTCGACGATCAGTCGGAGACACGGCTGCCCGATGTCCCGAAGGGCGCATTCTCAGTGCCCGCGAGCTTCATGGAGCTCGCCGAAAGCGCGATCCTGCACAGCGACCCCAACCGCTTCGCCCTGCTCTACCGGCTGCTGTGGCGTCTGCGCACCAACCACGACCTGATGGACATCGCGACCGATCCCGACGTCGCCCAGGCGAATGCGCTGGCCCGCGCCGTGCGCCGCGACGTCCACAAGATGCACGCCTTCGTCCGCTTCCGCGAGGTCGGCCGCGAGCGCGAGGCGCGCTATGTCGCCTGGTTCGAGCCGGAGCATCATATCGTCGAACGCGCAGCTCCGTTCTTCGCCCGCCGCTTCGCCGACATGCCCTGGTCGATCCTGACGCCGGAGCTCTGCGCCCATTGGGACGGCAGCCGCGTGTCGTTCACGCCGGGCGTGAGCAAGGCTGAAGCCCCGACCGAAGACCGGCTCGAAGAGGTGTGGCTGCGCTATTACGCCAGCATTTTCAATCCGGCACGGCTGAAAGTGAAGGCGATGGAGAAGGAGATGCCGAAGAAATATTGGCAGAACCTGCCTGAAGCGAAGCTGATCCAGCCGCTGATCGCGGAGGCCAGCCGGCGCACCTCGCACATGATCGCAGAGCCCGGCACCGAACCCCACAAGCCGCAGAAACGCGTCGAGGAGACCGCGATGACCCGCAAGCCGACAGCGCACGCGCCTGCTGCTCAGATCTCACGTGATGTCGAGGCGACCGATCTTCAGACGTTGCGTGAAGAGGCCGCTGCCTGCCGCGCCTGCCCGCTGTGGAAGGATGCGACGCAGACCGTGTTCGGCGAAGGCCCGGAGCATGCGTCCCTGATGCTGGTCGGCGAGCAACCCGGCGACAAGGAGGACCTCGCCGGGCATCCCTTCGTCGGCCCGGCCGGCCAGATGCTCGATCGCGCGCTGGAGGAGGCCGGCATCGACCGCTCCAAGGTCTACGTCACCAATGCCGTGAAGCACTTCAAGTTCGTGCCGCGCGGCAAGATCCGGCTGCACCAGAAGCCGGCGACGCCGGAGATCAGGGCCTGTCGCCAATGGTACGAGCGCGAGCTTGCCGCCGTCCGGCCGGCCCTGGTCGTCGCAATGGGCGCGACCGCCGCACAGTCGGTGTTCGGCAAGATCACCCAGGTCACAAAGAACCGCGGCCACATCGTCGACCTGCCCGAGGGGTCCAAGGCGATGATCACCGTGCACCCGTCCTACCTGCTCCGGCTGCCTGATGCCGAGGCCAAGGCACGGGAGTACGCGCTGTTCGTCAAAGACCTGAAGATCGCCGCCGCCGCGCTCAAGCGCGCCCACGCCGCCTGACGCTGCGGCCGGAATGCAAATGGCCGGGACGAGCCCGGCCATTCGACGAGAGCGTTACTGGCCGAAGCTCACGCCGCCAGCGTGTTCTCCACCACCTTGATGAAGAACGAGGTGCCGTAGACGATCGCCTCGTCGTTGAAATTGTAGGCGGGGTGATGCAGGCCGGCCGAGTCGCCGTTGCCGACGAAGATGAAGGCGCCGGGGCGGGCTTCGAGCATGTAGGCAAAATCCTCGCCGCCCATCATCGGCGGCATCTCGTGCACGTTGGCGTCGCCTGCGACCTCCTTGGCGGCGCGGATGGCGATCTCGGTCTGCTCGGCGTGGTTGACCACGACGGGATAGCCGCGGGTGTAGGCCAGGTCGATCTTGGCGCCGGTCATCTGGGCGACGCCGGTGACGACCTCGCGGACCCGCTTCTCCATCAGCTCGCGAACCTTCGGCGTCAGCGTGCGGACGGTGCCGCGCAGCACGGCACTCTGCGGGATCACGTTGCGGGCATTGCCGGCGTGGAACTCGCAGATCGACAGCACCGCCGCCTCCAGCGGGTCGACGTTGCGTGCCACGATCTGCTGCAGCGCCGTGACGAGCTGAGCGCCGACCATCAGCGAGTCGATGCAGTTATGCGGCTTGGCGGCGTGGCCGCCATGGCCTTCGATGGTGATGTCGACCGAGTCGGTCGAGGCCATCAGCGGCCCCTGGCGGATGGCGAAGGCGCCGACCGGCAGGCCCGGGCCATTGTGCATGCCGTAGACCTGGTCGATCTTGAAGCGCTCGATCAGGCCGTCCTTGATCATCGCATCGGCGCCGCCGCCGCCCTCCTCGGCCGGCTGGAAGATCACGGCGACCTCACCGGCGAAATTGCGGGTCTCGGCGAGATAGCGCGCGGCGCCGAGCAGCATGGCGGTGTGGCCGTCATGACCGCAGGCATGCATCATGCCCGGAGTCTTCGAGGCATAAGGCAGGCCGGTCGCCTCCTCGATCGGCAGCGCGTCCATGTCCGCGCGCAGCCCCAGCACTTTCACGTCGCCATGGCCCGGCTTGCGGCCCTTGATGACGCCGACCACGCCGGTCTTGCCAAGGCCCGTGACCACCTCGTCACAGCCGAACTCGCGCAGCCGATCGGCGACGAAGGCCGCTGTCCGGTGCACCTCATAGAGCAGCTCCGGATGCGAATGGATGTCACGCCTCCAGGCCTGGATGTCGGGCTGCAGATCGGCGACGCGGTTGACGATGGGCATGGGAAATCTCGTAACTCCAGAAGGGATTTGAGCCGTTGTAGCATGCAAAAGTCGCACCGCCCAAGATCTGAGCATGATCCGGGCTGCGCCCGTCTCATGGCTCGGTCAACCAGCCATGAACGTGGCGCTTGTCCGGCCCTGCTCCGCCTGACTAAAAGCCTGGCAACGATGGGAAGGGAATGCCGATGCCGCGTCAGCTCGAAGGGGATTACGACTACATCGTGGTGGGTGCCGGCACGGCCGGCTGCATCCTCGCCAACCGGTTGTCGGTGGATCCGAAGACCCGGGTCCTGATCCTCGAGGCCGGCGGCCACGACAATTGGATCTGGTTCCATATTCCGGTCGGGTACCTCTTCGCGATCGGCAATCCCCGCTCCGACTGGATGTTTCGCACCGAGGCCGAGCCGGGCCTGAACGGCCGTTCGCTGGCCTATCCCCGCGGCAAGGTGATCGGCGGCTGCTCGGCGATCAACGCCATGATCTCGATGCGCGGCCAGGCCGCCGACTACGACCATTGGCGCCAGCTCGGCCTGGCCGGCTGGTCCTATTCCGACGTGCTGCCGGTGTTCCGCAAGCTGGAGGATCATTTCCTGGGCGAGAGCGAGCACCATGGTGTCGGCGGCGGCTGGCGGATCGAGGCGCCCCGGCTGTCCTGGGCGGTGCTGGACGCCGTCGGCGATGCCGCCGAGCAGATGGGTATCCGCCGCATCCCGGATTTCAATACCGGCGACAATGAAGGCATCAGCTATTTCCACGTCAACCAGAAGCGCGGCCGGCGCTGGTCGTCCGCGCGGGGCTTCCTCAAGCCGGCGCTGACCCGGCAGAACCTGCGGCTCGAGACCAATGTCCTGGTCGAACGTCTGATCGTCGAGAACGGCCGTGCGGTCGGCGTGCGCTTTCAGCAGAACGGCGAGACCATCGAGGCGCGGACCAAGGGCGAGGTGATCCTCAGCGCCGGCTCGATCGGTTCGGTGCAGGTGCTGCAGCGCTCCGGCATCGGCCCGGCGGACTGGCTCGGCGAACTTGGCATCGATGTTATCGTCGACAAGCCCGGCGTGGGCCGCAATCTGCAGGATCATCTGCAGCAGCGCGCGATCTACAAGGTTTCGGGCGTGAAGACGCTGAACGAGACGTACTACTCGCTGATGCGGCGCGGCCTGATGGGTCTCGACTACGCCTTCCGGCGGCGCGGGCCGCTGACCATGGCGCCATCGCAGCTCGGCATCTTCACGCGCTCGGATGGCACGCGCGACCGCGCCAATATCCAGTTCCACGTCCAGCCGCTGTCGCTCGACAAGTTCGGCGATCCCCTGCACCGCTTTCCCGCCATCACGGTCAGCGCCTGCAATCTGCGGCCGACCTCGCGCGGCACGGTACGCATCCGCTCAGCCAGGATCGAGGAGGCGCCATCGATCGCGCCGAACTATCTTGCGACCGAGGATGACCGTCAGGTTGCCGCCGATGCCATCCGCGTCACGCGGCGGCTGATGAAGCAGAGCGCGCTGTCGCCCTACAAGCCGGAGGAATATCTGCCCGGCCCTGCCGTCGGCGACGACGATGCCGCGCTCGCCAAGGCCGCCGGCGACATCGGCACCACGATCTTCCATCCCGTCGGCACGGCAAAGATGGGCACATCAGACGATCCGATGGCGGTCGTCGATGAACGGCTGCGCTTCCGCGGCCTCCAGGGCCTGCGCATCGCCGACGCCTCGATCATGCCGACCATCACCTCGGGCAACACCAACACGCCGACGGCGATGATCGCGGAGAAGGCGGCGATGATGATCCTGGAGGATGGGCGGTAAACGCTGGCGTCCCGAATAAATACGCCGTCATTGCGAGCGCCCAACCCGTCCGCCACAGCCGGAAAGGCGACAGCAGATACAATCCTGATTAGCCCCCCACGGCCCCTGGATCGCTTCGCTGCGCTCGCGATGACGGAGTTCGCGGGACGAGAGGTGCCCGCCACAATCGTCATTGCGAGCGCAGCGAAGCAATCCAGGGGCCCAACCCGGCTCTGGATTGCTGCGTCCCTTCGGCTCCTCACAAGGACGCTCGTGTTGACGAATAAGACTGCACCTTTGCTTCAGATGATCCGCGCTACCAGCGGAATCCGCTGCAGCAGCCCGATGGCCACGGGCCTTCGCTGATCATCCGCCACCACACCGTGAAGAAGTGATCCTCCGCGACATAGTATCGGTAGTAGGCGATCGGCATGATCACGAAGATCGACGCGATGTAGGGCACGCCGAGCCGCAACGCGCGGCCGCCGAGGTAGTCCGGCGGACCGCGCCGCGCCAGGCTCGCCGGCACGAACAGGCCTGAAATGAAGAACATGCAGGACATGAAATAGCTGTCGTTGAACAGCGCGACCAATTCGAAGCCGAGCCAGTGCATGCGATCGCCGCCCTGGCCGAAATAGGTGTAGTTGATCGCAGAGTGATAGAGCACGACCGAGAGCGTGATGAAGGTCCTGGCGCGGTCGAGCGCGACGATCCGGCCGCCGGTCGCTTCGGCCTGCGGCAGGGCTGGAGTCACGCGCTCATGCATCGACGTCGGTCCGGTGGTCAGCTGTACGAATGCCGGTCTTATACCTTGCAGACCTCACGGCGGATGACATCCTGCTTGAACAATCCGATCCGACTCCCTGCCCGCGCGATCACGAACGCGTCAATGCCCAGCCAGATGCGGGATGCCGGGAATAAACGCGCAACGAAACCACTCTCCTCCCCGCAAGCCCGATGACGGGCCACGGGAGACGACGATGAGCTTCGACGATCACAATGATAGCGGCGCCAGCCGCCGCAAGGTCCTGGAATGCATGACATGGGCCGGCACCGGCGTGCTCTGGACGCTGTCGGGCGGCGTGCCGCGCTCGCTCGGCCTGGTCGACGCCGCGCGCGCGGCCGGGCAGAAGGCCTCCGGCCTCACCTTCCTGCAGATCAGCGACAGCCATGTCGGCTTCGACAAGCCGGCCAATCCCAATGCGATCGGCACGCTGGAAGAGGCGGTGAACCGCATCAAGGCGATGCCGGTCAAGCCGGCCTTCATGATCCACACCGGCGACATCTCGCATCTGTCCAAGGCGGCCGAGTTCGATGATGCCGACCGGATCATCTCGCAGACCAGGCTCGACGTGCACTATGTGCCGGGCGAGCATGATTTCCTCGACGAGGAGGTCAAGCTCTACAAGGAGCGCTACGGCAAGGGCACGCGCGGCGCCGGCTGGTACTCGTTCGACGCAGGCGGCGTGCACTTCATCGGGCTGGTCAACGTCGTCGATCTCAAGGCCGGCGGGCTCGGCAATCTCGGCGCCGAGCAGCTCGCCTGGCTGGAGCAGGATCTCAAGGGCCGCTCGAAGTCGCAGCCGGTGGTGGTGTTCGCGCATATCCCGCTGTGGACGGTGTATCCGCAATGGGGCTGGGGCACCGAGGACGGCGGCCGCGCGCTGGACTTTCTCAAAGGCTTCGGCTCGGTCACGGTGCTGAACGGCCATATCCATCAGGTGATGCAGAAGGTCGAGGGCAACGTCACCTTCCACACCGCGCGCTCGACCGCATTTCCGCAGCCGGCACCGGGCACGGCGGCCTCGCCCGGGCCGATGAAGGTCGAGGATGCCAGACTGCGCAGCCTGCTCGGCATCGCCAGCATCGACTTCAAGGTCGGCGACGAGCGGCTCGCCATCATCGACACGCCGCTGGCGGGCTGAGGATCGCGTCATGGTCAAGCCCGTCTCGCTGGGTCGAAGCATCCGCCTCGCCTTCACGGCCGCTCTGCTCGGCGCCGCGCCGCTGCATGCCGAGACCATCAAGGTCACCATCGACAACTTCACCTTCACGCCGGCCGAAGTGACCGTGAAGGTCGGCGACACCGTCACCTGGACCAACCACGACGACATTCCGCATACAGTGGTGTCGGCGGGCAAATACCGGTCGAAGACGCTGGATACCGAAGACAGCTTCTCGTTCACCTTCGCGTCGAGCGGCGACTACAAATATTTCTGCTCGCTGCATCCGCACATGACGGGGATGGTGAGGGTTGAGTAGCATCGCCAACCAGGGCATGAGAACAGCATCACGGCCGCTCCGGCTGCAAGCCGCTCCGGCCGTGATGTCGCGCCCCGAACCGGAAGGACAACCGGTGACCCCATCACAGGACGATCCCGAGAGGGCGCGGCGCTTCCGCGAGGCGGCGCTGCCCTATCTCGACGACGTCTACACGCTGGCGCGCTACCTCTTGCGCAATCCCGCCGACGCCGAGGACGCCGTGCAGGAATGCTATCTGCGCGCGCTGAAGCACTTCGACACCTATCGCGGTCCTCAGATGAAGCCGTGGCTGTTCGCGATCCTGCGCAATGTCTGCCATGCCGAATTCGCCCGCCGCGCCGGAGCGCCGGTCAAGGCGCTCGACGAGACTCCAGGGGCGGCCGAGCAAGCGCCGCTCTGGCAAGAGAGCGCCGAGACGCCGGAGGGCGCCGTGCTGCGCGAGCGCGACGCGTCGGCGATCCAGCGGCTGATCGACACGCTGGCCGAGCCGTTTCGCGAGACCTTCGTGCTGCGCGAGATCAATGACCTATCCTATCGCGAGATCGCCGAGGCCGCCGGTGTGCCGGTCGGCACCGTGATGTCGCGGCTGGCGCGAGCCCGCGCAATGCTGCGCACAGCCTGGCTCGCGCAGGAGGAAACCAAGCCATGACCTGCGACGAGGCCGAGATCCTGATCCACGCACTGGCCGACGGCGAGCTCGACGCGGGCCACGCGCGCGAGGTCGAAGCTCATGTTGCGAGCTGCCCGCGCTGCGCCGCTGAATTCGCTGCGATCAGGCAGATGAAGCAGGCGCTCGCCACCGCCGACCTGACCTTCAAGGCGCCGGCCGCATTGCGGGAGCGCATCGAGGCCGCGCTGCCGCCGGTGCAGCCGCTGCAGCCGCTGCAGCCGTCCAACGTGACGCCACTCGCCGCGCCGCCCAG
Source organism: Bradyrhizobium sp. ORS 375 (assembly GCF_000239775.1). Classification (GTDB taxonomy): domain Bacteria; phylum Pseudomonadota; class Alphaproteobacteria; order Rhizobiales; family Xanthobacteraceae; genus Bradyrhizobium. Next base: position 11,210 of record NZ_CAFI01000365.1, read on the forward strand.
CCGTCGCTCGTTGCTGAGAGGGTTCGCGCTCGGCTCGGCCGTGTCGGCTCTTGCAGCCACAGGGCTCGTTGCGATCGTGCTGCGCAACGACGACCAGCAACGGATCGAAGCCGAGATCGTTTCGGCGCATCTGCGCTCGCTGCAGGCCGGCCACCTCACCGACGTGATCTCGACCGACCAGCACACGGTGAAACCCTGGTTCAACGGCAAGCTCGATGTCGCGCCGCCGGTCATCGACCTCACCGCCGAGGGATTCACTCTGGTCGGCGGCCGGCTCGATTATGTCGACGCGCGCGCCATCGGCGCGGTGGTCTATCGCCGGCGGCAGCACGTGATCAATCTGTTCGTAGCCCAGACGTCCTCGACCGAGCGCCGCGCGGCGCGGCTGGATGCTCTCCAAGGCTTCAACATCCGCAGCTGGCGCGACCGCGGCCTCAGCTACTGGGCGGTGAGCGACATCAACACCGACGAGCTCAACGAATTCGGCGAGCGGTTCGAGCGGGCGATGAGCGGGAGCAGCTGAGGCAACCGCTTCGCTCGCAATGACGGCGATTGATAAGAGCCGCATCCCCGCTGTCATGCCCGCGCAGGCGGGCATCCAGTACGCCGCGGCCCATGAGGTGATCACAACCGTCTCGGCGTACTGGATCGCCCGGTCAAGCCGGGCGATGACAGTGAGTATGCCGAGATAGGCGCCTTCCTATCCTTCGGAAGGCGAGGAGCCTTAGGCCGACTTGCGGATCGCGTTGTCGACCAGGGTCTTGCCGAGCGACCAGATCGCGCCGGGGACCTTGTGGCTCTGGGCGATGACGTCGTCGAAGGCGCGCTCGATCCAGGCGCAGTCCTCTTCGGTGATCGTCAGCGGCGGGAGCAGCTTGATGGTGTGCAGGCCGTGGCCGGCGACCTGGGTGAGAATCTTATGGTCCTTGAACAACGGCACCGTGATGAGCTGGCAGAACAGGCCCTTGTTGGCACTCTCCAGCATGGTCCAGGACGCCTTGAGACGCAGCGATTTCGGCGGGCCGAACTCCACGCCGATCATCAGGCCCTTGCCGCGCACTTCCTTGAGCAGCTCATAGCCGGGCACCATCCGCGTCAGCGCCAGGCGCAGCTCGGCGCCGCGCTTGGCGGCGGCCTCGATCAGCTTCTCGGCCTTGAGCACCTCGAGCGTGGCAATGCCCGCAGCCATGGCGAGATCGTTCTTGGCGAAGGTCGATCCGTGCACAACGGCACGATCCATACGGTTGAAGATCTTGTCGAAGATGGCCTTGCGGGTGAGCAGCGCGCCGACCGGAACGTGACCGCCAGACAGCGCCTTCGACAGCAGCACCATGTCGGGCTCGACGTTCCAGTGTTCCACCGCGAGGAACCGGCCCGTGCGTCCCATGCCGGTCTGGATCTCGTCAGCGATGAACAGCGAGCCGTATTTCTTGCACAGCGCTGCGGCGCCCGGCAGGAACTCGTCGGTGGGCATGTTGACGCCCTTGCCCTGGATCGGCTCGACGATGAACGCAGCAATTTCGCGTGATGACAGCGCCTGCTCGAGCGCCGCGAGATCGTTGAAGGGAACGGCCGTGCAACCTGGCAGCAGCGGCTCGAAGCCGTTGCGGAAGTTGGAATCCTCGGTCAGCGACAGCGCGCCGTAGGTGAGGCCATGGTAGGAATGCCCGCAATAGACGATACCCGGACGTCCCGTGGCACCCCGCGCGAATTTGATCGCGGCCTCGACCGTCTCAGCGCCGGAATTGGCGAAGAACACCTTGTCCAGATACGGGACATATTCCAGCAGCCGCTCGGCAAGAACGCCCGCCAGGGTCGACACATCGAGCTGAACGAGGTTGGGCAGATCGCTGTCGAGCACGCTCTTCAGCGCGTCACGCAAGGTCGGATGGTTGCGGCCAATTGCAAAAACGCCAAATCCGCTGAGCAGATCGAGGTACTTCGCGTCGTCACGATCGTAGAGATACTGCCCTTGTCCCTTTTGGAACCCGACATCATATCCAATCGTCTTCAGGACCCGAACGAGTTGCTCGTTCAGATGCCGAGAATGCATGGTGCTGCGCTGCGCCTGGCGCTCCACAAACATCTCGGAAACGTCTAGATTGGGCTTTAGCATCGGCTACATACTTCGGTTGATGGACGTGACGTCAACTGAAAACGCGCAATGCGGCGTTTTGCCCTCATTCGCACCATCAAAGCAAGCACGGGTTTCTGCCAATGTTGCATCGCCTTAGATCTCTCATGTCGACAACGATAGCATACTCTGCAGTGGTGTTCGCAGCAGGAATTTCTTCTGCGCTCGCGGCCGACCCCACAGGTGACTGGCGGGTTGCCGACGGCGTCGCCAACATCCGAGTCGCACAATGTAATGGCAGCATGTGGGGCGTGGTGGCCTGGGAGAAGACTCCGGGCGGCCGGGACGTCAACAATCCAGATCCGGCCCGGCAGAGCCGCCCGACCTTGGGCATGCCGATCCTGATCGACATGAAGAAGAAGCCCGGCGCGGACGCCTGGGAAGGCCAAGTCTACAACGCCAAGGATGGCCAGCTGTACAACTCCACCATTACCCCGACGGATCCCGATCACCTGGAGATCAAGGGTTGCGTCCTCGGCTTCCTGTGCGGCGGCGAGACCTGGACGCGGGTCGGCCCGCCAATCCCGTCGAGCCCGGTGAACAGCATGGCCAAAGGTACAACGAAACCAATCGCTCCGGCCCCTGCCCCCAAGACGACGACGGGAGCTGCCCATAGCGCAGCCGCGGCAACGGCCAAACCGGCCGCGAAGCCTGCCGATCAGATCGGCGACATCTGCCTGCTGCCGGACGTGGCCCGCCCCCACTGACGCGGCTCTCATTAGCCAGACAAAAAAGCGGCCGAGTGCATCGGCCGCTTTTTTTCTTGCGCATCCATTTTGCCGACGGGATCGCCTATTCGTGAACCTCGCGCGGCTTGCCCATCAGGGCCGGCTGGAACAGCAGCACGGCGGCCAGCGTCGTGACCAGCGACAGCGCCAGCAGCTTGCCCATGCTGGATGTGCCGGGATGGCTGGACAGCCACAGGCTTCCGAAGGCAGTCGCCGTGGTCAGGGCGCTGAAGAAGATCGCCCGCGTGAGACTCGTTTGCAGAAGATTGGTGCGGCCGCCACGCCAAGCCACCACGTAGTAGATCTTGAAGGCCACACCGATGCCGAGCAGCAGCGGCAGCGCGACGATGTTGGCGAAGTTCAGCGGCAGCTTGATGAGCACGCAGATCTCGAGCGTGACGGCGCCGGCAACCAGCAGCGGAACCAAGGTCATCAGCACGTCGGAGAAGCGGCGCAAGGTCACCCACAGCAGCAGGCCGATCACGACCAGAGAGTAGATGCCGGCGTGAATGAACGCCTTCACGATCGTGTCACCGGACTTGAGGATCGAGACCGGGCCGCCGATCGCGTTGGGCTCGGCGCTCAGCACGGCATTGGCGAACCGCCGGAGATTGTCGTTGTCGTTCGGATCGCCCTTCGGCTGCGCCTCGACGCGAATCAGGCCGTCCTTGCTCTTCCACTGCGACACCAGCTCGGGCGGCAGGTTCGCCAGCGTGACCGGTTGGGCCTGCAGGGTGGCGCTGAGCTGCGTCAGCGTGATCTTCCACGGCTCGACGAACACGTCCTGCGCCTTGTTGCGCACGGCCTCGCTGGCACTGGCGAGCCTGGCGAGCGCGTCGGCCAGGCGACGTGACGCCACCGCGCCCGGGCCCTTGCCGTCTCCAGCGGTGCGGCGGAGATTGTCGACGGTCGAGTTCAGCGCGTCGACATTCTCCTTGTCGGTCGGCGCCGCGTCGACTTGATCTGGGTTAAGCGCAGGCCCGAGCACCTTCGCGCCCTGCGCGATCAGCTTCAGCTTGGCCGGCTGATCCTCGGGCACGAAGCTGTCGAGCGACATCACGCGTGCCACTTCCGGCAACTTCTCGAGCTTGGCCTCGATCGCCTTGGCGTCGCTCTCCGAACGGGTCAGCACGTCGATGGCGTTCGCCCCTGTGTTCGGATCCTTTCGCAGGTCGAGATAGGTCGCGATCGACTCGGCGTGCGGATTGCGCAGGTTCATCGGGTTGAAGTCGAACTTCATGTAATAGAGCAGCGGCAGGCCGGCGATGACCAGGCCGAGCGTTCCGACGATGATCGGCACGCGGTGCTTCTCGAGAAATTCATCGACCGGCGCCAGGAAGGCGTAGCCGACCGGCTCCTTCTCGCCGGGCGGGTTGAGAATCTTCAAGAGCGCCGGCAGCACCGTGATCGAGGACAGGAAGGCGATGATCATGCCGGCGCCCGCGATGGCGCCAAGCTCGGAGATGCCCTTGTAGTCGGTCGGCAGGAAGCACAGAAAACCGGCAGCGGTTGCCATCGCCGCGAGCGACAGCGGCACGGCCGAACGGCGCGCGGCTTCCGCAAGCGCCTCTGGCAGATCGTCGTTCTTGAACCGCTCCGACCGGTAGCGGACGCTGAATTGGATGCCGAAATCGACGCCGAGGCCGATGAACAGCACGGCGAAGGCGACCGACAGCAGATTGAGCGAGCCGACCATCATCAGGCCGACCGCCGTGGTGAGCGCGAGACCGATGAACAGATTGATGAACACGGCCGAGATGATCTTGGCCGAGTGCAGCGCCAGCCACAGGATGATCAGCACGACGACCACGGTGCCGATGCCGTTGACGACGGCGCCCTCCTGCACGGTGGCGTATTCCTCGTTGGCGATCGGCACCGGTCCGGTCAGCCGGACGCGGGCGTGGAAGCGGCTGGGGAAATCGAGCTCGGCGGCCGCCTGGCGGATCGCATCCGTCGCGGCCTTGCCAGGCTCGAGCGCCTGATAGTCGAGGATCGGCTTGAACTGGATGAAGGCGCGCTTGTCGCTGTCGGTGAGCGGCTTGTCGGAGATCAGCTGGCGCCAGGAGAAGGTCGCGTCGCCCTTGTCGAGCACCGTCTCGACGGTCTGCGAGATGTAGTCGAACGGTCGCGCCGCGTTGTCGAGCTGGACCTGGCCACGCTTGACGCCGGCGAGACCCGTCTCCAGCGCGCCGGTCAGGCCGCGGATCGAGGGATCGCCGGCCATGATCTCGACCAGCGGCGCGGCCGCGGTGAACTGGCCGGTGAGCTGCTTCACTTCCTCGGTGGGCAGGAACAGGAGGCCGTTCTTGGCGAAGAACTCGCCGCCGCCGAGCAGCTCGACCGAGGAGAAGTTTTTGGTGTCGCTCTTGAGCTTCTTGGCCAGTGCGTCCGCAGCCACGCCCGTCAGCTCCGGCGTCGCGGCCTCGACCACGCCCAGGATCATGCGGTCGCGATCGAACGCCTGCTCATATTGCTGGTCGCGCTTGCGCCAATCCAGATCCGGCGAGATCAGCTTGTTGATGTCGGTGTTGATGGAGAAATGGCGCGCCGTGTAGATGCCCGCGCCTACCGACAAGAGCAGGCCCGCAATCAATGTCGGCCACGCAAACCGGGTGCAGGCCTTAACGATCGAGACGACAAACGTGGTCAGCACTTCGTGACTTTCTCATGTTTTGAGAGCTGGGCGGAAACGTCCGCTTCATGGCGGAGTTCCCAAGCCAGCACCAGGCTCGGAACAGGCCCCGGCGGGGTCTTGGCCCCAGCCTTCCCAGACGAGGATGGTCCCTGGACGGCGGATCAGGTCGAGCGATGCACGGAACCGTCGGGGCGGCTGATATAGCGGCTGTTCTCGGCGGTAAAGTGACGAACGAGTGACATCCTAAACTACTCAAATAATTGAATTAATTTATAATTACTAAATTACCACTCGTGCCGTCGGCGCTCTGTGCGACAGGTCACATGCGAGCGACTTGCAAACCGGCTTTCCTCTCCGCTCGATTTTTGACACAAAGCCTGCGCTTCCATGCGCATCGGCGGGCAAATTGGGGCAATCGCCTTGGTGCGGATATTGCACCCCAACGCACGCACGGAGGTGGCAGGTCGAAAGTGAGGCAACGTGGCTGACGGACGTCCCTTGCAGGTGTATCTCGCGCAACCGCGCGGGTTTTGTGCTGGCGTCGTGCGTGCGATCGAGATCGTCGAGCGCGCGCTGGAGAAGCACGGCCCGCCGGTCTATGTGCGTCACGAGATCGTGCACAACAAGCACGTGGTCGAGAGCCTCAAGGCCAAGGGTGCGATCTTCGTCGAGGACCTCTCCGAGGTGCCGCCGCGCGCCGTTACCGTGTTCAGCGCCCACGGCGTCGCCCGCTCGGTGGAGGAAGAGGCCGCCGCGCGCGGCCTGCCGGTGCTCAATGCCACCTGTCCGCTGGTGACCAAGGTCCACAACCAGGGCAAGCGCTACATGGCCAAGGGCCGTACCCTGGTGCTGATCGGCCATGCCGGCCACCCTGAGGTCGAGGGAACCATGGGCCAGGTTCCCGGCCCGGTCCATCTGGTGCAGAACGTGGGCGATGTGGCCGCCCTGCCCCTGCCATTGGACACCCCGATGGCCTATATCACCCAGACCACGCTCAGCGTGGACGACACCAAGGACATCATTTCGGCCCTACAGGCCCGCTTTACAGACCTTCAAGGTCCCGATATCCGGGATATCTGCTATGCGACACAGAACCGGCAATCTGCGGTAAGGGACCTGAGCAAGCTGGTGGACGTCATCCTGGTGGTGGGCGCCGCCAACAGCTCCAACTCGAACAGGTTGCGCGAGATCGGCACCGAAGCCGGTGTCGCGAGCTATCTGATCGCGGATGGCAGCGAGCTTGATCCAATTTGGCTGAAGGAGGCCAAGGCCGTCGGCATCACCGCGGGCGCCTCGGCTCCGGAAGTGCTCGTCGACGACGTCATCGCGGCCCTGCGGCGCATCGGACCTGTCCAGGTCTCGGTGGTCCCGGGGCGGGAAGAAAACATCGAATTCCGCCTGCCGGCCGAACTGGTCGCGGGCTGATCGGTCCTCGTTTGGTCCAGAAAGAAGAGACGTAATGGCAATCCCCTTCCATAAGGAACTGCGTATCGGGGCCTATCTGATGAAGCAGAAGCTTCTCGGCCGGAAACGCTATCCGCTCGTGCTGATGCTGGAGCCGCTGTTCCGCTGCAACCTGGCGTGCGCCGGCTGCGGCAAGATCGATTATCCCGATGCGATCCTGAACCGCCGCATGAGCGCGCAGGAGTGCTGGGACGCCGCCGACGAGTGCGGCGCGCCGATGGTCGCGATCCCCGGCGGCGAACCGCTGATCCACAAGGAGATCGGCGAGATCGTGCGCGGCCTGGTCGCGCGCAAGAAGTTCGTCTCGCTCTGCACCAACGCGCTGCTCCTGGAGAAGAAGCTCGATCTGTTCGAGCCCTCGCCCTATCTGTTCTTCTCGGTGCATCTCGACGGATTGCGCGACCACCACGACAAGGCCGTGTCGCAGAAGGGCGTGTTCGATCGCGCCGTCTCCGCGATCAAGGCGGCCAAGGCGCGCGGCTTCACGGTCAACGTCAACGCCACGGTGTTCGACGGTCACCCGGCGGAAGAGATCGCGAAGTTCCTCGACTTCACCACCGAGCTCGGCGTCGGCGTCACGATGTCGCCCGGCTATGCCTATGAGCGCGCGCCGGACCAGGAGCACTTCCTGAACCGCACCAAGACCAAGCAGCTGTTCCGCGACGTCTTCAAGCTCGGCAAGGGCAAGAAGTGGAACTTCATGCATTCCGGCCTCTTCCTCGACTTCCTCGCCGGCAACCAGGAATTCGAGTGCACGCCCTGGGGCATGCCCGCGCGCAACATCTTCGGCTGGCAGAAGCCCTGCTATCTGCTCGGCGAAGGCTACACCAAGACCTTCAAGGAGCTGATGGAGACCACCGACTGGGATTCCTACGGCACCGGCAAGTACGAGAAGTGCGCCGACTGCATGGCGCATTGCGGCTACGAGGCCACCGCGGCCAATGCCGCGCTGAGCAACCCGATCAAGGCGATGGCCGTGTCGCTGCGCGGCATCCGCACCGAAGGCCCGATGGCGCCCGAGATCGACCTCTCCAAGCAGCGCCCGGCGCAGTACGTGTTCTCCTCCGAGGTCCAGAAGCGCCTCTCCGAGATCCGCCGCGACGAGGCCGTCGAAGCGCAGCAGAAGGCCTCGACCGCGGCCTGAGGCATCGATCAATGGACGGAAAAAAGGCCGCCGAGCAATCGGCGGCCTTTTTTGTACGAGCAACTCTCGACGTCGTCATGGCCGGGCTTGTCCCGGCCATCCACGTCGGCCGGCACACTGAGAACGACGTGGATGCCCGGGACAAGCCCGGGCATGACGGAGTAACCGATTAGTAGGGGCGTTAGTCGCGACAGCACGCATATCAATGCGCAATAGGTCCTGCCGCTTTCAGAAGCTCGACGCGACCACTCACGCCTCAGCGGCGGCCAGCGTTTCGCTCTCGAGGAAGTGCTCCGCCGCCAGCAGGCCGCTCAGCAGCAGGTCACGGGCGCCGCGCAGCGAGCGCAGGGCGCGGTTGAACTCGATGCCGGTGGACACCAGGCCGCCCAGCACGGTCGGATTGCGAGCGAGGCCGCGCAGGATCATCGGCAGGTCGATATCGCCGTTCGGCTTGATCGCGTCCTTGGCAAGAGACGGCAGCGTGCGGTGGGCTGGATCGGAGATGACGCGCAGCGCGGCGAACGGCAGGCCGTACTCGGCGGCATAGGCGGCCGCGATATGGCTCTCCATGTCGACGGCGGCAGCGCCCGTCTTCATGCGCAGCGCCGCCTTGCGGGCCTTCGCCACCACCACTTCCTCGGCGCCGGCGAGCACGCCACGCACCACGCGGCGCTTCTTCAGCGCGGCGCGGGCGATGTGTTCTTCGCGCAGCGACAGGCCGGACAGCCACCGTGCATCGCCCGCGGTGACCTCGGTGGCGACGACAATGTCGCCGGCCTTGAGGCTCGGATCGAGGCCGCCGGCGACGCCGAAGCTGACGACGCCGCGGATCGAGGTCGGATCGAACACGGTGAGCAGCGAGCGCAATTGCCTGGGATCGCTCGAACTGCAGATGACCATCATGCCAGGCCCGGCCGCGATGCGCGCCTCCTGCACAAGTCCCGTCACGACCAAGACCGGCCGCGGATCAATCGGGCGATCCGTGGACGTGTCGTCCCCCATCCCCAACTTCACAATCCGACCCCTGACACCTTCTCGGACGCCGCGATCCGACGTCTCCGTCTCTTGTTCCAAAGCCTCAGCCGCGGCTGCGCCAGAGCGGAAAGACCTTAACAAACCGAGGATTACGCAGAAAAAATCCGCGAGGAAACCCCGTTTGCGCCGCACTGCACCCGCACACGCTGCGTTTTTTACCTGGTGTTGCCATTTGGTCCCGCCGGCGACTGTTCCACGCTGGAACAGCCGGGACTAAGCGCCACCAATGCTGGAACTTTAAGCAAGAACTGCGCCACGAAAATGTGAGACTGCGATCGCCGGGGCCGCATTCTGAGACAGTACAGCCGGCGCCGCCGAGTCTCGCCGTGCCCCACCGCCGTCGTCCCGGACAAGCTCGGCAACGCGCAGCGTTGGCGG
>NZ_CAFI01000364.1 GCF_000239775.1 Bradyrhizobium sp. ORS 375
CGCTCTCGCGCGCGTAGGCGCGCGCAGCATGTCGGGCGACGTCGACCAGGAGCAGCCCCCACACGTCGGGCTCCTCGAATGCGCGCTGGAAGGCGATCGAGAGCCCGCCGTCGAGCACGAAGGCGCGCAACACTTCGGTGGCGTCCTCGCGGCCGACGACGTCGGGCGGCAGCGGCTGCTCCTTGGGTCCGGCCATCTGGGATTCCCTTTAGCGGTAGCAGACGGACTTGGCGGCCTGCACGACCTCCGCCGCCGACGGCAGCGCGAGCTTCTCGAGGTTGGCCGCATACGGCATCGGCACGTCCTTGCCCGACACGCGCGTCACCGGCGCATCGAGATAGTCGAAGGCGTGCTCCATGATGCGCGCGGCGATCTCGGCGCCGACGCCGCTCTGCGCCCAGCCCTCTTCCACCGTGACCGCACGCCCGGTCTTCTTGACCGAGGCGATGATGGTCTCGGTGTCCATCGGGCGCAGCGTGCGCAGGTCGATGACCTCGGCCTCGATGCCCTCCTTGGCGAGCTCATCGGCGGCCTTCAGCGCGTAGGTCATGCCGTTCGACCAGGAGATGATCGTGACGTCCTTGCCCGAACGCGCGATGCGCGCCTTGCCGATCGGGATGATGTAGTCGTCGAGCTTCGGCACCTCGCCGGAGTGACCGTAGAGCACCTCGTTCTCGAGGAAGATCACCGGGTTCGGATCGCGGATCGCGGCCTTCAGCAGGCCCTTCGCATCAGCCGCCGAATACGGTGCGACGACCTTGAGGCCGGGGATGTGCGAGTACCAGGACGAGTAGTCCTGGCTGTGCTGCGCGGCGACGCGGGCGGCGGCGCCGTTCGGCCCGCGGAACACGATCGAGCAGCCCATCTGGCCGCCGGACATGTACAGGGTCTTGGCAGCGGAGTTGATGATCTGGTCGATCGCCTGCATCGCGAAGTTGAAGGTCATGAACTCGACGATCGGCTTCAGGCCGGCCATCGCGGCGCCGACGCCGATGCCGGCGAAGCCGTGCTCGGTGATCGGGGTGTCCATCACGCGGCGGGCGCCGAACTCCTGCAGCAGGCCCTGGGTGACCTTGTAGGCGCCCTGATACTCGGCGACCTCCTCGCCCATGATGAAGACGTCGCCATCCCGGCGCATCTCCTCGGCCATCGCGTCGCGCAGCGCTTCGCGGATGGTCTGCGTCACCATCTCGGTGCCGGCGGGGACTTCCGGATCGGGCTCGGCGACGCTCTGCGGCGCGGCCACGCCGGTCGGCGCGGGCGAGGCCTGCACAGAAACAGCGGCATCCGCCGGCGGCGCCGATTGCGCGGCCTTCATCTCGGCGGCGGGCGCCGAGGCCTTACCAAGATCGGCTGCCGTTTCGCCATCAGCAAGAATGGTGGCGATCGGGGTGTTGACCGCGACGTCGGCGGTGCCTTCGGGGATCAGGATCTTGCCGAGCGTGCCCTCGTCGGTCGCCTCGACTTCCATCGTCGCCTTGTCGGTCTCGATCTCGGCGATCACGTCACCCGACTTGATCGCCTCGCCTTCCTTCTTCAGCCATTTGGCGAGGTTGCCCTTCTCCATCGTGGGCGACAGCGCAGGCATCAAAACTTGAATAGGCATATCAGCTCCAGAGAAATCAGCTTGCGCGCGCGATTAGCGATAGACGTCGGTGTAGAGCTCGGCGGCATCCGGCTCGGGATCGGCCTGCGCGAAATCGGCGGCCTCATTGACGATCTTGCGCACGTCGGCGTCGATCGCCTTGAGATCCTGCTCGCTGACCTTGGCCGCCAGCAGGCGGTTGCGCACCTGCTCGATCGGATCCTGGTCGTGGCGGACCTTCTCGACCTCCTCGCGGGTGCGGTACTTCGCGGGGTCGGACATCGAGTGGCCGCGATAGCGGTAGGTCTGCATTTCCAGAATGTAGGGACCCTTGCCCTCGCGGCACCAGGCGACCGCCTTCTCACCCGCGGCCTTCACGGCGCGGACGTCCATGCCGTCGACCTGCTCGCCCGGGATGTTGAAGGAGATGCCGCGCTTCGAGAAGTCGGTCTGCGCCGAGGCGCGCGACACGGCCGTGCCCATCGCATAGCGGTTGTTCTCGATGACGTAGATCACCGGCAGCTTCCAGAGCTCCGCCATGTTGAAGCTCTCATAGACCTGGCCCTGGTTGGCCGCGCCGTCGCCGAAATAGGCGACGCTGACCGAATCATTGCCGCGGTAGCGGTTGGCGAGCGCGAGCCCGGTGCCGAGCGAGACCTGCGCGCCGACGATGCCGTGGCCGCCGAAGAAGTTCTTCTCCATGCTGAACATGTGCATGGAGCCGCCCTTGCCCTTGGAGTAGCCGCCGCGGCGCCCCGTGAGCTCGGCCATGACGCCCTTGGCATCCATGCCGCAGGCCAGCATGTGGCCATGATCGCGATAACCGGTGATGACCTGGTCACCATCCTTCAGCGCCATCTGCATGCCGACCACCACGGCCTCCTGGCCGATATAGAGGTGGCAGAAACCGCCGATCGCACCCATGCCATAAAGCTGACCCGCCTTCTCCTCAAAGCGCCGGATCAGCAGCATGTCGCGCAACGCAGCCAGCTCTTGATCCCTGGTGAATTCCGGAGGCGGGCCGTTGTCTCTGTCCTGCCCTTGTTCCTTTGCGGCGGTCTTCTTCGGTGCGGCCATGGCAATTCCGGATTGCGAGAAAAAGTAGCTCTCTCTAGCTCAACTCCAGGAGACGTAAAAGGACCGCGTGAACCGCGGTTCACTTTGCTCTTGCCGCAGTGCAACGAGCACGAAATTTTAGAAATCGAACAGCCCATTTTTTGAAACGATCAACGGATGGTTGCCTATCGGAGCGTCACCCGCCTGAGCGGCAGGTTCGATTAGAAGCCGATTGCCGATTCACCGGAGTCCGAGCAATTCCCCCCGCAGCCAGCGCCAGAGAACGCGGCAGGTTAAAGCTGCGCTGCGGACGTACGGGACCCCTGCCGGCCGGCGGTTTTCGCCGCCAGGTGCGTAGTCCTACTGAGACAAGTTCAGCAGGCTTAAACCATCGGCTCGCACTGTGTGCCACGCAGCAATGGCGCTGCTGGCCTCTGGAAGTGCACCATGGTCCTGACGATCCCCCGCCGCTTCGGCATCCTTGTCGCCGTCTCAATCGCAATCTGCATCGCGGCCATTGCCAGTCAGCTGCTGAGCGCTCGTTCCGCGCTTCTGGACGAACGCAAGACCGCCATCGTCGGCCAGGTGCAGTCAGCCGTATCGATCGTGAAAGCGCTGGCCGCCGAGGTTCAGAAGGGAGCGCTGACCGAAGCGGAGGCGCAGAGCCGGGCCAAGGCCACGCTGCGCGGCATCCGCTACGGCAAGAACGACTACATCTTCGTCTACAAGCCGGATGGAGAGAATATCGTTCTCGGTCCCCGCCCCGATTGGGAAGGAAAAAACCTCAGCAACGAGAAGGACGCCAACGGCCTGCTGTTCGTGCGCGAGCTGGTCGCTGCAGGCCAGCGCGATGGCGGCGGCTTCACCGAATACATGTTCGCGCGCGCCGGCAGCACCATTGCCGTCGCCAAGCTGGGCTATACGCTGAAGGCCGATCCCTGGAACTGGATCGTCGGCACCGGCGTCTATGTCGATGATCTCGACGAGATGTTCTATGCCTCGGTGAAGACGGCCCTGCTCTGGGCGGTGGGACTGATCGCGCTGCTTTGCATGATTGCCCTGGTCATCGCGCGCGGCCTCGTCCGACCGCTTCAGGCCATCACCCGGGTCATGACCGAGCTCGCCACCGGCAACCTGGCGGTGCTCGTTCCGGGCGCCGAACGGCGCGACGAGCTCGGCGAGATGGCGCGCGCGGTCGAGGTGTTCAAGGTCAACGCCGAGGCGCGCCAGCGGCTCGAAGCCGAGCAGAGGGAGCAGGAAGGCCGCCTGGCCGCCCAGCGCAAGGCGGACACCGACCGCCTTGCCAACGAGTTCGAAAGCTCGGTCGGCAGCATCATCGAGACCGTCTCGTCGGCGGCAGCCGCGCTGGAGACCTCGGCCAAATCCCTGACATCGACCGCAGACAGGTCGCAAGGACTGGCCACCGTCGTCGCCAACGCCTCCGGCGACGCGTCCAATAACGTGCAGTCGGTGGCCGCCTCGACCGAGGAGATGTCCTCCTCGGTCAACGAGATCAGCCGCCAGGTGCAGCAATCGGCCGCGATCGCCAATGAAGCGGTCGAGCAGGCGCGGCGCACCAACCAGCGGGTCGGCGAATTGTCGCAGGCCGCCGCCCGGATCGGCGATGTCGTCGAATTGATCAACACGATCGCGGGCCAGACCAACCTGCTGGCGCTGAACGCCACCATCGAGGCGGCGCGCGCCGGCGATGCCGGCCGCGGCTTCGCGGTGGTCGCCTCCGAGGTCAAGGCGTTGGCCGAGCAGACGGCGAAGGCGACCGACGAGATCAGCCAGCAGATCGGCGCGATCCAGTCCGCCACGCAGCACTCGGTGTCGGCGATCAGGGAAATCGGCGACACGATCGGACGCATGTCGGAGATCGCCTCGACCATCGCCGCGGCCGTGGAGGAACAGGGCGCGGCGACGCAGGAGATCTCCCGCAACATCCAGCAGGCC
>NZ_CAFI01000363.1 GCF_000239775.1 Bradyrhizobium sp. ORS 375
CGCGAAAAATCCGGCTCGAGCTCGCCGCCGACTATCTCGTGATGGCGGCCTGGCTTGCGTTCCTGAAGTCGCGTCTGCTGCTGCCCGAGCCGCCGGCGCAGGAAGGGCCGAGCGCAGAGGAAATGGCGACCGCGCTCGCCAACCGGCTGCGCCGGCTGGAGGCGATCCGTGAGGCCGCCAACCGCCTGATGAATCGCCCGCAGTTCCAGCGCGACGTGTTCCCGCGCGGCAATCCCGAGACGATTGCCGAGGTCCGCAAGCCGAAGTTCACGGCCACGCTGTTCGACCTGCTGTCGGCCTACGCCATTCAGCGCCAGGCGCGTGTGGTGACGTCGGTGCACATGGCCAAGCGCACCGTCTGGTCGCTCGCCGAGGCGCGCGCGACGCTCGAGCGGCTGGTCGGCATGACCGAGGTGTCGGACGACTGGGGATGTCTCGACGATTATCTGCTGAGCTATGTCCCCGAGCCCACGCAAAAGGCCACCGTGTTCGCCTCGAGCTTCGCGGCCGTGCTGGAGCTGGTCCGCGAAGGCAAGCTCGAGCTGAACCAGAAGCAGGCGTTTGCGCCGCTGTATTTTCGTAAGCGTCCACCGAACCAGCCCGGCGCGATGGCTGCGCCGGACTTGACGGTTGAGTAACGAAGAAGGAGATCCTGCCATGGCAAGCTTGGCGGAACTGCGCATGGAAGAGCCCGACGAGATCGCCGCGAGCGAGCCCGAGGTGCGCCCCGAAGCGTTGCGCATCCTCGAGGCGCTGCTGTTTGCCTCGGCCGAGCCGCTCGAGCAGGCGACGCTTGCCAAGCGTATGCCTGAAGGTGTCGACATCAAGGCCGCGCTGGCGCAGCTGCAGGCGGATTACGCCAATCGTGGCGTCAATCTCGTCCGAGTCGCCAGCAAGTGGACCTTCCGCACCGCCGGCGATCTCGCTTGGCTGATGACGCGCGAGAGCACCGAGACGCGCAAGCTGTCGCGCGCAGCGATCGAGGTCCTGGCCATCGTCGCCTATCACCAGCCCGTCACGCGTGCGGAGATCGAGGAGATCCGCGGCGTGGTGACGTCGAAGGGGACGCTCGACGTTCTGCTGGAGACCGGCTGGATCAAGCCGCGCGGTCGCCGCAAGACCCCCGGCCGGCCGCTCACGTTCGGTACCACCGATGCGTTCCTGACCCAGTTCAGCCTGGAGACGCTGGGCGATCTGCCGGGTCTCGAAGAGCTGAAGGGGACGGGCCTGCTGGATTCGCGCCTGCCCACCGGCTTTACCGTCCCGACGCCGTCGGACGATCCGACCCTGCGTGACGACGAGGAGCCGCTGGATCCGGGCGATCTCGATCTGGCGCTCGCGCCGGCGGTCGAGGCTGAGCCTGGCGAAGCCGAAGCGGCAGAGACGGAGACGTCCGAGGCGGAAACGGCTGCCGTCGAGACGGGCTTTGTCGAAACCGGCGCCGTCGAAGCGCTGGCCGATACTGTGGAGGTCGAAGCCGCCGAGGCCGAGACTGACGTCCTGGACGAGACCGCTTCGCAGATTGCCGTCGGCGATCTGAAGATTTCCACGTCCGAGTCGGAGCCGGGCCTGACGGTCGAAGAGCTTGAGGTCGAGGAACTCGAACTTGAGGAGCTTGAGGCCGAGGCGCCTGAGGCGGAGCAGGATGACGAGGCCGTGGCTGAGCTGGTCGATGCTTCGGCTGAGGACGACGCCGAAGCTGACGTCGATGAAGACGCTGCGGCGGAGCTCGAGGCCGATGAGGGTGACCGCGATACCGACGCGGACGAGTCGGAGCACCGGGAAGGGTAACGGCCTCTGCGTCGTTAACACTCGCGTTATTACGTAGCTCCGGCCGTGATTTGCCGGAGCTTAAGTGCTTGTTTTTGGGGGCGGTGACGCCTACCTTCCGCCCAGATCGGGTTGTCCGCGCGCCGTTTTCGGCCCCTCCGCCTTGGGTTCGTGTTGCTGTTTCGCAATCGAATGCTAGAAGCGAAGTGTCGCGGTCAAGCCCATGGAAATGGCGCGGTTTCGGCGGTAGCGTCGACGGGCAGCTGAGGGAAAGGCTGCGCCGGTGTTTGGAGGGTTGCAGGATGGGTTCGCTTAGCATTTGGCACTGGATCGTGGTGATCGCGGTCGTCCTGCTGTTGTTCGGACGCGGCAAGATCTCCGATCTGATGGGCGACGTCGCGCAGGGCATCAAGGCGTTCAAGAAGGGCATGCAGGACGACGACAAGGCGCCGGAGAAGACCGAGCCGGTCAAGTCGATCGATCATGGCGCGACGCCTTCGGCCACCCGCACGGATGTCGGCAGCAAGGCCGTTTGATCTGCGCGTGAAAGGCGCGGGCGGCGCGCGCTCCCGCAAGGATGGATCTGCTCGGACGGGGCAGGGCGGGAACAGAGGCGTCGTCGCGTAGGCGGATTGTTACATGTTCGATATCGGGTGGAGTGAGCTGCTCGTCATTGGGGTCGTCGCGCTGATTGCGATCGGCCCCAAGGAGCTTCCCGGCGTTCTGCGCATGGTCGGGCAGTGGATGGGCAAGGCCCGCCGGATGGCCTCGGAATTCCAGGGCCAGTTCCAGGAGGCCATGCGCGAGGCCGAGATGGCCGACCTCAAGAAAAGCTTCGATGAGGTCAAGGAGGCCGCGAGCGGCTTCTCCCCGAGCGGCATGATGTCATCACTGCAGCGCGACGTCGACAAGGCGCTGGACATCGAAGGGATCGACAAGCCTGCCGAGTCGGCGACGCCCGCGGCTGCGGTGTCGACCGAGACCCCGGTGACTCCCACCACGCCGGAGCCGCCCACCCCCGCGACCTTCGTGGAAGCCGAGGCGCATCAGGCCGTCAGCGAGCCGCTGGCCATTGTGCGCGAGATCAAGCCCGAGCCGCAGCCTCCGTCCGTCGAGGGCTCTGCGCCGGCGGAGGCTGAACGTCTGAAGGACGCCAAAGCGTCATGACCGTCGAAGATATCGAGGCCAGCAAGGCCCCGTTGATGGACCACCTGATCGAGCTGCGGTCGCGGCTCATCAAGGCGCTGCTCGGTTTCGGCGTGGCCTTCATCTTCTGCTTCTTCTTCGCCAAGCAGATCTACAACATCCTGGTGCTGCCATTCGTCTGGGTGGCAGGCGCGGAGAACAGCAAGTTCATCTACACGCAGCTGCTCGAATATTTCATCACGCAGCTCAAGCTCGCGATGTTCGGCGCCGGCTTCATCTCGTTCCCGATCGTGGCGACGCAGATCTACAAGTTCGTGGCGCCCGGGCTGTATCGCCACGAGCGCAATGCGTTCCTGCCTTATCTGATCGCGACTCCCGTCTTCTTCGTTCTCGGCGCCATGCTGGTCTATTTCGCGGTGTGGCCGATGATCGTGCGCTTCTCGCTCGGCATGCAGCAGCTTGGCGGCCCGGAGACGGCGCAGATCGCGTTGATGCCCAAGGTCGGCGAATATCTGTCGCTGATGATGTCGCTGATCTTTGCCTTCGGCATCGCGTTCCAGCTTCCGGTGATCCTCACGCTGCTCGGCCGCATCGGCATCGTCACCTCGCAGATGCTCAAGGAGAAGCGGCGGTATTTCATCGTCATCGCCTTCATCATTGCCGCGGTCCTGACGCCGCCGGACGTGCTGAGCCAGGCGTCGCTGGCGCTGCCGCTGATGGCCCTCTATGAGGGCGCGATCATCGCGGTCGGGATCGTCGAGAAGCAGGCGGCTGCGGCCAAGTCTGGTTCCGGCTCCGCGCCGGGCTCCGGCAATCTCCCGGCAAATCCGTCCGAATAGCCCAAGGAGGCTGCCCGGCTGCGTCCGGGCGCCTGTTCCCATTCGCCGCCATTCGCGGTAGTGCAGGCGCGCCCGCGAATGCCGCGGCGACTCGCCCCTGTCTCTTCGTTCCCAGGACCGAACGACCATGCACGACATCAAATCGATCCGCGACAATCCGCAAGGTTTCGATGCGGCGCTGACGCGCCGGGGTCTTGCGCCGCTGTCGTCGCATCTGCTCGCCATCGACGAGCGGCGGCGCGCCGCGATCCTGGCCTCCGAGCAGGCGCAGGCGCGGCGCAACGCGGCCTCGAAGGAGATCGGCGAAGCCAAGAAGACCAAGGACGACGCCCGCGCATCGGCGCTGATGGAGGAGGTCGCCAAGCTCAAGACCACGATGCCGGAGCTCGAGGCGGCCGCCAAGCAGGCCGATGAGGAACTGGCGCGCGAGCTCTCCGCAATTCCCAACCTGCCGCTCGACGAGGTGCCGGACGGCAAGGACGAGCACGACAATGTCGAGCGCCACGTGTTCGGCGCCAAGCGCAACTACGCTTTCGCTCCGAGGCCGCACGACGACATCGGCACCGCTCTCGGCATGGACTTCGAATCGGCGGCAAAGCTGTCGGGCGCGCGCTTTGTCGTGCTGAAGAAGGGACTGGCGCGGCTCGAGCGCGCGATCGGGCAATTCATGCTCGACCTGCATACGACCGAGCACGGCTACACCGAAGTAAACCCGCCGCTGCTGGTGCGCAACGACGTGATGTTCGGCACCGGGCAGCTGCCGAAATTCGAGGACGATCAGTTCTGGGCCGTGAGGGGCGAGCTGCTGATCGCGCCGGATGAACGGCTCAAGACCGATCGGCTCGGTCTCATTCCCACCGCTGAGGTCGCACTGACCAACCTCGTCCGGGAATCGATCGTCGACGACAAGGAGCTGCCGATGCGGCTCACGGCACTGACGCCATGCTTCCGCGCCGAAGCGGGGGCGGCCGGCCGCGACACCCGCGGCATGATCCGCCAGCACCAGTTCACCAAGGTCGAGCTGGTGTCGATCACGACGCCGGAGACCAGCAAGGACGAGCATGAGCGCATGCTGGCCTGCGCCGAGGAGGTGCTGCGCCGGCTCGATCTGCACTATCGCGTGATCACGCTTTGCACCGGCGACATGGGCTTCTCGTCGCAGAAGACCTATGACATCGAGGTCTGGATGCCCGGGCAGGGCGATGGCGGTGCCTTCCGCGAGATCTCCAGCTGTTCGGTGTGCGGCGACTTCCAGGCGCGGCGCATGGATGCGCGCTATCGCGGAAGTGATGGCAAGCCGCGCTTCGTGCACACATTGAACGGCTCCGGCACAGCGGTCGGTCGTGCACTGATTGCAGTCATGGAGACCTATCAGCAGGCCGACGGCTCGATAGCCGTGCCGGATGTGCTGCAGCCCTACATGGGTGGCCTCAAGGTCGTTGCCGCGGAGTCATAAGGCGCGGCAAAATGCATCCAGGCCGGTCGCCGCAATTGCGCCGCGACCGGCGGTTCGTATCCTCCGGTTCCGCTAGCGCGCGCGATTTTCAGAACCGGCATCATGGCCCTGCATCGGGATATCTTCTGGATCGGACGGCAATGGGCCGTGACCGGCTCCGGCATCCAGGCGGTCGATCAGCGCCTCAAGGGGGCGTTCGACATCGATCGTGCAGCGGTGTGGGATGATGACCTGTTCTTATCCCTGCGCGGTCAGGGCTGGTTCAACGGTGCCGATTTCGAAAAGGCTTTGACGGTCGCCCGAACCAGGTTTCCGGCCCCGCCGCGAGCGGCGCCAGAACCTCCCTCGTCAGTCTCCCCGCCAGCCGCCGACGCATCGCGTACGCCGGACGTCTCGCTACAACTGGAGACCCAGGGCAAGCTCGCGCGGTTCCTCCCGCAGTGGCGCGTCCGGCCTTGAATGGCTGAGGCGGGCGGGTTTGCCTCGGTGCTGCGCAGCAGATAAGACACCCCGGCAATCGACCTGAACGGGATGGAAGGCTGGCCATGCGGATTCTCTGCACCAATGACGACGGAATCCATGCTCCGGGCCTCAAGGTCATTGAAGAGATCGCGCGCGCTTTGTCCGACGATGTGTGGATCGTGGCTCCCGAGCTCGATCAGTCCGGGGTGTCGCATTCGCTGTCGCTCAATGATCCGCTGCGGCTGCGCGAGGTCGGCCCCCGGCACTTCGCGGTGCGTGGTACGCCGACCGACTGCGTCATCATGGGCGCCCGTCATATTCTCGGCGACAAGCGTCCCGACGTCGTGCTGTCGGGGGTGAACAAGGGCCGCAACGTTGCCGAAGACGTGGTGTATTCAGGCACCATCGCTGGCGCGCTCGAGGGCACCATTCTCGGCCTGCCGTCGTTCGCGCTGTCGCAGGAGTTCAGCATCGCGACCCGGGACAAGCCGTCCTGGGACACCGCGCTGAAGTTCGGTCCGCAGATCGTGCGCAAGGTGCTCGACGCCGGGGTGCCGAAGAACACCGTCATCAACGTCAACTTCCCGTCCTGCACGCCCGATCAGGTCAGGGGGATCGTCGTGACCCGTCAGGGCAAGCGCAATCTCGGCTTTCTGAAGGTCGACGAGCGCCGTGACGGCCGCGGCAATCCGTATTTCTGGATCGGCTTCGACCGCGCCGCGGCGCTCGACGTTCCCGATGAAGGAACGGATCTCGCAGCGCTGGCGGCGCACTACGTGTCGGTGACCCCGCTGCGCCTCGACCGCACCGACGAGGCGTTTTCCGGCAAGCTCAGCGACATACTCGGCTGAATGATCGGCAGCCTGGCGTCTAGCTTTCAGGCTCGGCGCTGCGCAGGGCGTGCTCGATGGCTTTGCCCAGGGTCTCGAGCTGAAACGGCTTCTGCAGCGCCGGCCGGTCGCGATACTCCTCGGGTAATCCGGAGGAGCCGTAGCCGGTGGCGAAGATGAAGGGCCGGTTGCGGGCCTTGATGAGATCGGCGACCGGCGAGATCACCTTGCCGTTGACGTTGACGTCGAGGATCGCGACATCGAAATAGGTGCTCTCCGCGAGCTTCATCGCCTCGCCGATCTCGCCCGCCTCGGCAGCGACGGTGTAGCCGAGCTCTTCGAGCATGTCGGCCACCATCATTCTGATCATGACTTCGTCTTCAACCAGAAACACAGATCCGCGCGGCGGCCGCGGTGCAGTCATGATGTCAGTCCTTGCCCAAACCCGATTTGACGGTCGCAAATAACGGCTCATGGCGCAACGTCAACAACGTCATGTTCGCCTGCCGTAACCTTGCGGCGTGGGCAAAATCGCCCCGAAGGTGAACGAATTCGCGCGACGTTGGTTCCTCGCCCGGAACGGTTTTGCCGGAGAGCGGCCCCCAGCGGCCAAGCATGACGCCCTCCGGACTTGCCCCAGGAAGCGATGAAAATCGATGCGTAACGGCAGAGCGCCGTCTAGATTGGTGCCGAACCAACAACCGACATCGCGATGCCCCCGACCGCTCCGCCCGAAAAGATGATGTTTCAGCTGACATTGCGTCGGCGGGGGATCAGTGATCAGGCGGTGCTGCGTGCGATGGAGGAGGTGCCGCGGGAGGAGTTCGTGCTGCCGGGCGATCGTGCCGACGCCTATCGCGACAGCGCCATGGCGATCGCCTGCGGCCAGACCATCAGCCAGCCCTTTGTCGTCGCCTACATGACTGAGCAGCTCAAGCTGCAGAAGAGCCATCGGGTGCTCGAGATCGGCACCGGGTCGGGCTACCAGGCTGCGATCCTGGCGCGGTTGGCGGATCACGTCCTGACGGTCGAGCGATTCCGGACTCTCGCGGATAAGGCGAGGGAGCGGCTGGAGAGACTGAACTGCTTCAATGTCGAGGTCATGCTGGGCGACGGCTATGCGCTGCCGCCGGGGGCCGGCCAGTTCGACCGTATCATCGTCACCGCGGCCATGGATGAGATCCCGCAGAGCCTGCTCGATCGATTGGAGCCCGACGGTGTCCTGATCGCCCCGGTCGGACCCCATCACGGCGTCCAGCGGCTCGTCCGGGTCATCCGGACCGGCGATCGTTTCGAGCGCAAAGAGCTCGTCGACGTGCGTTTTGTGCCGGCAATTCCGGGTATTGCGCGCGAACTTTGAACGAGCGGATCAGCAAGTCTCCCAACGCTTTATTCGCGGCTTAAGCGCTTATTTACCGCGGCTGTGTTTACTCGAATTCGTTGTTTGTTGCGTACGAGTGAGTAACCATGCCCGTGACCGTCGAGTTGCTTCGCTCGCGCCGCCTGCCGCAAGTTGCGGCGCTGGCGCTGATGTCGTTCGGCGTCGCCGGCTGCAGCGCCGATATGTCGACGCGGCTGTCGCAGACGCAAAATCCCTTTTCAAACCCGTTCGCCTCCGACTCCACCGGCTCGGTTCAGGCGCAGCCGCAACGGCACCAGCAATACAGCCAGCAGTCGTACACTCCGGCACCCGCGCCGGCTCCGGCCTATTCGTCGTCAGCGCTGCCGCCGCCTGCGGTCGGAGCGCCGCAATCCTATCCGTCCGGCGGTGGCGCCGGAGGCGTGTCCGGAGGCGGGCGCGGCGTCGCGTCCTATGCGCCGCCGGCAGCAGTCCCCGCGCCGCAAGCCTATGCGCCGCCCGCCACCCATGCCTACGC
>NZ_CAFI01000362.1 GCF_000239775.1 Bradyrhizobium sp. ORS 375
ACCCCCAACGCTCCCCGCAGGGGGGAGGGGGGCGCAGCTGCGCTGTGGCGGAGAGTTGCCTGTCCCATGACCATCAGTTCAGTTTCCAATCCGCAGTTCGCGCGTGTCGATGCCGAGCGGGCCGTGCGTGGCTGCGACGATCAGGCCGCCGCCGGCGAGATGCTCGCGCATCAGGCCGGCGAACATCGCCTGGCCGGCGACGTCGAGCGCGGCGGTCGGCTCGTCGAGCAGCCAGAGCAGGCGCGGCACGGCGAGCAGGCGGGCCAGGGACAGACGGCGGCGTTGGCCGGCCGAGAGATAGCCGGCGGGCAGGTCGATGGCATGCGCGATGCCGACGGCTTCCAGGCAATCCGGGATCGGCCTGATCATTCCGCCCCCGAGGAAGTCGGCCCAGAACGTCAGGTTCTCGCGCACGCTGAGCGCCGGCTTCAGCGCGTCGCGGTGGCCGAGATAATGCGCCTGCTCGGGCACCGTCAGCTCACCCTCGCCGCCTTCGATGGCGATCGTGCCGCCGGCCGGCAGCAAGAGGCCTGCGATCAGCCGCAGCAGCGAGGTCTTGCCCGCGCCGTTGTGCCCGGTCACGGCCAGCGCCTCGCCCGCGCGCGCCTCGAAGGCAAGGCTTGAGAACACCTCGCGGCCGCCGCGTACGCATCTGACGTCTTGTCCGAACAGCCTCGGAGACGGTGGTGGAGACAGCTGCATGGCGCGTCGTGACAGCCCTTACGAAATTGATGGCTAGCGTGTGAGAATTTGTGGGTGATGCCACGCCGGGACTTGATTGTCTCTGTAGCGACGCAGTTAGAAAGCTTCTATAAGCCCGACCTTGATGCAGCACACAATCGCCCGCTGCAAGCCATCCGGCGCCTCGCGCTGACGGTTCGAAAATACCCCCTCAGGGTATACAGATCAATTGGGATTCCCACGCATGACCTCGCTCGACAGCTTCAAGTGTCGCAAGACCCTCAAGGTCGGAACGAAGAGCTACATCTATTACAGCTTGCCCACAGCCGAGAAGAACGGTCTCAAGGACATCTCGAAGCTGCCGTACTCGATGAAGGTGCTGCTCGAGAACCTGCTGCGCAACGAGGACGGCCGCACCGTCACCAAGGACGACATCGTCGCGGTGTCGAAATGGCTGCGCAAGAAGTCGCTGGAGCACGAGATCGCCTTCCGCCCGGCGCGCGTGCTGATGCAGGATTTCACCGGCGTCCCCGCCGTCGTCGACCTCGCCGCCATGCGCAACGCGATGCAAGCGCTCGGCGGCGATGCCGAGAAGATCAACCCGCTGGTCCCGGTCGACCTCGTCATCGACCACTCGGTGATCGTGAACTACTTCGGTGACAACAAGGCGTTCGGCAAGAACGTCGCCGAGGAGTACAAGCAGAACCAGGAACGCTACGAATTCCTGAAGTGGGGCCAGAAGGCGTTCTCGAACTTCTCCGTCGTGCCCCCGGGCACCGGCATCTGCCACCAGGTCAACCTCGAATATCTGGCGCAGACGGTCTGGACCAAGAAGGAGAAGATGACGGTCGGCCGCACCAAGGGCACCTTCGAGGTCGCCTATCCGGATTCGCTGGTCGGCACCGATTCGCACACCACCATGGTCAACGGTTTGGCCGTGCTCGGCTGGGGCGTCGGCGGCATCGAGGCCGAGGCCTGCATGCTCGGCCAGCCCTTGTCGATGCTGCTGCCTGACGTCGTCGGCTTCAAGCTGACCGGCGCGCTGAAGGAAGGCGTCACCGCCACCGACCTCGTGCTCACCGTCACCCAGATGCTGCGCAAGCTCGGTGTGGTCGGCAAGTTCGTCGAGTTCTTCGGCCCCGGCCTCGACCACCTCTCGGTCGCCGACAAGTCGACCATTGCCAACATGGCCCCCGAATACGGCGCGACCTGCGGCTTCTTCCCCGTGGACACCGCGACCATCGACTATCTCAAGACCTCGGGCCGCAAGGGCCCGCGCGTCGCGCTGGTCGAGGCCTATGCCAAGGCACAGGGCCTTTTCCGCACCGCCAAGTCGGCCGATCCGGTGTTCACCGAGACGCTGAACCTCGATCTCGGCGACGTCGTGCCGTCGATGGCCGGTCCGAAGCGTCCCGAGGGCCGCATCGCGCTCCCCGCGGTGGCAGAAGGTTTTGCGACCGCGCTGGCCGGTGAGTACAAGAAGCCGGACGCCGCGGAGCAGCGCTTCCCGGTCGAGGGCAAGGACTTCGACATCGGCCATGGCGACGTCGTCATCGCCGCCATTACCTCCTGCACCAACACCTCGAACCCGAGCGTGCTGATCGGCGCCGGCCTGCTGGCCCGCAACGCCGCCGCCAAGGGTCTCAAGGCAAAGCCGTGGGTAAAGACCTCGCTCGCCCCGGGCAGCCAGGTGGTTGCCGAGTACCTCGCGAACTCCGGCCTGCAGAAGGACCTCGACAAGGTCGGCTTCAACCTGGTCGGCTTCGGCTGCACCACCTGCATCGGCAATTCCGGCCCGCTGCCGGAAGAGATCTCGAAGTCGATCAACGACAACGGCGTCGTCGCGGCGGCCGTGCTGTCGGGCAACCGCAATTTCGAAGGCCGCGTCTCGCCGGACG
>NZ_CAFI01000361.1 GCF_000239775.1 Bradyrhizobium sp. ORS 375
GACGAACACTTCTCGTGCGGCTGCCCCTCACCCCAACCCTCTCCCCGTGAAGGACGGGGAGAGGGAGCGCACCGTCTGCGTGGCGATGGCTTAGGCGCGAACTCATTTGCTTAGGGCTTCGCTCCATCAAAGTGCGTCCGAAACCACGCCCAGGTCTGCCGCGTCACCGCGACATAGCCCTGCCCGCGATACTTGATCTCGCCATCGACGATCGCATGCAGCTTCGGCAAGGCGTGGAACGGCACCGCCGGATAGGCGTGGTGCTCGACGTGGTAGGGCATGTTCCAGGCGAGCCAGTGCACGAATTGCGTGGTGAAGGTGGTGCGGGTGTTGTGGAAGGCGCTTCTTGTGTGATCGCAGCCGGTGTGCTCGGCGTAGAGGTAGGGGCGCAGGATCAGTTGGCCGAACAGCAATGGCAGCACCCAGACCCACAGCAAGAGCGCGCTGTGCAGCGCCAGCGAGCCGAGCAGCAGCAGCGTATAGCCGGCGACATAGATGCGCGCCTCGCGCACGATGGTGGCGCGACGGCCGGCGGGGATCCAGGGCACGGTGACCTCGCCCGTTACCGCATGCTTCAGCAGCAATCGCAAACGGCCGGCTACCTGAACCAAGCCTGAATAGGCGATCGCGAGCTGTGTCTCCGAACGCGGCTTGGGGCCGACGATCAGCTCGGGATCGCGCTGGGGATCCTGGGTGTGGCGGTGATGCTCCCAGTGAAACAGGCAGTAGTACTCATAGGGCAGTCCGATCAGAAAGCCTGAGAGATAGCCGACCGCCACGTTCAGCCGGCGGCTGTCGAATGCGGTCTTGTGCGCGGTCTCATGCACGGCCATGAACAGGAACGCGACGAGCACGCCTTGCAGCAGCATCAGAGGCAGCGCCCATACGACGCCTTGGGCGGAAACGATCAGCCCGATCAGCGTGCCGACCACGGCGATCGCGCCGTAGTGACTGAGCGCGCGCAAGGCGCCCCGGACGTTGGAGCGCTGCGTCAGCTCCTGCAGCATCGCCGGCGTCCGCCGCTTCGGGCGCGGCGCAAATTCGTCGGTGGGCACATCGGTCATGACGGACTCAGGGATCAGCTCTGGAGAAGGGTTGAGACGTGGGTGTTGATGAAGTCGCGGTCGGCCGGAATACGGATCGGATTGCCGGCGCGGTGGCCGTGGATCGACGGGATCGGCCGCAGCGCGGCCGATCCCGCGTTGATCAGCTTCGGCAGCTCGCGCTCATTGTCGCGCCAGTCGAAATAACGGTCGGTCTGCCCGGGCATCAGCAGCATGCGCGCGGTGATCGCGGCCAGCGCGCGATCGAGATCGCCGCCGAAGGCCGCGCAAGCGCTGATGTCACCGCCTTGCCAGATCGCGATCTGCGCCAGCAGATTGTTGGCGTCGCGATGCGCAAAGGCGGTGTCCCAGGTGGCGGCGAGATAGTCCTCCTGCGAGCCGAAACCCTGCTCGCGCCAGACCTCGTCGCGGTAGAACTCGTAGGACATCGCCCAGCCCGCATAGATGCGGCCCATGGCGCGCAGGCCGGCCACCGGCGTCTCGACGAAGCGGCCGTTCCGGAATGCCGGGTCGGCGACCAGCGCGGCCTTCACGGCGTCGAGGAACAGATGATTGTAGGGCGAGCAGCGCGCGCTGCCGCAGACGACCGCCGCGCGCTCGACCATATTCGGGTGGAGAGCAGCCCAGTGATAGGCCTGCATGCCGCCCATCGACCAGCCATAGACCAGCGCGATCCGGTCGATGCCGAACTGCTCCTCCAGCAGCCGACGCTGGACCGCGATGGCGTCGTGATAGGTGATCGCCGGGAACGGCGTCTCACCGGCCGGCGTGTTCGAGGGCGACGACGACAGGCCGTTGCCGAACAGGTTCGGGATGATGATGAAGTAGTTGTTGGGATCGAGCGCGCCGCCGGGCGCGATCAACCATTCGGTGTCGGTATGCTGCGCACCGAACGAGGTCGGATAGAGAATGACGTTGTCCTTCGCCGCGTTCAGCGTGCCATAGGTCTTGTAGGCGAGCCGCAGCGAGGGGAACGTCGCGCCGGATTGCAGCACGACGTCGCCTGCCTCGAACATCTGATAATCGCCAGCTGCCGTCATGCGCGTGATCCCATGTCATCCCTGCGCCGAGCCTAGGTGATGCGCGGCACGCCTACACGCCCATTTTTTGGCATGGCATGCTCGCATGAACGGCGCGGCGGCATGGCGTCGCATACACAGCTTCGCCGGGACCATGGGTTTGCGCTCTCGCGGCGGGTTGCGCCCGAGTCTTGCCAGGTGGAACACCCTCGAAAACGT
>NZ_CAFI01000360.1 GCF_000239775.1 Bradyrhizobium sp. ORS 375
TTCATGCGAGTCGACCCTCCCCCTCCAGGGGAGGGTTGGCACCACACATGGAGCGCCACCTTGACCTTCCCCCGCCAATCCGCTTGCTTGTCGGCCCAACGTCAACCTCCCGGGAAGAACCGCCCATGTCCTTCGTGCTGGCCATCGATCAGGGCACCACGTCCTCGCGCGCGATGGTGTTCCGCTCCGACATCTCGATTGCCGCGGTCGCGCAGCAGGAATTCCCGCAGCATTTCCCGGCCTCGGGCTGGGTCGAGCACGAGCCGGAGGACATCTGGACCTCGACGGTGATGACCTGCCGCGATGCGCTGGAGAAGGCGGGCCTTGCCGCAAAGGACATCGCCGCGATCGGCATCACCAACCAGCGCGAGACCACCGTGGTGTGGGACCGCGCCACCGGGCAGGCCGTCCATCGCGCCATCGTCTGGCAGGACCGCCGCACCGCGGATATCTGCGCGAAGCTCAAGGCCGACGGCCATGAGCCCGACGTCAGCGCCAGGACGGGCCTGATCATCGACCCCTATTTCTCCGGCACCAAGGTCGCCTGGATCCTCGACCACGTGCCGGGCGCGCGCGAGCGCGCCGAGCGCGGCGAGCTGATGTTCGGCACCGTCGACTGCTATCTGCTGTGGCGGCTGACCGGCGGCCGCGTGCACGCCACCGACGCCACCAACGCCTCGCGTACGCTGCTGTTCAACATCCACACCGGCACGTGGGACGACACGCTGCTGAAGCTGTTGCGCGTGCCGCGCTCGATGCTTCCCGAGGTGAAGGATTCCTCCGCCGATTTCGGCACCACCACACCCGATCTGTTCGGTGGCCCGATCAAGGTCGCCGGCATCGCCGGCGACCAGCAGGCCGCGACCATCGGACAGGCCTGCTTCACGCCCGGCATGATGAAGTCGACCTATGGCACAGGCTGCTTCGCGCTGCTCAACACCGGCGCCACGCCGGTGAAGTCCAACAACAAGCTGCTGACGACCATCGCCTATCAGCTGAACGGCGTCAGGACCTACGCGCTCGAAGGCTCGATCTTCGTCGCCGGCTCCGCCGTGCAATGGCTGCGCGACGGGCTCGGCATCATCAAGCACGCCGCCGAGACCGGCCCGCTCGCCGACAAGTCGGACTCGATGCAGTCGGTCTATCTCGTGCCGGCCTTCGTCGGCCTCGGTGCGCCGTATTGGAATCCGCGCGTCCGTGGCGCACTGTTCGGCCTGACCCGCAACACCGGCCCGGCCGAGCTGGCGCACGCCACGCTCGAAAGCGTCTGCTACCAGACCTACGATCTGTGGGCCGCGATGCGCGCCGACTGGCCCGATGCGTCCGCCGCCACCATCGTGCTGCGCGTCGACGGTGGCATGACCGCCTCGGACTGGACCATGCAGCGCCTCGCCGATCTGCTCGACGCGCCGGTCGACCGTCCGATGATCCAGGAGACGACCGCGCTCGGCGCCGCCTATCTCGCCGGCCTCAATGCGGGCGTCTATCCGGAGCCGGAAAAATTCGCCGACAATTGGCGGCTCGAGCACCGCTTCAGGCCGGCGATGAGCGCCGCCACCCGCCAGCGCAAGCTCGCCGGCTGGGCCCGCGCGGTGAAGGGCGTGCTGGCGAGCGACGAGGGCGAGTAGGAGACGCGCAGGCCTCACGCCAGGAAGGCGGCGAGGTCGGCATTGACCTGCGCCATGTGGGTGACGAACAAGCCGTGCGGGCCGCCGGGATAGACCTTCAGCTCGGCGCCCCTGATGCCATTCGCCGTCGGCCTGCCTGTCATGTCCAGCGGCGCCGACACGTCGGCGTCGCCATGCAGGATCAGAACGGGGCGGTCGATCCTGGGCAGCACCGGTCGCAGATCCCGGGAGATCAGCGCGCGGCTGGTGGCAACGGCCACCGCAATCGGGATCTGCCGCATCATCGCCGCGACCCATTCCATCGTCTGCGGCGAGGTGTCCTTGGTGAAGAACGGCAGCTTGTTGTCCTCGATCCATTTCGGGAAGTCGCGCTGCCAGGCCGCCCAGCTCTGCTCGAAATAGGCCTGCGGCGCACCGAGCGCATTGTCGGCGGTCTGCAGCGGATACGGCGTGGTCGGCCCGAGCATCGCGATCCGGGAGATGCGCGCGGTGCCATGGCGGGCGACGTAGTTGAGGATCTCGTTGCAGCCCATGGACATGCCGACCAGGGCGACCTCGTCGAGGCCGAGCTGCGCGATCACCTCGGCGATGTCGTCGGCGAAGCGATCGAGATCATAGCCGCTGCCCGGCACGTCGCTGCGGCCATGGCCGCGCCGGTCGAAGGCGATGCAGCGCAAGCCGCGTGGACTGAGCTCGGCGATCTGATAGCTCCACATCGCGCTGGTCAGCGCCCATGCATGGACGAACAGCACCGGGCGGCCGCTGCCCCAGTCCTCGTGATACAGCACGACGCCGTCGCTGGTGCGGATGCGTGGCGCTGTCGCGGCCGGCGCGGCTCTGGCGACGTTGGCGGCGAGGCTCGCGGCGGCCGCAGTCAGCAGCATGTCTCGTCGTTGCATGGGCATGGCTCCTGATGTTCAATGCGCCGACGATGCCGGGTGCGCCCACGCAAGCCAATTACGTCCCGGGTAACTCCGCAGGCCTTTTGCAATGTCCGTTCCCGATAGCATTTTCGACGTCCCGCCCGGCAAGATCGCCGCGGTTGTCACCTCGCTTGAGATGCTGGCGCGGCCGATGTTGCCGCC
Source organism: Bradyrhizobium sp. ORS 375 (assembly GCF_000239775.1). Classification (GTDB taxonomy): domain Bacteria; phylum Pseudomonadota; class Alphaproteobacteria; order Rhizobiales; family Xanthobacteraceae; genus Bradyrhizobium. The sequence continues at coordinate 2,714 of NZ_CAFI01000360.1, forward strand.
CGATCCGGCCGGCGCGTGGCGCATTCGCCGCGTCGCGCAGCCCGACCCTGACTGGTACCGCGACCTGTATGCGCGGGTCGGACGGGAGTGGCTTTGGTCGCAGCGGTTGCGGATGAGCAGGGCCGAGCTTGCACGCACCATCGGCGCGGACGGAGTCGAGATCTCCACGCTGGAACATGACGGCGGCGACGAGGCCCTTTTGGAGCTCGACTTCCGCAGGAACAACGAGTGCGAGCTGGTGCTGTTCGGTGTCACGTCCAAGCTGATCGGCACCGGCGCCGGCCGGCTGCTGATGAACCACGCGCTGCGCCGCGCCTGGGCGCAGCCGCTGACTCGGCTCTGGGTCCACACCTGCAGCTTCGATCACCCGCGCGCGCTCGCCTTCTACCAGCGTTCCGGCTTCCGCCCGTTCCGCCGCCAGATCGAGATCGCCCCCGATCCCCGCCTCGACGGCACCCTGCCGCGCGATGTCGCAGCGCATGTGCCGCTGCTGGGGTAAAGTTGGCAGCTGACAATTTGGCCGAATGACGCTTCAATGCCTGGAGCAGGAGAATGCCTCATGTTCCTGATCGGCCAATACGACTCGCCTTTCGTCCGCCGGACCGCGATCGCGCTCAGGCTGTACGGCATCCCGTTCGAGCACAAGCCGTGGTCGACCTTCGGCGATGCCGACAAGATCGCGCCGTACAATCCGCTGCTGCGGGTGCCGGTGCTGGTGCTCGACGGCGGCGAGGCGCTGATCGATTCGGCGGCGATTCTCGACCATCTCGACGAGGCGGTGGGGGCCGAGCGCGCGATGCTTGCGCCGCGCGGTGGATTGCGCCGCCAGCAGCTGCACACGATCGCGCTCGCCACCGGGCTCGGCGACAAGGCCGTCAGCCTGATCTACGAGCGTGTGCTGCGCAAGGATCAGCTCGCGCTGTGGGTCGCGCGCTGCGAGGCCCAGATCTCCGGGGTGCTGGCGATGCTGGAGGCCGAGCGCGCCGCGGTCTCGACGGAGTATTGGTACGGCGATCGGATCGGCCACGCCGACATCGCCGTCGCCTGCATGCTACGCTTCACGTCTGAGGCCCATCCGCATCTGTTCGATCCGGCGCGCTATCCCGCGCTGGCGGCCCATGCCGCCAAATGCGAGGCCCTGCCGCCATTCCAGGAGATCGTGCAACCGCTCGCGCCACCGAGCGGGGATTAGTTCAACTGATTCTCTTGCCGCGACGGCGGTGCACTCCCTCTCTCCGTCCTTCACGGGGAGAGGGTCGGGGTGAGGG
>NZ_CAFI01000359.1 GCF_000239775.1 Bradyrhizobium sp. ORS 375
AGGGACAGGGCAGGTCAAGTCGCTGAACGATCTCAACAGCAAGCTCGCAGCCAACAACCTGCAGGCCACGGTTGACTCGTCCACCGGCAAGATCACCATCACCACCACGAACGACGCGGCCTCGGCCACGATTGGCGCGATCGGTGGTACGGCGGCGGCGTCCAGCCAGTCCTTCAACGGTCTGACCGCGGCGGCTCCGGTGGCTGATTCCACCGCGCAGACGCAGCGCGCCAGCTTGGTCTCGCAGTACAACAACGTGCTGGCGCAGATCAACACGACCGCGGCTGACGCCTCGTTCAACGGCATCAACCTGCTGAACGGCGACACGCTGAAGCTGACCTTCAACGAAACCGGCAAGTCGACGCTGTCGATCACCGGTGTCACGTTCAACTCGGCGGGCCTCGGCCTCTCGACGTTGACCTCGGGCACCGACTTCCTCGACAACAACTCGGCGAACAAGGTGATCGGCGTCCTCAACACCGCGAGCTCCACGCTCCGCAACGAGGCGTCCACGCTGGGTTCGAACCTGTCGGTCGTGCAGGTCCGTCAGGACTTCAACAAGAACCTGATCAACGTGCTGCAGACCGGCTCGTCGAACCTGACGCTCGCCGACACCAACGAGGAAGCGGCCAACAGCCAGGCGCTGTCGACCCGCCAGTCGATCGCGGTGTCCGCGCTGTCGCTCGCCAACCAGTCGCAGGCCAGCGTGCTGCAGCTGCTGCGCTAAGGCGCCGCGACACCATCATGATCGGAGACGGCGGGGCTGGTCCCCGCCGTTTTCGGCTCGAAGATCCGGGATTCACGCCGGTCTCGTTCGCAGTCGAGACGTTTCGCTGGCAAGCGCCGGATATGTGCGCGACAGCAGTCTCGTCTCGACCCCAGTATCATCCGCCGGCGGTACGGCTCCCGAGAGGAGACTGCCGAGAGGAGACCAGGGCCATGCCCCTGCGGGTCGAACTCAAGCCGTTCGAACGTATCGTGATCGGCGACACCGTCATCGTCAATTCGAACACGCGTGCACGCTTCATTGTCGAAGGCGACGTTCCGATCCTTCGTGAGCGCGACACCGTCACCGCTGAAACGGCAGATACGCCGGCAAAGCGCCTCTATCTCTGCGTCCAGACCATGTATCTGAAAAGCGACGCGAGCCGCTATCGCGCGTCCTATCTGGCCTGCATGAACGAGTTGCGCGACGCGACGCCGGGCGCCGCCCGCCTAGTCGAGGAAGTCGATCGGCATGTCAGCGCTGGCGCACTCTACAAGGCTCTGAAGGAGATCAGGGCGCTGATCCAGTGCGAAAGCCCCGCGATTGCGCCCGCCGAGGTGGCGCCTTGAGCTCGCGCATAGCCGGACGTCAATCTGACTAGTCTCGAGCCCGAGCTCCCGGTTCCGTATTAGCACGGACATTAAAATTAACGGGACGGAGAAAAGCCCGGCCTAACGATGGAACAAGGAAAGTCCGTTGCGGCGAGCGACGGGCGGATTCGATCCGCTCGCCTTGCGGAGGCACTGGACCGACCATCGCTCTGACAGGATGAGCGGTCGCCTGCGATCGCAACACCACTCTTGGAAGGCCAGTTTCATGGATGATC
>NZ_CAFI01000358.1 GCF_000239775.1 Bradyrhizobium sp. ORS 375
GGGGACAGGACAGGTCAAGTCGCTCAACGACCTCAACACCAAGCTCGCAGCCAACAACCTGCAGGCTTCGATCGACTCGACCGGCAAGATCACGCTGACCACCACCAACGACGCGGCCTCGGCCACGATCGGCGCCATCGGTGGTACGGCGGCGGCGTCCAGCCAGTCCTTCAACGGCCTGACTGCGGCGGCTCCGGTGGCCGATTCCACCGCGCAGGCGCAGCGCTCCAGCCTGGTCTCGCAGTACAACAACGTGCTGGCGCAGATCAACACGACTGCGGCTGACGCCTCGTTCAATGGCGTCAACCTGCTGAACGGCGATACGCTGAAGCTGACGTTCAACGAGAACGGCAAGTCGACGCTGTCGATCACCGGCGTGACCTTCAATTCGGCGGGTCTCGGCCTGTCGACGCTGACCTCGGGCACCGACTTCCTCGACAACAACTCGGCGAACAAGGTGATCGGCGTGCTCACCACGGCGAGCGCCACGCTGCGGTCGGAAGCGTCCACGCTGGGTTCGAACCTGTCGGTGGTGCAGATCCGTCAGGACTTCAACAAGAACCTGATCAACGTGCTGCAGACCGGCTCGTCGAACCTGACGCTCGCCGACACCAACGAGGAAGCGGCCAACAGCCAGGCGCTGTCGACCCGCCAGTCGATCGCGGTGTCCGCACTGTCGCTCGCCAACCAGTCGCAGGCCAGCGTGCTGCAGCTGCTGCGCTGATCGGCGGCTTCGTCCCATCGAGATCGGAGGCGGCGGGG
>NZ_CAFI01000357.1 GCF_000239775.1 Bradyrhizobium sp. ORS 375
CCGGGTCGCGCAGATCGATCGCTGCGATCTGATGCGCGGCAAAGAAAATTCCGAACTTTCCGTCGGCGCTGAGCGGCCGGATGGCGAGCCGCTCACCGCGAAAGGCTTGCGGGACTTTCCAGAGCCGCCCCTCGAAGCTGACGTAGGCCTTCGTGCTCGATACAGAGCGGACGATCTCACCCTCGTCGTATTCGACGATCGGCAGGCGGTCCGGCATGGTCCGGTGGCTAGGTCGATAGCGGCTCGCCGGCACATCGAAGTTCAAGGCCTCGTGCGGCCGGTCGAGATTGTAGACGGCTCGCCATTCGTCGAGCGCCCGCTGCACATCGAGAAGGTCCCTGTAACGCTTGAAGGCAAAGACCTCGGCCTTCAGGCTGCGGTGGAAGCGTTCGTTCTTGCCGCGGCTCTGGGGATGGTAGGGCCGGCTGTGGATCGTTCGAATTCCGAGCTTCAGCAGCCAGACCGTCAACGCGGTCCAGGGGTCTTCGAGGGTGAAGCCCCAGGGGCCACCATTGTCGACGAACATCGCATCCGGCAATCCATAGCGGCGGAACGTCGTCTCCAGATGTCCTTTGACCGTAGAGCCGCGCTCATTGTCGCATGCCGCCAGGCACAAGGAAAAGCGCGAGTGATCGTCGAGTGCGGTCAGCGGATGACAGGACACGCCATTCTCCAGCGCACTGTGCCCCTTGAAGTCCATCTGCCAAAGCTGATTGGGCGCATCCTTCTCGAACCGCGTGTAGGGCTGCCCGGGCGTGCCCGCAGGCTCGACCACGCGGCCGTAACGGCGCAGGATGCTGTGCACGGTGGAGACCGCCGGGATAGCTTGCCCATCGCGCTCGAGACGGCGTGCGAGCTTGCGCGCGCCCCAAGCCGGGTGAGCATCGCGCAACGCGACAATCTGCTGCTCCGTCGCAGCTGCGGTGCGCTCCGGACTTCGATGAGGCCGCCGCGACCGGTCCGCCAGCGTCGTATCGCCGGCATCAGACCGTTCGATCCACTTGTAGCCGGTCTGAGGGCTGATGCCGAACTGCCGGCACAGCTGCCGCCGGTTGGCTCCCTCCTGCTTGGCAAGCATCACAAACTCTCGTCGCTGGT
>NZ_CAFI01000356.1 GCF_000239775.1 Bradyrhizobium sp. ORS 375
CGCTTCGTCGCTTCGTTCCTCGCAATGACGGTGCGGTTAACAAGGCGTACAGGCCGCCCTACTAGTTACTCGTCATGCCCGGGCTTGACCCGGGCATCCATCCTTCTCGCGAAGTGTGAGGGATGGCCGGGTCAAGCCCGGCCATGACGAGGAGAGATCTGGGCTCAGAACACGGCGTGGTCGCCGCGCTCCGCCGCGGCCTCGCCGCGGATCAGCTCGGCGTAGTAGTCGAACAGCGTCTCGTTGCCCGTCGACGGCGTCGCGTCGGCGTCGTACCGGCCGGTCGCGGGGTCGAGCACCAGCATCGACTCCGTCGCATAGTAGCGGCCGATGCGGGCGAGTTCGGCCTTGTCGGCGAGCGACGGCACGATCCGCCTGGCGACGTCGAGCCCGCCGATAATGACGTCGAGCAGCGCCACCGGGACGCGGCGGATGGTCGGCTTGCGGCCGAGCAGCGCGAACAGATGCTCGGCCTGATCGAGCGGCGTGATGGCAGGGCCCGGGCCGCCGATCGGCAGCACCTTGTTCCAGCGGCTCTCGTCATCGAGACAGCCGGCGAGATAGTCGCCGAGATCGGCGTCGCTGATCGGCTTGCATGCGGTGAGACGGCCGTCGCCGAACACAAGATAGGGCCGACCCTGCTGCACGCGCGCGACCTGCCCGGACAGCGACTTGAAGAACGCAGTGGGGCGGACAATCGAATAGGTCAGGCCCGCCCCCATCAGTCGTGCCTCGAACGTCAGCTTGGCCTGCTGAAACGCCAGCAGCGGCTTCTGCACGCAGATGGCGGACAACAGCACGAACTGCCCGACGCCGGCCTGACGAGCCGCCTCCAGCACGTTCACATGGGCCTGATAGTCGATCGCCTGGGCGTCCCTCGGCGCGCCGGTCCGCGAGGCCATACAGGAGACGACGGCATCGAAGGGCTCACCGCGAAAACCGTCGCGCGCCAGCGAGGCCGGATCGGTGACATCGCCGGTCCTGACGGTGGCGCCCGGGATCGTCATTGCGTCGTTGCGCGGGCGGACGAAGCAGACCACCTCGTGACCCCGCGCAAGCAGCGCATGCACGGTCGCACGGCCGATCGTCCCGGTCGCGCCGAGCATGAAGACGCGGCGGGGATTGGGCAACGGGTCCACGGCGAAAGAAATCATTGGCTTGAGCAGCCCCCTGGAAACGAGCCCGATCTATATCACGGTCCGTCCTTGCGCGGCGTTGAGACTGCCAATGGAGCTCTCGTCATGCCCGGGCTTGTCCCGGGCATCCACGTCGTCCGGCGCGGTCGGTGCGACGTGGATGGCCGGGACGAGCCCGGCCATGACGGGCTGAAAGAGCTGGGCACAATCCGAAAGCTCGGTGTCGTCGCAACTCTCCGCCTCCGCTGCCGTGACCGGACTGTCGCTTCGCGATCCGCGAATGCCTCACGCCGCCTGCGGCGTCTTCTCCAGGATCAGCGTGTGGATGCCGCAGGTGCCGCTGTAGAGGCTCATGACGCGCGTGCCCGGCTTGCGCCCTGCCCGTGGCTCGGACACCTGCAGCCCCGCAGCGAGCAGCCGCGCACGCGTGGCCTCGATGTCGGCGACGCGCCAGCTCAAGCCCCACAGCTTGTCATTGGCCTTGTCATTGCCGGCCACCGGGCGCTTCACCACCTCGACGATCAGGTCGCCGCAGCGGAAGAACATCAGCTGACCCCATTCCTGATGGCTGCGGTCGAGCGCCATGTCGAGGCCGAGCCGCGCGCCATACAGCGCGGCGGCGCGCTCGGGGTCCTCGGTCGAGACCACGATGTGATCGAGGCCGAGCACGGCGCTGTCGGCGGTCGTCTCCGAAACCGGCCGCGGCTGGCTGAGCTCCAGGAAGAACATGCGCACGCCGCGGGTGAGATCGGTCATCGCCCGCGTGCGCTTCCAGTGCAGCGTCTGGCCGGAGACGCGGTCGGTGCTGTCGACCTCGGCGATCGGGTCCGGCTTCAGCGCCACGCGCTCCAGCCGGCGGTGCATCTTGCCGATGTCGCCCGTGGCGAAGCAGATCGAGGCGAGCCCCTCGCCCCAGATCTTGAGCACGTTGCGGATGCGGTCGGCGCCGGGGCTCTGGCCCACCGGTGCCATCAGCTCGAGACTCATATTGTCGAGCGTGAACAGCACGCGGTCGGCGCCGTCGCCCGAATTCTGCCAGGACGGCTTGCGCGCCAGCAGCGTCTCGAACGTGGCGCTGCCGGCCTTGATGTCCTCGAGCAGGACGACGACGTGGTCGAGACCGGTGATCACGGGAACAGCCCTCGCGTGTTCTTGGCGTTGCGGACCTTCTCGACGCCGATCGCCATCGCGGCCGTCCGGTGCGGAATGTCGTCGGCCTTGGCGCGCGTCACCATCTTCTCGAACGCGCGGTCGAGGATCTGGTACTCGCGCCGCATCACCTCCTCCTCCTCCCAGAACAGTTGCTGCAGATCCTGCACCCATTCGAAATAGCTGACGATGACGCCGCCGGAATTGCAGAGAATGTCGGGAATGAGGAAGATCTCCTTGCGACGCTGGTCGAGCACCAGATCGGCATCCGGCGTGGTCGGGCCGTTGGCGGCCTCTGCGATGACGCGGCATTTCAGGTTCGCCGCCACCTTGGCGTCGATGACGCGCTCGATCGCCGCCGGCACCAGGATGTCGCAGGCCAGCGTCAGAATTTCCTTGGGATCGAAGGCGAGCTCGGTGGAGAAGCCGGCGATGCTGCCATGCTTGGCCGCATGCGCCATCAGCGCGGGAATGTCGAGGCCTCGGGAATCATGGAGCGCGCCGGTATGATCGCTCACCGCAATCACCTTCATGCCCATCTGGTGGAACCCGAGCGCGGCATAGGAGCCGACATTGCCGAAGCCTTGCACCACGACGGTGGACTTGGCGGGATCGATGCCGAGCACGTCCATCACCCGGCGCGAGACGTGGGCGACGCCGCGGCCGGTGGCTTCGCGGCGGCCGAGCGTGCCGCCGGAAAACACCGGCTTGCCGGTGACGATCTCGGTGACGGTCTGGCCCTGATACATGGAGTACGTATCCATGAACCACGCCATCACCTGCTCGTTGGTGCCCATGTCCGGCGCCATCACGTCGGTGTGCGGGCCGACGAAGGGGATCATCTCCTGCATGTAGCGGCGCGACAGCGACTCGAGCTCGCGTTTCGACAGCTTGGACAAATCGACATTGACGCCGCCCTTGGCGCCGCCATAAGGCAATCCCACAAGGGCGCACTTCCAGCTCATCCAGATCGCGAGCGCGGCGACCTCGCCGATATCGACGGTCGGCGCAAAGCGGGTGCCGCCCTTGGTCGGGCCCATGGTCAGGAGATGCTGGACGCGGTAGCCCTCATAGACGGCAATGGTGCCGTCGTCCTTGTGGATCGGACACGAGACGGTGATCGCGCGCTTGGGCAGCAACAGCCGGTCGCGCTCGTCGCCTGGGATGCCAAGGTGATCGGCGATCACGTTGAACTGATTGGTCGCCATCTCGAAGACCGGACCCGCATAGACAGTCATCTTCCACTCCCGAATCTGCGCTCCTGCTGGCCGGCAACCATAGCGCGACCCTTGGGCCGGCGGCAGGGGGCCGGCGGTTGCAGGGGGCCGATCTCAACCACCATGGTGACGATTTGACGAAGATTTTCAGCGTTGATCCGCTTTAACCGCTTGCTAATCTGCGGCGCCGGGGCCGCGATCACCCCTTAGTGAGACAGAAATGCCAATGCAGGCCCTCTTTATCGGACAGACCTACATCGACGTGACGTTCATTACCGACCACATGCCGACCGGAGACGAGAAGCACGTCGCCTCCGACTACGCCGTGTCGTTCGGCGGCAATGCGGTCACTGCGGCATTTTGCTGCGCCAAGCTGGGCATCGTGCCGGACCTGATCGCCACCGTGGCGAATGACTGGCTCGGGCGGATGTTCCAGGACATGACCGCGAAATACGGCATCTCCGTACATCCACGGAAGGTCAACGCGTCCTCGCTGTCCTTCATCATGCCCAAGGACGGCAAGCGCGCCATCGTACGCTGCCGCGACGATGCGCATATCCATCCGTTCCCGCTGCTCAATCTCGGCAATTGCCGGGCCTTGCACGTCGACGGCCACCAGCCGGACGCTGCGCTGCATTATGCCAAGCTGTGCCGCGAGGCCGGCATCCTGACCTCGCTCGACGGCGGCGGCCTGCGCACCAACACGCATGAGCTGCTGGAATACATCGACGTCGCCATCGTCGCCGAGCGGCTGTGCGAGCAGATGGATCTCACGCCGGAGAAGATGCTCGACTACCTCAAGGGCCGCGGCTGCCGCATCGGCGGCGTCACCCAGGGCGAGAAGGGGCTGCTGTGGTACGATGAGGTCGGCGCCGTGCATACGCTGCCCGCCTATCCGATCCCGCGCGAGCGCGTCATCGACACCAACGGTGCCGGCGACGTGTTCCATGGCGCCTACGTGTACTCGTATCTGGCCAATCCGGCGAACAGCTGGAAGGAGCATTTCGAGTTCGCCCGCGCGGCCTCGACCTTCAAGATCCAGAAGCTCGGCAACGAGGCCGGCCTGCCGACGCTCGCCGACATCGAGCTCGTACGGCAGGAATTCGAGGCCCGCGTCTAGCGGCTGTTTGGGAGAGAGCGGATGGGACGGGTCGTCGTCGCGGGCAGCATCAACATGGATGTGGTGGCGACGGCCGAGCGCCATCCGCGCATCGGCGAGACTGTGGCCGGCCAGTCGGTGATGTATTTTCCCGGCGGCAAGGGCGCCAACCAGGCGGTGTCAGCCGCCAAGCTCGGCGCGCCGACGGCGCTGATCGGCCGGCTCGGCCGTGACGCGTTCGGCGAGCAACTGCGCGTATTTCTCGCCGATCAAGGCATCGATCTCGCGGCGGTGAAGGACAGCGCTGGTGGATCGACAGGAACGGCAATCATCACGCTGGCGAATGCCGACAACACCATCGTGGTGATCCCCGGCAGCAATGCCGAGGTCAGCGTTGACGATATCGCGCAGATTGCGTTGAGCGCGGGCGACGTGGCGGTGAGCCAGTTCGAGATCCCGCAGGCGACCATCATTGCGTTCTTTCAGCAGGCGAAAGCCGCCGGCGCGACGACGATCCTCAACCCTGCTCCCGCCGGCGCCTTCGCTCAGGGGCTGTTCGCGCTGGTCGACGTCCTCGTGCTCAACGAGACCGAACTGGGATTCTTGTCCGGCGTCGAGATCGGCGACGCGCCGCCGCAGGCCGTCGATGCCGTTGCCGCGCTCCATCCGCGCGCGGACCAGACCATCTGCGTCACGCTCGGCGCGCGCGGTGCGATCGCCGTTCGTGGCGGTGATGCCAGGCTGGTCGAGGGCCGCGCCGTGAAGGCGGTCGACACCACAGGCGCCGGCGACTGTTTCGTCGGCGCGCTGGCGGCGCGGCTATCGCAAGGCGCTGCGATCGCGGACGCGATCGCCTATGCCAACGTCGCCGCCTCCATCTCCGTGCAGCGGATGGGCGCCGGCCCGTCGATGCCCACAGCCGAGGAGGTCCGCGCGGCTCTCTAGGCGAGAGCGCTCTTCAGGTCGAAGCTCGGATCAGCAGCCTTGACCGCATCCACGGTGCCACCCGCCGCCAGCAGCTTGCGGCCGAACATGTGGTCGCCGGCGCGATTGACGGACTCGATGCCGACCAGCCGGCCCTCCTTGTAGCAGAATGCGGAGAATGCCTTTTGCGCCGGATCCCCGCGCAACACGACCTGGTCATAGCCCGTGGTGAGCCCCGCAATCTGGAGCTTGTCATTGGCCTGATCGCTCCAGAACCACGGCTGCCCGTCATATGGCTTGACGTCGCCGGTGAGCCGCGCGGCGACGCAGCGGGCGTGATCGGTGGCGTTCTGCACCGACTCCAGCCGCAAGGTGCCGCCGAAACGCTGGCTGGCAAACAGCGCACAATCGCCGATCGCCGAGATGTGCGGATCGCTGGTGAGCAGATATTCGTCGACCACGATGCCCGACGCGACCTGCAATCCCGCTTCGGCCGCGAGCTCGACATTCGGCAGCACGCCGACGCCGACCACGACGAGGTCGGCGGGGATATGCCGGCCGTCGCTCAGGCTGACGCCCGTAACCTTGTTGCCGTCGGCCTCGATGCTGGTCGCCTGCACACCGAGATGGATGCGCACGCCGGCATCGGCGTGCTGCTTTTGGAAGTAGTCGGAGATTTCCGCCGTGACCGCCCGCGCCATCACCCGCGCGCCAAGCTCGAGCACGTCGACCTCGAGGCCCTTGATGCGGGCGGTGGCCGCGAATTCGAGGCCGATGAAGCCGGCACCGATAACGACAACGCGCTTCGAGTCACCGAGCAAGGCCCTGAGCGCTTCGCTGTCATCCAGGATACGCAAGTAACGCACCGACGGAAGATTGGCATTGGGAAGGTCGAGCATCCGGTTGCGCGCACCGGTCGCGAACACGAGGTGGCCGTAGTCCAGCGTCTTGCCGGAGGCGAGCAGCACCTTGCGCTGCTCGCGCTGAACCGCAACGGCACGGTCGTAGATGAGGTCGATGGTCTGGTCGGCGTAGAACTTCTGCGGCCGGAACATCAAGGTCTCGGGACCGCCAGTGCCCTTGAGATAGGCTTTCGACAGCGGCGGCCGCTGATACGGCAGATGCGGCTCGTCGTTGATCAGGTGGATCGGATCGGCAAAGCCTGCCTGCCGCAGCGAGGTCGCGAGCTGAAAGCCCGCATGCCCCGCGCCTACGATCACCACCGGTCCCTTGGTCACAGCACCCTGCCTCATTCTGTCCATTTCCCGTGTTTGCGCGCCTCGTCTGCTCCGGGTTTACCTCCCGTCGTATCAGCGGAACCGGGTTGTCGCAGACTTCCCCGGCATTGTCACCGGCCGGCTGTGCGCTTTAAATGCGGCAACAACCATACAAGGGAGGAATGAATGTCGGATGCAGCTGCGGAACCCGCTCGCCTGAGCATCGACGGCCCGATCGCGACCATCACGCTCGATCGCCCGACGGCATTCAACGCCATCAACCTCGCCATCGCGCAGCGCCTGGAGCAACTCGCGAGGCAGGTGGAGGCGGATCCGAGCATCCGGGTGCTTGTTCTCAAGGGCGAAGGCCGCGCCTTCTGCGCCGGCGGCGACCTGCAGACGATCGGGGCCGCGGCCGAGGCCGACACCATCACGCCGGTCGTGAGCGAGCTGTTGCATCACTACCACGCCTTCATCGCGAGCCTGCGGCGCATGCCGAAGATCGTCCTGGCCAGCGTGCACGGCTCGGCGGCAGGCGCCGGCATGTCGCTCGCCTTCGCGGCCGATCTCTGCATCGCCACCGAGGAAGCCCGATTCACCCCGGCCTATGCCAAGCTCGGCGTCTCGCCCGACGGCGGCGGCACGGTCGGTGTCGTCGCCACCGCAGGCGTCCGGCGGGCGCTGCAGATCTTCCTGGCCGAGGACAGTTTTACGGCCGGGCAAGCGTATGAATGGGGTCTGGTCGCCAAGGTCGTCCCCGCCTCTGAACTCGCTACAGCCACCGAGGCCTTGGCGCAGCGGCTGGCGCAGAACATGCCAGCGGGAATCGCAGCAACAAAGGCGCTGATCCATCGCGCGCCAGGCAGTTCGGTCGAGGACCAGCTCGCCGCCGAACGCGATGCGATCATCAACTGCATGCACACCGACGAATTCCGCGCCGCCGTGAAGCGCTTCACCAGCAAGGGAAAGTAGGACTGCGCTCACCCCTTCCCCTTGCGGCGCATGAAATCGAAATCGCAGCCGTCATCGGCCTGCAGGATCGTCTCATGAAACAGGTGGGCGTAGCCGCGCTCCGCCCAGTCGGGCGTCGTCGCCGGCTTCAGCTCAGCGCGTCGCCGCTCGAGTTCTGCGTCATCGACCAACAGATCGATGCTGCGTTTCGCGACATCGAGCCGGATCATATCTCCGGTCCGCACCAGCGCCAGCGGACCGCCGACGGCCGACTCCGGCGTGATGTGCAGCACGATGGTGCCGAACGCCGTGCCGCTCATCCGCGCGTCGGAAATACGCACCATGTCTTTGGTGCCACCCCGCGCGAGCTTTTTCGGGATCGGCAGATAGCCCGCCTCCGGCATCCCCGGCGCCCCCTTCGGCCCGGCATTGCGCAGCACCAGCACGTCGTCGGCGGAGACGTCGAGATCGGGAGCATCGACCCGCAGCGTCATGTCCTCGACCGACTCGAACACGACGGCGCGACCGGTGTGCTGCAGCAGCTTCGGGCTCGCCGCGGAATGCTTGATGACGGCACCGCGCGGCGCGAGATTGCCCGTGAGCACCGCGAGCCCCCCCTCCGGCTTGATAGCGTCATCACGCGAGCGGATCACGTCCTGGCCGGGCACATCCTCGGCGGCAGCCACGATCTCGCGCAGCGACTGGCCGGTGATCGAGCGGCAGTCGAGGTCGATGAGGTCGCCGAGCTGCTTCATCAGCTTCGGCACGCCACCGGCATGATGGAAGTGCTCCATGTAGTGATCGCCGGACGGCTTGAGATCGACCAGCACCGGCACCTCGCGACCGATGCGGTCGAAGGCGTCGAGATCGATCATGTGCGGCGTGCGGCCGGCAATCGCGGTGAGATGCACGAGCCCGTTGGTCGAGCCGCCGATGGCCTGGAGCACCACCTGCGCATTCTTGAAGGCCGCCGGCGTCAGCAACTCGCTGGGCTTCGGCCCCTTCGCCTTGGCCATCTCCGCCGCGACGCGGCCGCTCGCTTCTGCCGAGCGGAATCGCTCGGCATGCGGCGCGGGAATTGTTGCGCTCATCGGCAACGACAACCCGAGCGCCTCGGTGATGCAGGCCATCGTGGAGGCCGTGCCCATCACCATGCAGGTGCCGACCGACGGGGCGAGCCGGCCGTTGACCGCCTCGATCTCGCTGTCGTCCATCTCTCCGGCGCGATACTTGGCCCAAAGGCGCCGGCAATCGGTGCACGCCCCGAGCACCTCGCCCTTGTGATGGCCGACGACCATCGGCCCGACCGGAATCACCACCGTCGGCAAATCGGCCGAGACCGCGGCCATGATCTGCGCCGGCAGGGTCTTGTCGCAGCCGCCGATGACGACGACCGCGTCCATCGGCTGGGCGCGGATCATCTCCTCGGTTTCCATCGCCATCAAATTGCGCAGGTACATCGACGTCGGATGCGCAAAGCTTTCGGCGATCGAGATGGTGGGAAACACAAACGGCATCGCGCCGGACAGCATGACGCCGCGCTTCACCGCCTCCAGGATCTGCGGCACGTTGCCGTGGCACGGATTGTAGTCGCTGTAGGTGTTGGTGATGCCGACGATGGGCCGGTCGAGCGCATCGTCGGAATAGCCGGCGGCCTTGATGAAGGCCTTGCGCAGGAACAGCGAGAAGCCGGCATCGCCGTAAGCGGTCAGTCCCTTGCGCAGGCCATCGGTCATGGTCTTCTCTTCCACTCTCATTGTCGTTCCGGGGCGCGCAAAGCGCGAACCCGGAATCCAGACATTGTCTTGCACTCTCACATCGAGATTCCGGGTTCGCGTCCTGCGGACGCGCCCCGGAATGACGATGTCTTATCAACCCCAGTCGATGATCCGGCTGGTGTCGCCGTCGAACTCCGTGGTGCAGAACGCGCCGCCCTGGAAATAGTCCCCGATCGGATCGGCCGGCAGCTTGGCCTGCTCGGCCATGGCGTGCTCGTGGAAATCCTCGGCGCGGCCTGTCGGGCGATAGCCGAGATCATAGGCGCGCTGGTTGTCCCACCAGGCCCGCTCGTTCAGCGAGGCGCCGTACAGCACTTCGAAGTGAATATCGGGATGCTCCAGGCCGATGCGGCAGAGCTGGACGAGATCCTCCGGCTTCAGCCAGATCGACAGCCGGCGCTTGTCGAGCGGCTTGTCGCCGAAATTGCCGATGCGCAGACAGGTCACCTTCAGCCCGTGCTTGTCGGCATAGAGCGAGCCTACGGCCTCACCGAAGACTTTGCTGACGCCGTAGCGGCCGTCAGGACGCGGCTGCACGTCATTGTCGATCTTGCGATGGCGCGGATAGAAGCCGACCGCGTGGTTCGACGAGGCGAACACCACGCGCTTCACACCCTTGCGGCGCGCGGCCTCGAACAGGTTGTAGCCGCCGATGATGTTGGCCTGCAGGATGTCGTTCCAGGGACCCTCGACCGAATAGCCGCCGAAATGGATGATGCCGTCGACACCCTCGCACAGCGCCTCGACCTGAGCGAGGTCGGCAAGATCGGCCGCCTTGAAGGTCTCCTGACTGGAGAGATCGGCTGGCGCGCGGAGGTCGCTGAGCAAAAGGTCCGGATAGATCGGCGGCAGCAGCTTCCGCAACGAAGTGCCGATTCCACCGCTCGCACCGGTCATCAAGATACGTGGCATTTCATCCCTCGTGTTGGGTCCGCAGGTTTGCGGTCGTGACAAGCCGATGATAGCAGAGATCGCAACCGCGCAATAACAGGACGGGCCAAATGTCCGACGGAAACGCTCACGTGCAGGGCTGGCGCCCTGCCACTTTCTATCCCGATCCGGCGATTCAGGCGCTGGACCCCCGCTTCGAGAAATACTGGCTCAAACTCTCGGCTGTCGAACGCCTGGCCACAGGCCTGCGCTGGGCCGAGGGGCCGGTGTGGTTCGGCGACGGGCGCTATCTGCTGTGCAGCGACATTCCGAACCAGCGCATCCTCAAATGGGAGGAGGAAACCGGCGCGGTGTCGGTGTTCCGCAAGCCCTCGAACTTCGCCAACGGCAACACCAGGGATCGGCAGGGCCGGCTGGTCACCTGCGAGCATGGCGGACGCCGGGTCACGCGCACCGAGTATGATGGGTCGATCACGGTGCTGATGGACTCGTTCGACGGCAAGCGGCTGAACTCGCCGAACGATGTCGTCGTCAAGTCCGACGGCTCGATCTGGTTCACCGATCCGACTTTCGGCCTGCTCGGCAATTACGAGGGCTACAAGGCCGAGTCCGAAATCGACGCCAACGTGTACCGGATCGATGGCGTCACCGGCCAGGCGAGCATCGTTGCCGAGGGCGTGCTGGGACCGAACGGGCTGTGCTTCTCGCCTGACGAATCCATCCTCTATGTCGTCGAATCCCGCGGCGTGCCGAACCGCAAGATCCTCGCTTATGACGTCTCCGCCGACGGGACGAAGCTCACCAACAAGCGCGTCCACATCGATGCCGGGCCGGGGACGCCGGACGGCATGCGCTGCGACGTCGACGGCAATCTCTGGTGCGGCTGGGGCATGGGGTCGCCCGAACTCGACGGCGTCATGGTGTTCGCGCCCGACGGCGCGCCGATCGGACGCATCGCCCTGCCCGAGCGCTGCGCCAATGTCTGCTTTGGCGGCCTCAAGCGCAACCGCCTGTTCATGGCCGCCAGCCAGTCGATCTACGCGCTCTACGTGAATACGCAGGGCGCGCTGGGCGGGTGATGGATCGTCATTGCGAGGAGCGAAGCGACGAAGCAATCCAGAGTCCTTGCTCAGCCCTGGATTGCTTCGCTGCGCTCGCAATGACGGAGACCTATCAGGCCGCGTTGTAGCCCGCGACGGCCTTGACCTCGAGATACTCCTCAAGACCGAAACGGCCCCATTCGCGGCCGTTGCCGGACTGCTTGTAGCCGCCGAACGGCGCGGTGCGGTCGTTCGGGACGCCCTGGAGGTTGACGTTGCCGGCGCGGATCTTGCGGCCGATCTCGCGGGCCTTCTCGATGGTCGGCGCGGTGACGTAGCCGGCGAGACCATAGGGCGTGTCGTTGGCGATCTTCACCGCCTCGTCTTCGTCCTTGGCGCCAATGATCACCAGCACCGGTCCAAAGATCTCCTCGCGCGAGATGGTCATCTCGGGCTTGACGTCGGCGAAGATCGTCGGACGGACATAGAAGCCCTTGTTGACGCCCTCGGGCAGGCCCGGACCGCCGGCGACGAGCGTCGCGCCCTCCTCGATGCCCTTGTTGATCAGCGCCTGGATCTTGTCCCACTGGCCGCGATTGACCACCGGACCGATGGTGGTGCCCTCGCCGCGGGGATCGCCGGCCTTGGTCTTGTCGGCAACGCCCTTGGCGATCGCGGCCACTTCCTTCATCCGCGCGGCCGGCACGATCATGCGCGACGGCGCATTGCAGGACTGGCCCGAATTGTTGAACATGTGCATGACGCCGCCGATCACCGCCTTGTTCAGGTCGGAGCCTTCTAGGATCACGTTCGGCGACTTGCCGCCGAGCTCCTGGCTGACGCGCTTGACGGTCGGTGCCGCGCGCTTGGCGACGTCGATGCCGGCGCGGGTCGAGCCGGTGAACGAGATCATGTCGATGTCCGGATGCTCGCTCATGGCGGCGCCGACCTCCGGCCCGAGGCCGTTGATGAGGTTGAAGACGCCCTTCGGCACGCCGGCTTCATGCAGGATCTCGGCGAAGATCAGTGCCGAGGTCGGGGTGAACTCCGACGGCTTCAGGATCATGGTGCAGCCCGCGGCGAGCGCCGGCGCGACCTTGCAGGCGATCTGGTTCAGCGGCCAATTCCAGGGCGTGATCATGCCGACGACGCCGACCGGCTCGCGCACCACCACGGAGGACGGCAGCGTCTCCTCGAACTCGTACTTCTTCAGCACATCGAGCGTCGACATCAGATGGCCGAGACCGGCGCCGGCCTGCAGCTTCTCCGCCATCGGCAGCGGCGCGCCCATCTCGTCGGACACGGCTGCGCCGATCTCCTTCATGCGGCCCTTGTAGATCGCGATGATCTTCTCGAGCAGCGCGACGCGCTCCTCTCGGCTCGTTTGCGAAAAGGTCTCGAAGGCGCGCTTGGCGGCGGCGACGGCCTTGTCGACATCGGCCTTGGAGCCCAGCGCAACCTCGTACATCGCCTCTTCGGTCGCCGGATTGACGACCGGGGTGGACTTCTTGACGACCGGATCGACCCAGGCGCCGTCGATGTAGAATTGCAGGCGATTGACCATCGGAAAACCTCTTCAGGTGGAAGCATATGGGGGAGCGGCTGCGCGCGGACCGGCATCCTGGCACGCGCGATCCGCGGGATGAACCCGCCACATGCGGGGACCGGGGTTGCGTCCCGCGGATATAGGAGCAAGGCCGCGACCGGCGCAAGCCGACGGGCCTGCGTTTCGTCGCCGCTGCATTTTGCGCCGCAACACGCGCGGCTCCCTCTTTTCGCCTCCAGCAGGCCTTCATTCCGGATGGCAGAATTCAGGCCGTCAAAGATTCATTCCAAGATGTGAACTGCTTCACATTGGGCTTCGATCGCCCTGGCTAATCTCCTCGTCATAGACATGACGGCATCTCGAAAGGACGCCGGAGACGATTTCAGAACCGATAATTTCGCCTGTTCTTATTGCGTCGCCTTTCAGCACGTAGACATTTGATCCAAGTTGCGACGCCGTCTCCTTCACCCCAGGTGAGGGAGGCGGCGTCCTCGTTTCTGGCCCGCCTCACACCGCCATCTTGCGATGCCGCACCGGCGCGCCCGTCAGGCTCTCGGCGGCATCGATGATCGCGTTCGCGTCCATGCCGTTGTGGCGATAGAGATCGTCGATCGTGCCGGTCTGGCCGAACTTCTCCACGCCCAGCGCCTCGACTCGATGGCCGCGCACCGAGCCCAGCCAGCCGAGCGTCGCCGGATGACCGTCGATGACGGTGACGATGCCGCAATCGCGCGGCAGCGGCGCCAGCAGTTGCTCGATATGGCTGAGATGCTGCACGCCGCGGCGATGCCGCCGCAGTCTGCGCGCGGCGGTCCAGCCGGCGTGCAGGCGGTCGGCCGAGGTGATGGCGAGCAGGCCGACGTCGCGGCGGGATTCGCCGATCAGCCCGGTGGCCTCGATCGCCTCCGGCGCGACCGTCCCCGTATACGCAATGATCACCTCCGCGTTCGGCCCCGGCTTGCGCAGCCAATAGGCGCCGGCGGCGATGTCCGCTTCCATCTCCGGCGTCATGATGCGCTGCGGCTGGTCGACCGGGCGCGTCGACAGCCGCAAGTAGACCGAACCGCCCTCGCCCGGCGCGGCCTGCATGTGGGCGAAGCCCCACTTCATGATCGCGGCGAGCTCGTCGACGAAGGCCGGCTCGAACGACGACAGGCCGTCCTGCGCCATGCCGATCAGCGGCGTCGCGATCGACTGATGCGCGCCGCCCTCCGGCGCGAGCGTGACGCCCGACGGCGTCGCCACCACCATGAAACGGGCATCCTGATAACAGGCGTAGTTCAGCGCATCGAGGCCGCGCTCGATGAAGGGATCGTACAAGGTCACGATCGGCAGCAGCCGCGCGCCGTTGATGGAATGCGACAGGCCGAGCGCCGAGGCCATGATGAACAGGTTCATCTCGGCGATGCCGAGCTCGATGTGCTGGCCCTTCGGCGAAGCCGCCCAGTTGAAGGTCGAGGGGATCTTCTCGCTGCGGAACAGATCGGCCTTCTCGGCATGCGCGAACAGGCCGCGGCGGTTGACCCAGGCGCCGAGATTGGTCGAGACGGTCACGTCCGGCGACGAGGTCACGATGCGTGAGGCCAGTGCAGTGTCGCTGCGCGCGAGGTCGTTGAGGATCAGGCCAAAGCCCTGCTGCGTCGACATCTGCGCCGCCGCAGTGAAGGTCAGCCGCTCGGGCACATCGAACACGGCATCGTCGAGCCGGCGGCCATCGCGGTTGAACGGCACCGATGCGAGGAACGCCTCCAAGGTCGCCGCGTCCTGCGTCAAACCCTCGAACTTGTCCCACTCATGGCCCGGTCGGATGTTCTGCTGCGCGCGCCAGGTCTCCATCTGCGCGACCGTCATCAGGCCGGCGTGGTTGTCCTTGTGGCCCTGGAACGGCAGGCCGACGCCCTTGATGGTGTAGGCGATGAAGCAGACGGGACGGTCGTGATCGATGGACTCGAACGCCTCCAGCATGCTCGCCATGTCGTGGCCGCCGAGATTGGACATCAGCGCCAGCAGCTCGTCGTCGCTGCGCTTGTCGAGCAGCCGCGTCACGTCGCCCTGGTCGCCGATCTCGTCCTGGATGTGCTTGCGGAACGCCGCGCCGCCCTGGAAGCACAGCGCCGCATACAGCGCGTTGGGGCAGTTGTCGATCCAGCGCCTGAGCGCCTCGCCGCCGGGCTCGGCGAAGGCTTCGCGCATCAACTTGCCGTATTTGACGATCACCACGTCCCAGCCGAAATTGCGGAACATGGTCTCGAACTTCTCCCACAGGCCTTCGCGCACCACGGCATCCAGGCTCTGGCGGTTGTAGTCGACGATCCACCAGGTGTTGCGCAGGCCGTGCTTCCAGCCCTCCGCCAAGGCCTCGAAGATGTTGCCCTCATCCATCTCAGCGTCGCCGACCAGCGCGATCATGCGGCCCTCGCGGCGGTCCTTCATCCAGCCATGCGCGTTGACGTAGTCCTGCACCAGCGAGGAGAACAGCGTCTGCGCGACGCCGAGGCCGACCGAGCCGGTCGAGAAGTCGACATCGTCGACGTCCTTGGTGCGTGACGGATAGGACTGCGCGCCCTTGAAGCCGCGGAAGTTCTCCAGCTTCTCCTTCGTCTGCCGGCCGAACAGATATTGAATGGCGTGGAAGACCGGGCTCGCATGCGGCTTGACCGCGACGCGGTCCTCGGGACGCAGCACCGAGAAGTACAGCGCCGACATGATGGTCGCGAGCGAGGCCGAGGACGCCTGGTGGCCGCCGACCTTCAGGCCGTCGATGTTCGGCCGGATGTGGTTGGCGTGGTGGATGGTCCAGGACGACAGCCACAGCGCCTTGCGGGTCAGCGCGTTCAGGATGGCGAGACGGTCTGACGATGCGGATGCTGTCGTTGCGGATGGCGTCAATGCAGATGGCTTGGCCATGGCGCGCTGCTCCCAGGGGCGTTCGGTGGATTCGTTGACTCTAATCCCGCCGGGGCGGCCATAATTCTCAAATTTTCGCGCATGCCCGGCCGTTATTGGGATATTTTCCCACCATATCGATCTATTCCGGTACCATATCCCAATGCCCGACCTCGACGCCATCGACCGCAAGATCCTCGGCCATCTCCAAGCTGACGGCCGCATCACCATGCAGGAGCTCGCCGACAAGGTCGGCCTGTCGGTCTCGCCCTGCCACCGCCGCGTCAAGCTTCTGGAGGAGCGCGGCGTCATCACCCGCTATCTCGCCACCGTCGACCAGAAGGCGCTGGGGCTGCACGTCTCGGTGTTCATCTCGATCAAGCTGGCGCGGCAGAAGGAGGAGGACCTCAAGCGGTTCGAGAAGGCGATCTCCGCCTGGCCCGAGGTGCTCGAGTGCTATCTGATGACGGGCAACCGCGACTACATGCTGCGCGTGGTCGCGGCGGATCTGTCCTCGTATGAGGTGTTCCTGAAGACCAAGCTGACCAGGCTCGACGGCATCGCTTCGATCGAGTCGAGCTTTGCGCTGAGCCAGGTGAAGTACTCGATCGCCCTGCCGGTGTGAGCCGAGGTGCCGCCACGCCCACCGCCGTTGTCCCGGATCGGCGCGTGCTACGCACGCTTGTTCGGGACGACGGCGGTAGACTGGGTGACGGCAGTGCCTCGTCGCAGTCGAAGCGCGGCAAATGTGACGCGAGCTGCCTCGGCATCCTCAAGCGTCGTCCCGGCGAACGCCGGGACCCGTACTCCGCAGCGGGTGTGGTAAGACAAGACTGGTCCAACATCTCGCGCAACAACATCTCCCTGGGGTTATGGGTCCCGGCGTTCGCCGGGACGACACCGTGCTTGTTGACATGAGACGCTCACCAGGATCTCCGTCATTGCGAGCGCAGCGAAGCAATCCAGGGCGGCGCAAAGAACTCTGGATTGCTTCGCTGCGCTCGCAATGACGCGCGTGGTCTCTGCCGTGCTCACGTGTCCGACTGCAGTTGCTGATGCATGAGAATACGGTTTCGCGATCTCGCGACGCGTTTTGCGTCCGAGCTTTGATGTCCAGCATCGCCCCTCAATAATG
>NZ_CAFI01000355.1 GCF_000239775.1 Bradyrhizobium sp. ORS 375
CCGCCGGCGCCGCCCGAATGCGAGCCGAACGTGCCGCCATTGCCGCCGACCGCCGCGTTGTTGGTGAAGGTCACGCCGTCGATCGTCACGTTGGCGCCGGACGCCACGAACAGGCCGCCGCCCGCGCCGAGGCCGCCGCCGCCACCGCCGTCACCGCCGCCGCCGCCATTGCCGCCGCGCGCCCGCATCGCGTTGATCGTGAGATTGGAGATGGTGACGACCGGCGTATTGGTGCCGCTGACCTGGATGCCTTGATAGGCCGAGGCGCCGTCGATCGTATTGTTGTTGCCGGTGATGTTGACCGTGACGTTGCTGGCATTGGCCACCAGCGCACTCAGCGAGCTCGACAGCGTGAAGCCGGCCGTGAAGTTGATGTTGATAGTCGAGTTGGCGCCTGCGGCCGCGACCGCTGTCACCGCGGTATCCCAGTCAGCCTGCGATGCGACATCGATCGCATGCGCGCTGCTGGTGATTGCGAGCAGCGCGGTGCCTGCGAGCCAGGCAATCCTCCAGCTGCGTTTCGCCCGCTGGCGCATCGTGAAACTGGTGTGTGAAGGTGCAGCAGTTATTTGCACGGTTGTTTGCAACGACATCAATGCCTCGAACGCCGAGCAGCAGTGCTGACTGCTGACGGAAAACCGACTCTTAGAAAAGCCGGCCGAAGCTATCGGCACTGCGACCGAAGTTCACGCGCAAGTGTGACGAATTGTGTGCGTTGGTCACGCGTTGTTAACGCATGTTGCCAAGCGGCGACAGGATCTGCCTGCGACCTTGCATATGAGTTGAATCGTGAGAGTGTTTTGATACCAGCCGCTTTGCCGTGCCCGTAGTTTAACGGGAATGCTGAAGCAACGCGATCATCTGCCGTCAGCTGATGTCGTTGCGATCATCGTGGCGATCAGATTCGGCACGGAGTCGTTGCGCTCGTCCGTTTCCAGACGTCGTCATGACCGAAGATGTGCCGCAGTCATCCACGTCATTCCGCATCTTCGAAGGGCTAGATGGCCGCGCGCTCGCTCTGCCGACCTATTTCGGTTCGGTGGGCAGGACCAGTCCAGCAATGACGGAGGTTCTCACGAGCAGGGGTGCGCGTCGCGAGAACCAGAAGCTTGCCATGCGATCGCACCGCCGCGTCGTCGCGCGGTGCCCCCGACCTATTCCGCGTAGGCCCGCCACCGTTCCACGCGGCGGACATGCACCGGCGTCAGGCAGCGCCGAGCGCGGTTGATCTGCGCATCGGTCGCGCCGCGGCTGCGCGCATACATTTCGGCGACCTCCGCCGAGTATTTCTCGACGTAGTAGCGCACGTCCGAGCACGACATCCGCGTCTCCGCACCTGCATCGTTGGCCGCCTGCACCCCGGACCCCATCGCGAGCATCAACAGCCCTGCGGCAATCACGCCCCGCAACATCGACATCCTCCCCGTTGTCGTCACCGGCTGCTAACAGGCGTGACTCGGAGCGCAGGCACAAATTAACAATGACGGCCGCGTGACATCGCGCGCGGACTGTTGCTTGACGGTGTCAGTTGTTCCGCGATCGGAACTGGCGGAGCGAAAAGCACCCTGCTGCCGCGAACAGCGGATCGCTCTCTATTTGGGACCGACGCGCGCAAGCCGCGCTGACTCGGGAGCTCACTCCGCATTCGCGCGCAAACTGGCGCAGTCATTTTTGAAGCAGCGCGATTGAGCCCGGAATCCACAACCGCGAACGCCAGTTCGAGACGACGTCCCGCTCACCCTGATCGCGTCTCACCAGCATCGAAAGCATGGCTTCGGGCTTGCCCTGCGAACACACGGACATGACGGCGGTGGGGGGAAACGGGCGCAATTGCCAAACTCCGGCACAGCGCTTTAATCTCCTGGTCGCATGACCCTCGCGCTCTCTCCTCAGCAGGCATCGCAATTCGCCGACACCGGCGCGCTGCATCTGGCAGCGGCGCTCGAAGCGCCTGCTTTGCACGATCTCGCCGCTGCCCTGTCCGACCACGCCCCGGCGCAGGCCGGCGCGCGCCTGCATGGTGTCGCAGCGTTGGCACCCTTTCTCGCCCATGACGGCCCGATCGGCCGCGCCGCCGCCGCCGTTCTCGGCGGCGCCACGCGCCCGGTCCGAGCCGTCTATTTCGACAAGACCACGCAGGCGAACTGGGCCGTACCGTGGCATCAGGACCGCACCATCGTGGTCCGCGACCGCATCGAGGTCGCAGGCTTCGGCCCGTGGACCATCAAGGGCGGCCTGCAGCACGTCGCGCCGCCCTATGAGGTGCTCGCGCGGATGGTCACCCTGCGCGTCCATCTCGACGCCGTCCCCGACGACAACGCGCCCCTCCTGATCGTCCCCGGCTCGCACCGCCTCGGCCGCATTCCGGAAGCCGATGTCCCCTCAATCGTCGCGCGCTGCGGCACCGGCGTGTGCCGCGCCGAGCCGGGCGACATCTGGCTGTATGCGACACCGATCCTGCACGCCTCGGAGCCATCGGTGCAACCGGGGCATCGCCGCGTGCTGCAGGTGGATTTTGCGGCCGATGAGCTTCCGGGCGGATTGGATTGGCTTGGAGTGTGAGTCGATCGAGGTGGGCGGATGAGCGGAGCGTCATCCGCCATCGGCGGAGCGGTGACTTGGCGGGTCACGTTGGCCCTGACCCGCCCCAACCTCGGTGGCGTCAGCTCGACGGGACTACTTGCCGAGTATCTTCTCCGCAGCCGTGACGATGCTGACCGTCGGGTGCTCGGCGCAATAAGTGCCGAACTTCTTGGCGTTGGCGACGAACTCCTCGGTGTCGAACAGCGCTTCGTCCTGGTCGCCCTTGTACCAGCCGTCCAGCCAGATCAGCACCATCTTGATGGTGTCGTCGCCGCTCTCGACGAACTGCTTGCAGCTCATGGTCGAGAGATCGAGAACGACCGCAGAGGCCGGAGCCGGTGACAGCAGGAAGGCGGCGGCAAACAGCGGGGCGGCGAGTGATTTCATGAGTCGTCTCCGAATGGATATGATGAAAAACAATGAACTATGCAGAGCGTTACCAATCCCTTCGCAGATCGGCCTGAAAGGCATGATCCGGCTGCGACGAAACGGCATGGTTAGCACTGGCCGGGGCGCGCTTGGAAGTCAAGGATACGGTGGTCGAGTGTGGCGACCCGCTGCGCCCGTCGGGCAAATCACGTCGAGCCGAGATGATCCTGTCAATAGATTCTGAAAAACATAAATCGCTTGGCCGTGCTCCCAAATCAGCCTTATGGTCCTGTCATCCCGTTGCACGGTAGGGGACGGTTCGCGGTCGTCACGGACGTTGGCAAGGGGATGCGGTGGACGCGGGCGGTCGCAGTGCTCTTGCGCGGACGAACGGCCCCTCGCGGACGGTGAAGGCGTGTGGTCCCGATACTCCGACGCTAGTATCCAGCGTAAGGCGCGAAAGCGCAGTGCGCGACATGGTGGCCAGAAAGCCCGGCGCACCAGGGAGAGCGCGCTATAGCCCGTTAAAACCATCGCGCGGGGAAGGCCGGGCGTTCTCGGCCAGACCTGTGGTGACTGCCGCCTGCTTTTTTCCTGCAGGCGGGCCACGGGCGCGGCCAGCGCCCGGCCTTCCCTGCGCCCTCCATTCGGAGAGGGCGGGACTTGAAGGACATAGCTCGGGCGCGATCGCGTCGCGAGGAGGTGAGTGCTTGTTGTGGATCAGTCCGAATGCTGTCTGAGTGTATGGATCAGCTTGCCACTTCCGTCATTGCGAGCGCAGCGAAGCAATCCAGAGCGAAGCAAGGACTCTGGATTGCTTCGCTGCGCTCGCAATGACGGAATGTGGGGCAGGGCGCGCGCCACAAACTCTTCCGTCGTCCCGGCCTTGAGCCGGGACCCATAACCCCAGGGAGGAGTGCGGGGCGCGGTGGTGGACCAATCTTACCCAGCCACGATGGCCGGTGGCTATGGGTCCCGGCTCAAGGCCGGGACGACACCGAGTGAGGGGCGCGAGTCCTCACGCCACCAGCACCGCCTCCGCGCCGAGCACCGCGTCGGCGCCGTCGGTGACGGTCTTTTCCAGGGACGGCGCCTGCACGGCGAAGGTCTCGGCGAAGAAGCGGGCCAGCGCGACGTGACGTGCGCCGTCGGTCTCGTTCTCGCTGCGCGCGGCGAGCGCTTCGTTGGCCAGCATGCAGCCGCCGAGCGCGGAGCCAAACAGCCGCAGATAGGGCGTGGCGCCGGCCAGCGCGTCGTTCGGCGCGGTGCCGAGCTTTTCCAGCAGCCAGCGGCTGGAGCGATCGAGCGCGCCGAGCGCCTCGCGCAGCTTGGCGCCGGTGGTGCCGAAGGCCGGATCGTTCGAGGCCTCGACACGGCGGACGATATCGGTGAGCTCGTCGAGCAGCTTGAACACCGAGGCGCCGCCATTGGCGCCGAGCTTGCGGGTGACCAGGTCGATCGCCTGGATGCCGTTGGTGCCCTCGTAGATCGCCGTGATGCGGGCGTCGCGATAATGCTGTGCGGCGCCGGTCTCCTCGATGAAGCCCATGCCGCCGTGGATCTGCACGCCGAGATAGGCGACCTCGTTGCCGATGTCGGTCGAGAACGCCTTCGCGATCGGCGTCAGCAGCGCGCCGCGCGCGGCGGCATCAGTGCGCACGGCCGGGTCCTTGGCGCGCACGGCGACGTCGAGCGCCACCGCGGTCGCGTAGCAGATCGAGCGCGAGGCGGCGGTGAGCGAGCGCATCTGCATCAGCATGCGCTTGACGTCGGGATGGGCGATGATCGCATCCGAGCCGGTGCCCTTGCTGCCGACCGCGCGGCCCTGCTTGCGCTCCTGCGCATAGGCGAGCGCCTGCTGATAGGCGCGATCGGCGACGCCGACGCCCTCGAGGCCGACGCCGAGCCGCGCCTGATTCATCATCGTGAACATGCAGCGCATGCCGGCATTCTCTTCGCCGATCAGGTAGCCGATGGCGCCGCCATTGTCGCCCATCGTCATGGTGCAGGTCGGCGAGGCGTGCATGCCGAGCTTGTGCTCGACGCCGGACGCATAGATGTCGTTGCGCGCGCCGAGCGAGCCGTCCGTGTTGACGAGGAATTTGGGGATCAGAAAGAGGGAAATGCCCTTGGTGCCGGCCGGCGCATCCGGCAGCCGCGCGAGCACGAAATGCACGATGTTGTCGGTCATGTCGTGCTCACCGTAGGTGATGAAGATCTTGCTGCCGGTGATGCGGTAGGTGCCGTCGGCGGCGCGCTCGGCACGGGTGCGCAGCGCGCCGACGTCCGAGCCGGCCTGCGGCTCGGTCAGCTGCATCGTGCCGGTCCATTCGCCGGAGATCAGCTTGCCGAGATAGATGTCCTTCAGCTCGTCGCTGCCGTGGGCGTCGAGCGCCTCGATCGCCGAGAGCGTCAGAAGCGGGCACAGGCCGAAGGCGACGTTGGCTGCGCTCCAGATCTCGGTGCAGGCGGCGTTGATGGCGAGCGGCAGGCCCTGCCCGCCATGCGCCTCGGGGCCGGACACCGCGTTCCAGCCGGCCTCGGTCCAGCGCTTGTAGGCGTCCGGCCAGCCGGGGGCGGTCGTGACCTTCTTGTCAGCGAGCTTGATGCCATGCTTGTCGCCGATCTTGTTCAGCGGCGCGAGCACGTCGGTGGCGAACTTGCCGGCCTCCTCGAGCACGGCGGTGGTGATGTCGGGGTCGAAATCGCCGTAATGGCCAGCCTCGACCGCCGCCTTTAGCCCGGCGCCATGGTTGAGGGCGAGCAGCATGTCGTTGAGCGGGGCGCGATAGGTCATGGCGTGTCCTCGGGGGCTTTGACAATTGGCCGGTTTGGCCGCCGTCATCCCATGAAACCGCCCAAGCCTCAACTTTTTCGCAGGTTGATGCGGCGGGCTGCCGCGGCGGGCCCGGCGGGACGGGATAAGGGCTTGCCCGCATTGACGAATTGGCTGGCCGGCCGGATCACCCTGGGGCTGCGCAAATTTCCTGCGGCGCAGCGGTTGAAATGGACCGGCGCGCTCTGTAGACCACGGTCGCCGTTCCGGAATCGCCTGGCGCCCGCGCGCCATCCCGATCCGGCTGACCTGATGGGGCGTAGCCAAGCGGTAAGGCAGCGGATTTTGATTCCGCCATTCGGAGGTTCGATCCCTCCCGCCCCAGCCAGATTTCTGGAGCCCGGTCAGTATCTTACATTTTTACGACTTTGTTGTTCTGAAACTCGCCAGACTCCGCATTCTGAAACTCTGTTTGCGTTGTGTTCGCCAAAACGTGAGCTCGTCGTTTGCGTGTTGCCGCGAGGATTCGCGGAGCTGTGCGCTTGGCGTAGCCGGAGTAGCTTTCCCTTGTGCGGTGTGCCGAGAGGGCTCGGCCCTGTCCTTCCGTAAGTTCGGCCTCCTCAAGCTCGGTCATCCCGCCATGCCGGCAGGCGTCGAGTGTGAACGTGACGGGTAGGCCGATTTCCTTCCGCATTCGCTGAACGATCTTTTGCATGCCGGAGAACGAGTAAGGCTTGCTGACGGCCTTTGCGCCGGGACGGATGTATCGCTTGTCCGTCGGTGGCAGCACCTCCCGCAGGATCATCGGCGTTCCTAGACGCTTCAGATTAGCCAAGATCGCCTCGGCCTCCGGATAGAGCTGGATAGCCGTGCCGTCGTCGAGCACGTCTTCAAGCGGGTGGTCGATCCGTGCGCCGGTCTTGTGATGCTCAATCTGGATGGTCGGTGGGGTGGTCTGCCGGTAGTCCGTCCATTTGATGTGCCCCGCTAGGACGTTTTCAGGGCGCTGCAGCCATTCAAAGCAGATGACGGCAGCTGCAGCTGCACCAACTTCGCCGCGCTCCACGCAGCCTTGTGCAAAGATGTAAACCTGCTCGCGGGTGACGGCGTGCTTGGTCGCCTTGGTGCGGGTTTTCATCGTTACTCCGGGCCAAGGATTCGGGATATCCTTGGCGAATTCGGCCGGGTACAGTCGATGAACCACGCGCCATGCCTTGCGGCACAGGCCAACAAATTTCTCACCGCGCCGAAAGAGGGTGCTCTCGCCCGCGTCATCCCTGATGAACATCTCGTACAGCTTATCAGCGGCGCGCGGGGTGATACTTTTGATTGGCAAGCAGCCGATGCGCTCTCCTCTTTTGTTAAGCAAGCCGCAGATGGCTTGCATGCTGTGCTCGTAGCCGGGTCGCGAGCGCTTAGAGACTTTTTCGAGATATGCCTTCGTCTGCTTATATTCGCGGAAAAGCCAATTAACAGAGCCGACGCGCGCTATGGAAGCCTTTGGGTTGGGGATGCCCTTTCGATTTTGATTCCATTCGTCAAATAATGTATTCAAGATGGCAGCGCGACCGCCTTCACCATCGTTGCCGCATGCCGTGATGTAATCGCCGAGTGCCTCGTTCGGGATGGGGCAGCCAAGTTTCCGGAAGTGGGTCGGGACGGTGTAGTAAAATGCTTGGCGGCCGTCGGCGAGCGTCTTAGGAATGACGTGCCGGGGCAGCTTTAATGCCACAACTACAGATCCTCGGCGGCGTCGTATTCGGTCGACGTCGGCGCTATTGCGCGGTCTAAGTCCTCTCGTAGCCATAGCTGTCGACGACCCTCTCTAACCCGGGGCCGAGGATACTCTTTTCCGACGCGACTGAGGAAGCCCTCAATCGTCGTTTCACCACAGTAGCCGGCGGCAAGTGAGGCTGGCATGCGCCGCGGCCAGCAGCCTACAGGGATCTCGGCCCGACGTTTCAGACGTGCCAAGGGGTCGGCTCTCGGAAGGCAGTTGCTGCGAAAAGATCGCCGTGCATTCTCATGTTGCTCGCTTGCTCCAGGAAGCTAGCTAACTTGGACTTGAACAAGATTCGGTGCTCAGAACAGTGCGGTACTGACTTTCGTCGGAGAGCTCGCGATGCTGCCACGTCAAGCACGTGGGATAGCAGAGACATGGAATTGGCCGCCAAAAGGTCCGCTCTGAATCCAGGGAAAATTTGGCGCCTCTGGCGTGCAAAAAGGAAGCGGTCGCGTTGATCGAGATTTGCCGCCTCTGATCGTAACCACTCTCCCATAGAGGAGAAAAGACCGGTGGCGAGCTTCAGCGAAGGAGGAGATAGTTCCAATAGGATTCTGGAGCGCAACTGGGGCGGGGTGCCTCGGTGGAATAGCGCGTCGCTACATTCAACCCAAGATTAGACTGGTCGGGCCTGTAACCAGACCGTTATGAGCGGCAGACTATCGATTGAATTTGTTGATTTTGCTGCATTTTCCTTTTGTTCCGATGGCGTTCATTGCGCTTTGATCAGGTTGTTTCTGGTGCGAAACTGGTGCGGCTAATGCGTTCCGAGCAGCGATTTCGGTTGCGGTGCGGGTGACGCCTCCAATGTTCATTTAGGCCAAGCAGATGGGAGCACTGCGAAAGGCAGTGGCGGCAGGACAACAAGGGATAATCAGTTAGATGACGCGCATGGAGTGAATAATTCAGTCTGAAAGAGTTCAGCCGCATATCAGAGCACGCTATAAATCGGAATAGACGCTGCATTGGGGCTCGACGATCTCGATGACGTTTTGGTCAGAGGAAGATTTGCCAGATCTCCTTGAACCTTCCGACTGTCGCCGCTGCAGCGTCCAGCACCAGCTTCTCGGATATCCTAGCTTTAGCTGCGAGATGCTTGAGTTCATCCTTTGAAAATTCGGGCATTAAGCTAGAGTTGAAGAGGGACGCAGCAGGCGTCATGAGTTTTGTGTCTGATTGAATGGCTAAATCTTCAAAAATACGAGTTATGATTTCGAGCCGCTGCAACGACCGATTCCCACTCTCCTCGAAGAGCGGTGTGAATCTGAGCGAGCTTCGTGTCAAACTTAAGCAAGATATTGAGACAGCATCCATACTCGGCGAGCGGCCATACGAAGTGTGGATACACGAGAGGGCCACGGAGGACCTAGAGCTCGATGCATGGGATGAGTGTCTAAGGCAGGCGCGCGAGTGCGACATCTTCATTGCACTATATAACGGTCATGCGGGGTGGACGAGCCGGAGAGATGGCAATGTAGGAATTTGCCAAGCCGAGCTGCATCTCGCCTACTCGCAAGCGCCAGGAAAGGTGTTCATCGTGAACATCTTTGAAGCGACCTCTTCCAAAGTGCCCTCGCGACCAGCGGACAAGAAATTTCAGAAATTTGTGGAAGAACAGTACCGATTCGGTCGAATCATCAAGGATCCCGTCAGCCTGGAAAGCCAAATCTGCCAGACCGTCGTCGAGGCCACGGTCAAGATGGTCCAGAGGGGCGTAATGGAGGCAAATCGGGGGAAAGGCTATCTGGGGCCGGCGCTCGATTGGAAAAGGCAAAACTATCTCGAACGCAAGGCGAGCATGATCGCAGCCGTGAGGTCGAGCCTTGAACCGTCCGGATCAGCGAGCACAGAAGAGAGCTGTACAGCGACAGTTGGAGGCGCACGTATACTGTTCCGGCTCGGAGCAGTCCCGGACTCGATGTCCGTAGCTACGGCTCGCGAAATGGTCGGGCAGCCCCACTTAGCCGATCACGATTGGATCCGCCAGCTTGCGGGCGTTGAGGCAGGACCAGTGCACCTGATTGCGTGCCACAAAAGCGTTACGGAGGCCCAAGCCACGCGGATGTTGGGCTTTCCAAATGCCGTCGTAGTGAATGGCCCATTCGGGATTTATGTTGCCGATCCAGTTCAGGCGATTCAGCTAGTTCTGATTTCAAATTGTCAGGATGAGACCAGGACGCAACACGGCGTTCAACGCTTTCAGGATTGGCTATTGCAGGCAGAACAATCCGCAATACTGATTCGCCTCGCGCGAAAGAGGAAAAGCCTGGTCGCATTGCTCGCAAAGGAGAGTTAGGGCGGACCTTCGCTCGGCTGCTCTCGATGGGTTGCTTCACTGTAGCTGGGCAATGCTCCCACGGTTTTAGGCGAAACTCTTCCGCCCGTTACTCGACCTGGAGAGGGGCCGAGCTGCAGGGGGAGGCGACCTTCACGTTCCCGATCAGGGCCGTGAGTTCGGCGCTCCCAAGCTCTCGTCCGGCAACCGCGCAAGCTCGCTTCAATAGAACCTCGGTTGCAAGAGGCCATATTTCCACACGCCCATCAACCCGCCCCGCCACCAGCTGTCCAGACTGAGCGAAAGACATGGTCCCGATGTCTGAATTGAAGGCAGCCAAGCGTACCGTAGTCGGCGGAGTCTGCGAGAGATCCCACAGCACCACGTTGTTTCGCAAGACGCTCGAGCTTACCAGCCATTTTCCGCTCGGATCGAAGGCAAACCTTGAGACATCACTGTTCATGCCGGGAGAGTTGGCCGCGTGAGCATCGGATTGTAGCGCCAACTTGAAGACACCGTTCCGAAACTCCCAGAGAAAGGCCGTTCCTTTTGAGCCGCCGGCGGCAAGCCATCGGCCATCCGGCGAAAATGCAAGCGCTGTGACTTGCGTTTCCGGTCCAACCAACTCCTGAATTTGCGCGCCGGACCTGCCGGTGGCCGGATCGACATGGCGTACCACGACAACCAACTTTCCTGACTTTCGAAGTGGGTATGCGAGCAAGCCGTTCTTGGTCGAGACAGTTTGAACGTCAAAAGAAGCGGGAGATTTCTGTTCCACAACTAGCGGCGAGCAACCGGCCTGTCGCGGGTCGACCTGAACAAGCTTCGTTTCCTGCCCATCTCGTATGCTTGCAAAGAACGTCGAACCGTCGACGCCGGCCGTCACTTGACCCACTTGGTCGGCCAGCTCGCAAACCGGCATCAACGCGATAGGGTTTTGCGTCAACCGGTAGATTCGAAGAACAGAGGACTGTTCGCTAGCGATCGCGATGAAGTTCCCATCGCCAGAAATCTCTAAACCGGTAAGCGGGCCCTTCAGGACAGACCGCACCGCGAGATCGCTTGCACCTGAAAGTACGGACGCGACCTCCCAAAGAGCCACGACTCCGTTCACATCGGCGTAGAGGAGGTACTTGTCGTCCTGAAGAAAGCGAAGCGCCATCCCGATGCCGACCTGTTGAAGAAGCCTGTGATGGACCGGAGCCTTTCCCCTCAGATCAGAAAATACCACGCCGCCACGGCTCGATACGTGAGCCAACAGTCCGGGCGTTTTGGTGCTGGCGAGCTGGTTCACGACATAGTTTGGGTGTGTGAAGATCGTGGTTGGCACGCCACCGTCATCGGCTTGGAGGTCCCATCGCCGTAACTCTCCTCGGAGCGAAATGGCCACCAAGGCTAACCCGCTTTTCGAAAAGAGAACGTTGACCGTAGTCGCTTCATTGCCGCTGAGGCTCCAGTGCTTGACCTCATTGTCTCGATCGGTTGGCGCGTGCCAGACGTCGAATGACTTACCGTTTTGGCTCGGCAAAAGAGCAATCAGCCGCGTTGTATCGCTGACGAAGATCCGGCGTCCTTCCAATGCTCCCTGAATTGCTGGCAGCTGCACCTTGGAATAGGGGCGCCCCTCACACGTGCCGAAATGGATGTAAATGGCGTTTGCTGTCGTCGCCTCGGCGACCGCGCAACCATTCTTTGCCGGGAAGAACGTTGAATCAACGGAGACCGGACGAAACGTCCCTGCGCGGACCAATCCATTCGGTCCTTCGGTGCGATAGACCTCGATCACGCCCTGTTTGGTCGTGCGCAGTATCGAATCACCTCCAAAAATCGTCGGCCTCCACTGAGGTGAATCCCAGCCCAATGTACCGGCGATGTCGAAATCATGGGGCGGCGTTTGGCCCAGCCGCACGCCTATCATTGCTGGCGTACCGGTCAAATCGGCAGGGTTGCTCGGGTTTGCCCGCCATCGTATTGCCTCCACAACCAGCGCGGCCTCGTCGGTTGCAAACCAAGACGATCGAAGTTCTGTGTAGAGTGCGTCCCCGCGCCAGTCGAACCGCGTAATCTGGCCGGTCTCGACATTCGTGAGCTCTAGCGCGCCGCTGTCGTGCTTGCCGTCTTGCTTCATGAATGTCGTACGCGCGATGAACCGCCCCTTGGGCGAAATCGTGTAGCCCGTGCCGGCCGTCTGATCGCCGACGCCGCGCACGTAGAGACGCTTTCGTCTTTCCATATCCCATACCTCGGGGCCCGCGGGGGTCGTGAGCAAGATGCGAGCTGCGGCCGGCGCGACAGAAAACGAAGAGGCGCCTTCCACCGTCAAGATCTTCTTGCAATCGGAAGCTGCCGCATGAGCGATCAGGCAGCTAAAAATCGACGATTTCTCATCCAAAGCCAGCAATTTGTCCTCGGCGATTGCAGCCCAAATGAGCTTGGCGGCCGCTGGCACCGCGATCGTTCTGACCTGAGACGCCTCCTCGAAGGGATCAAGGATGAACAATTCGCCGGTCTGCTTTTTGCCAAGAACAAGGCCTGAATTCCCGCTATCGAGAAACGAAAGTCTACCGAGTTCGGGTGCAATCGGCTTGCCGCTCACAACCTGAAGGCTGTCCAGCAACGCGACGAATGATTCAGGAAGAACCTTGTGGTCGGCATCTCGCGTCGTATTCACGCTGGCTGCGGCCAGAAGCAGGCTTCGTTGCGGAAAGTTGGGCCGTTCGAAGTTGGATTCGAAGGCGAGCAGCCGGGATGCTGCCTCTCTTGCATTTTGGTCAGCCGCCGTCCGTTGCGTCCAGAAACCTCCAGTCGCTATGACGGCGAGCAGCGCCAACAGGGAAACACCGACAGCAATATACTGAAATAAGCGAATTCGTCGTCGATCCCTTCGCCGACTTCCCAGCTGAGAGCGGATGGCGTCAGTGACCTCCTTGGACGGAGCAGCATTGATCGCGGATGGAGCCAGCTTGATGTGCAGAAAACTCCGTAGCTTTTTGACGACTGGGTGGGCTTGGACGAGCAGGTCGTCCGCAAAGAACACCGCGATCACCCTCGGATCCTCGGGGTGTGAGGCAAGATATGCGTCGACCTCGGTCA
Organism: Bradyrhizobium sp. ORS 375; assembly: GCF_000239775.1. Classification (GTDB taxonomy): domain Bacteria; phylum Pseudomonadota; class Alphaproteobacteria; order Rhizobiales; family Xanthobacteraceae; genus Bradyrhizobium. The sequence goes on from NZ_CAFI01000355.1 coordinate 12,880, forward strand.
AGACCCAATCGGGAGAGCGCAATTCGCAGATCTGAGGCGTAATCAAGACCACAAGGAGTGTCGATTTGCGCACATTTCGCAGCGTAGCTTGCGGCAGCGGATCGCCCGGCACGAACTGGGTCGCGTCAATAAAGGAATTCGTGTTTTCGGCCTCGAGCGCCTCGTGCAACGCCCGGGCATAGACGGCTGCGTCCGACCGGCGGTACGAAATGAATACGTCATAACCCCAGAGGCCGTCGACCCATCGATCCCAGCGTCGCGGCCAGCTCTCGCGAGCTTTGTCGATAGCCTCTACCAGCGTCTGACCGCTTTCGCTGGCTTGTCGTTGGAAGTCTCGCTGTTTGGTTTGGCTCATTGAGTCTTACTGGGTATCAACTTGAACGTCGGACAACATCTGCCGCGGTTAGGTCAGTGCTTCGATGGCTCCAACATGTTTGCAGCCAGTTGCTGGAACCACTCCCTGATATCGGACGGCTCTTGGGGCACCAGAGCGGGCGCAAATGTGCCTTCGGCCACATGAACGCCGAGCTGCCGATAAGCCTCGAACTGTTCCTCGTCATAGAATTGGTCGATGGTCGATTGATGAGGAAAGTCCGGATGAACCAGACGATAGCGTTTCAAAAGCTCGGCTTCGTCGCCTGTGAGGGACAGTTTCAGGTAAAGCAACAGGCCCGTGCCTGCTGGCATGTCTTCGCTGCGCTTCGGATAATGTATCCGGAAGAGCTGCGCGTGCGTCTTGCTGTATCTGGACTTGGGATCAGGTCGCATTTCGTCGAGATGCGGCTCGATTTGAACACCAAAGTCAATCAGGGCGTGCCTGACGAGGGTCAGTTGACCGTGAAACGTGCTCTCGGGGTCAGCCTCACCGTCCACGCAGATGATGAACTTGCAACGGCGACGCAAGAGTTCATACAGACCCATGTTCTCAATATGGCCCCCATCGGACACATTAAGCCAGGCTTCTTCCTCGGACATCTGCCATCCCGTCATCTCCTTCAAGATGCAGGAAAATCCCGGCGACGAGATCAATGGCGGCGTTCTCGGATTCGCAATCCAGAAGCCAAGGCGGATGTTGAGAAGCGTCATCAGAGCCGAAAGCGAGGGCAGGGATCCCAAACCCATTTGTGGTGAGGCGGCGGCGCCGGAGATGGCCATCGCAGTGGCCAGGTCCATTGGGCTACCTTTGGTTCGCCAAGATGAAGAACGTTGGTAGTCGACTGCCTTGGATCCTGCCCAATGTTTCGAGAACAGAAAGAAATCGCTTTTCCTGTCGCGAAGCACCGGACTTTCGCTTGAGGGAACATTGACGGTGGCATTGATCAGGTGGTACGGCGCAAGATGATCTGGATTTATATCCGACAGCGGTAGCTCTGCCCTTCCCGAAGGCCAAATAAAAGTCTTCGCGAGCTGATCGCGATAAAGTTTGTGCGGCCCTGTGAGATTCACATCCAGGATAAACAAAGAAAACAGGCTGGCGATCGCAGCAACCGTGCAAAGCACCAAGAACCCATCCGCATAATGCAGGGGATTCCACCATGGCGCACTCGGCGCCATATCCTCGCCAGCCAAATGCCGCAGAGCGAAGAAACACAGGAGTCCTAAGACGGGCACGATGATGCCTGCGGCGCACAGCGTGGCGGTAAAGAGAAGCCGGCGATAGGCATCGGTATGGAAGACGGGCAGAAAGCGCATCCCGATGGGCGTGGCGACGAGGAAGAAAGTGCCAGCAAGTGCGATCGGAAAGGCAAACGGGGTCGTTTCGAATTGCCTGAATGCCCATTCGGAGAGTGCTAGGACCAACAGACACAGTGCGATCGCGCTGGTCAAGGCGACGATGGCTCTCGGCACTTTGGCCCAGCCAAGCTTGAGCCAGAAGCCGTAAATCAAGACCGCGAATAGACAGAGCCCGCCGAACGCCAGGCTCATATCGGCCCAAAACCGCACCCGCGAGGGGAGGTAGGAAGCCAAGATTGCAAGACCTGAGAGCACCGCAAGAGGCGCCAACCAATTGAGGATAAGACCTGCAACTGTTCCGATGACCATCGTCCATCGGCTCTTGAGATCTATAACGCTCAAATACTTCGCGTTCTGCCTCACATGGCGCACTGGACCGGTATCGGGGCCGAAAGGGCGAGCAAGCTGCTCAAAGCCCTGACCACTCCCGATCAAAGAGGTCAGAAACGCGCCTGTATAACCACCGCCAGAGACAGTCGAGAGATAGTCGACGTGCTTCATGAGGCCACGCTCGGCGAGCACCTGAATCACGCCCAGACAGAACGTAGCGGAGCGGATACCTCCTCCCGACAGGGCAAGGCCGACCGCATTCATCCCAGCGTTTGCGGGTAGCTCGCGTTGACTGCGGCGCGCCGCAATCTCTTTGGCCTCATCCTCAAACATCGAGCGCTCGGAGTCTGCTTGCGCTTCTACCCCGAACTTCAAGGGGCCAAAGCATTGGGCGATCTCGTCATGCGTCAGCGGGTCGGGGGTCTTTTCGTCTGGCGTCATCGACCCATAAGCCATGACCTGTAGTTCTTGAGCGAAGGTCACCAGCCGTTCTCTCAGCCCGGCAAGCTCGGCCCTGAACTCATTGGCGCCGTCGCGCGAGTTCAGCACGCCAGCTTCCAGTGCGCGATGCCACTTCGCCGTGAACGGACGAAGATCGACGTTCAGCATGTTCGTCGCGGCCCGCGCAAATTTCGCGCAACCGGGATGATCCTTCATCGCCTTCCGCGTGAGGTCGAATATATCCCACAAGCTCTTCAGCGCGCTCGTCTCAATGCCGTGCTGGTAGGCAAGGGGCTGAGTAGCGATCCGAGTGCGCAATTCAGACAGCAAATCGTGTGCGGCGAGTTCGTCTGGGGTCAAGTTTGCATCCTCCCGGCGCGTGAATTTGACAGCCGCTGGTCACAGTTAGACGAAAGTAGGTAATTCCTGGTGCGCTTTGGACCGGCGAATCCAAACGTATCATTCGTAAAAACATGAAGGGCCCAATCAAAGGTGACAACGGCGCGCTTTGTGCGACAAAGCCACTAAGAAGGCCAGCGGCCGGTCAGGGCGCGAGCTTGCTGCGTAGCCCTTTCAGTATCAAAGCGACGATCCGTTGTGGGTCATCGGCATTCACCAGTTCGATGTTTTCATCCTCTGAAAGGCCATTGTTAAGGACTGTTGACAAGCCCGAGGCTCCTCTTTGGGCCAACTCGGCGGACAGCTCTTCAGGTGTCTGAAACGTTTGACCGCGTCTGCGATATTCGTCACGTAACTCGTCCGAGCCGGGAAGAGCGGAGAGCCAAGGGCTGGTGAGTTCATCGCGCTTTATGCCGCGCAGTACATCGAGGAGAAGCCGTGCCGCGCCCCCAAAGAGGCCCAGCAGATAGAGAGGCTGACCAGCACGTAAGGTAATGATGCCTTCTTCCAATACACCTGGCCAGAGGCCCTTATAATCGGTGAGCCGGCCGCCCATTGCGATCCTTGCGGAGGTCCCTTGCTGCATCGAGGTCCGCATGAACGTCAATGACTTCGCCCATGCATAACGCCGGACCGGGGTGTCTGGAGGCACGAAGGCATTCACACTTGCGTTCAGCTCCTGAGCGGTGAGCCCCAGATCTGGCGGCGGTGGAAGGTCCTTGAGAGTGGCTTCCTGTCCGTAACAGCGTAATTCGGCCTCGCCAAACCTAAGATGGATCGGCCAGGCGACCCAATTCTCGATCGGGACCGGCGGCTTTCCTACGACTTCACTAAACAGCAGTGAATGACTGCGGACCATCGCCAACAGCCGTTCCACGTAGTTGATGTCGTCACCTACGATTATGCCATTTTGGAGGGCGTCGTGACCTAACACCCCGCCGTACGCGACGCGAAGGCCGGCAATTAAGAGATACAGCACCAAATCATCGGCGAACGTCGCCAAATGCTCCGGGCTTCCACCGTACAGGTCGGTGTCGGGAGCCGTAGATAACGATACCGCGACTGTTTGTATTCCCGTGGGCCGCTTCCAGCGGGCAAGTTCGCTTAGCGGCGTCGTTAGATCTATTTTGGCGGCGCTGATCGGCTGCAAACGATCCAATTCCTCCCGGCCAAGCGGCGGGTCCGGATACCATACCCGCGACGTGCCTTGAGGAAGATGGGCCAACGTCAGCGCCTCGGGGGGCGTGCCAAGCGCGACCTCATTGCCGGCTATGGAACGAAGCAGACGGCGATGCTCATACTGGTAGCGAAGCGCTTCGAGCAGAGCAGCTTCGATGACGAGCGCGGCATCCTCAGCTTCCCAGTTCTTTCTCAACTCGACCCAGGCGGTGTCCATGATGTCCGACGATGCAATCGCAGCGCGCCAGCGCAGCGTCACCGCGTTGCCGAGGTACGGGAACAACCGAATGACGCGTGCTTCGATCGCATCGACGACGATCAGCGGTCGGGCAGCAAGTTTGGCCTCTAGGAGTTCGCGACGGCACCATTCGCGGCTCGACCAGCTGTCGGTCAGGACAGCAACCAGGGCACTGGAGTTAAGCACCCCATTGCGGATCTCCTCGGGGAAGCGACCGCCCGCTGGAATGTCTGCGCTGTCGTACCATCCCTGAACGGGGAGCTGCGTCAAGGTTGCTAGGATAGCCTTGACGGGGCCCTCGGCGATAGCCGCAGGATCGGCCGGCAGATCTTTTTTTGCGTGACTAATGAACAAACGAACCGGAATGTCCGGCAGTACGTCGGCGGGTTTCCCGCCTCCCTGGGGAAGGTCCTGCAGCGCGCGCAGCCCGCGGACAGCGATATGCAGGACAAGGTGTCGGTCTCTGTCTTCTCCGTGACGTACGTCGAGCCGTACGAAACTCACGTGGTTCAGGGTGGGCGCGAGCTGCAGTGCATCGGCATCAAGAGCGACGGGCAGAACGCGGTGAGGACTCGCGCCCGTCGGGGGGTGCTGGCCAAGAAGATCGGTGACCAACTGTCCCCACTTGTCCGCAATAAGGCGATCGCTCTCGCGTGCGCGACGGGCCATACGCTCATCGACAAGTATCACGATGATCTCGCGCTCGGCAGCAAGGTCGATCGTCGGGGGCGGACCCCCGTCTAGCTGCCGCGACCCATACCGTACCGGAATACGCGGTCCATCGCTCATGGGGCGGGCAGAAAATGTCCGATAGAGCCGGCCTGCAAGCTGCCTTGCCTGGTCGGACTCCCAATGAAAAAGCACTTGGATGCGAAGCGTAGAGATCATCGTGGACTCGTAAGCGACATCTCTAGTGGTTGGTGCGGCGGTGCGGCCGACACCCAATGCTGGGCATCCACCTTATCACAAGGCCTCGCCACGAACGAAGGTTGTAATCAAAGTTATCGGCAACTGCTACCGCAGGAAAAAAGGGGATGGGAGGCTGGAACGGATGGTCCGGCATCCAGACGTAATAGGTTGAAAGGGTGAAACGGCCCATGACTAACCAAATAAATCTGCGACGGCCGACTGCTCACGAGCCTGCTTGCGGGTGCGGCCGCCCTCCCCCGGCTTGCTGGAGGAAGCAGCATCGTTCAGCGGCACGCCAGCCGACTTCACGACTGCCCCGCTGGGCAAGCCCCATTTAGGAGGAAAGAAAAGCTCCATGTCGCCGAACGCCGCGACATATTTTGCCTTGATCCGGCTGCGAGCGCTGGCCAGCTCAGGAATAGCCTCACGGCAATACTTGTCCAATTCGCAGAAGAGGCCCTGACAATCGATGCCATGTAGTTTGCGGCCAAACAGCCCCCGGAACGGCAAGTCCAGCCGTGCAAACTCCTCATCTTGCCGTTCGACCATCCACAGAATGGCATCCGCGGGTGTGTAGTCGCCCAGGGTCGTGAAGGCCTTCTTCAAGCCCCGCAGCGCGCCTGGCCCTGCCTGCGTGTAGTCGTTCTCGGTGAAATTGACGAGGTCCGAGTAGTTGAGATCGATGGCAGTCTGATATGCCATGAACGGCCCTAACAGCGGAAAACTCTGGAGCAGAGAGACCACATCCTGTAGCGAGGGCGCTTGCAGAATTCGCTCAGCACAAGCGTGTTCAAAGAACATGTGCTTGAAGAGGCCCACGTGGTTGCGATGTTTCTCATCGAAGCCGAACGCCTTGTTGGCGCAAAGGATGAAAGCTCCCGTGTACAGCCCGCCGGTTGCAGACTTCACCCGATCGAGCGCCTTCTCAAATGCTCCGCTTTGCAGGTGCTGCAGCCGCGGGGCGCCACCCAGCACTTCCGTAATACCGCGCCATGTCCCGATCTTGCTGAAGGTTCGGAAAGCAACAATCTGAAAGATGCGATCTCTCTCCATGCTCTCCGGATCATGTCCGTACGCCACGTCTCGAATCATGAATTGAGACACCCGGTCGGCTGCACGAAAAACGTTGCAGAACTTATAGGTCTGAAGGATACGATCCTCCGTCCAGGGCCAGCGTTTCCCGGATAATCGGGCTTCAAATGCCGCCTGGCGGCGCGAGGCAAACGTCCAGTAAAGCTCGTAGACGCCAGGCCGAGGCTGAGGCGGGGAGCGGCGTTTATGGAGAGCGGAGGATCTGGTCATCGTTGCCTCAAAAACACTCCGGTGCCGTGGAGGTTGAAATAGCGCTCATCGGCGGCAAGCGCTTTTGCGGCTATTCTTTCACCAATCGTATCCAAGTGTCGATCATGACCAGTCCAGTGGTCGAACACAATCGCGCCACCGACAACGGTGCGATCTGCAATGACACGAATGATGGCGTTTGCGGACGAAAAGTTGTCGGTATCCACGAAAGATAGCACGAGATCCTGATCCTCGAGCAACGAAACCGTCTGCACGACGTCTCCCTCGACCACCTCAACATTGCGTCCGGCAAAAACGGCCTTTACCAGGTCGGCGTCCAGGAACACGCAGTCTGGATGCGCGTACATATCCAGGGCACTTCGTTTCGGCGGAAAACCGTCGAAAGTGTCGAATCCGAAAACTTTCCAATTCGCTCCGATTTCCTCGATAAACCGGGAAATGAGCATTGTCGTTCCACCCTTGAACATCCCAAATTCTGCTACCACTCCCGACAAACCCTGTCGGTGGGCATTCTGCAGGCATTGATAGAGATGCACGAGCGAGTACTGGTAGCCGTTGGCAAAAGACGGGATGAACAGCTCACGGCGAACCCGGTCAAAGATCTCATCGCGAAAGGTAAAATGAGAAAAGCCGCCGATGAGCAACTTGGTCTCGGCGGGAAGAATGGCCGCCACGGCCTCCAGTAGCGGCTCCTTGCCTTCATCTTCCGCTATGACCACGATCTCCGGCTTTTCCCGCGCCAGCTCACCGAGAGGCCTGACGGATGCGTGCCCTGCGGATTGATTCGGCGCGAACACTCCGATGAGAGTAGCGCCGGTCGAAAAAACTGGATCGGCGGAAAGTTCGATGGCGGCCGGCGTCCAGCCAACGAGCGCAACCTTGGTCCCAGGAGAGCGAGCCACCACCTCATCGCGCAGTTTGCCCTTCAGCTTGGCAAGATCATCGGTATTCATCGCGAAAGCTCCGCCTGAATGAATTCCGCTACGGCCAGCTTGTCGTCCGCTACGATCCGCGCCAGTAGCCGACCGGCGGCATCAGCCAAAAGTCCAGCATTGCCAAGGCGCTCCGACGTCGGCGCGCCTGCTTCCGCGCGGCGCCAACATGTATCGAAGTGGTCGACGATCTCGCCAATAAGATCCGCAGCGCTTGGAGAGCTAACGCTCAGATCAAGGCGGTCAACCAAGGCGTCGAAATTTGCGTCGTGATCGCTGAGCAGAGTGGGAGATCCAGGTGGGAGCAGGGTGCCTTCATCCAAATCTTGGGCCAGAAACAACCGGTACTTCTCCGAATAGACATACAAGTCGATTGCCGTATCCAACATTGTCTCCCCATCCATCTTCGCACCCGTCGCTATGATCGTCTCCAATCGATCCGACTTCCGAGCGATGTTTGGAAGAATACTGATCAACTCACCTCGGCGCTTCCAGGCGCTGCCATAGGCCCGATCCTTGACCGCATGGAGACGTTTGACTGCTGACTTGAATGCTGCAGGAAGGTTCGAAGTCCGGTTACGGCACGCATCAACAAACCTGGCAATAGCTGGCTGGCTGATGTTCTGCAGCAGTTCGGGAGAGGCGCGCCCGAGCTGCTCGTACATCGCTACGACGTAGTCACATTCAGGAAGCGCGGCAAGCTCCTTGGCGAGGCGATCAACCGTCCAATGCTTCTGCGCCCAAAACACCTGAACCAGTGCAAGACCGCTGTCGAGCAGCGGGTCCCCTGTTTGACCGTGATGGAAGAGGGGGTGTTGAGGTTCCGCGCGAATGCGCTCTTCCAGTGCAAACCATCGGTCAAGCTTCGTGGAAAACTCGCTCCATCCAGTCTGAAAAGACGCGCGACCGATGCCGAAGTCGTAAGGGGTCAGGCCGTGAAAACCTTCGTCGATCTGACGGGCTCTGTTGAAGTGAATGTCGTACAGATGAAAGGAGGTGGCAAGATACTGGACGGCGCCTACCTCCAGCCCCAGCCAGCGAGCCATCAGCTCTTGCAGAATGCTCCATTCGAACGCATTGGGCCCCGAAAAACCCCACATCGCGTCATTGCTGCGGATTGCTACGTTTAGGTGAAGCTTGCCGTCTCGCGCAATCCAGCTGAGCCAATTGTTACACGGGATATCCTTGGAGTCGACGAAGTCCCGCGCGGGATCAAAAAGTACCATAACGGCTCGACGGCTTGTGCGGTCCTCGCCTAGCAGCCCTCGAACCTTATCCAGTTGATCGACATGGCCGGCCCAGCTGCGAAGTCGTGGGCCGTAAGCGCCGTGCCAAGTCCGCCCGTCATCGGAATAGTTGGGAGCCCTCGGCAGATAACTGGATAGCCAGCCGACGTCGTCGCGCCCGGCCAGCATCCACATGGTTTCGGCAATTTGAGCAAAAACATCATTGTGCCGTTTCGGCAGGAAGAGATAGCGCTCGAGAGGGCGCTCCAATGTGGTGATCCGACCAATCAGCTCTCGCGTCGCGCTGCCTCGAACGACAACATCCGCGCCATGGTCGAGCACGTCCACCATGCTCCGAGCGGTGGCGAAGCTTATATTACGATAGCTTGGCATTCCCAGTCCTGCGCGGCTGCTTCAACGCAAGTCAAAATAGACGGCTGCGACGAACGTGACGGCAGCATTTGAAGAGACGAATACGAGACTCGTTACTTCTTGGCCCCTGCCGTCGCCAGCTAAGGCGATCGGGCAGGGACGAGCCTTTGTTTTTCAAGCGCATTGTTCTGAAAGTCGCGCTTGAACAGAATTAGGTCTTTCGGTCGAGGCTGGCGCCTTGACCGAGATCGCTCAGGCTAAATGAGCCTGTTGTGAGTCTTGGAGTATCGCTTGTCGCTCATTCGGAATTGAAAGGGATCACCGAGAACGTGGTTGACCTGCCCGTTGGCCGTCTTGCTGATCCACTCCAACAACTTTCGACACTCCCCCTTCCGGTAAACGTTGTGCCCGCGCCGATTCTTGTAACCGCTCTGCGCGAGGATCTTGGGCGGCACCACCGGCGCATTCGCTCCGAAATAGAAAAACTCCTCGGAAATCAACACGCGATCGGTTTGGGTGTCATGCTTGGTGTTCGCAGGATCTTGTTCCCCGCTTTTTTGGCTGTGGACGCAATTTTCCTGGATCCACTTCCCTGTGGCTGGATCGGTGCGATAGACATTATCGCCCACCATCGTTCGCCTGCTGCCGTTTCGAATGGGGCGTTTTCCCCGGAATCGCTCTGCCTTCCAATATTCGTTGAATGTCATGCGATCTGTCACTCGCATCGCGTAGATGCAGCGGCCGGTTGCCTTCAAATCCCGTCCGCCCATGCCGATCAGCCAGTCGCCGACCTCCGCCTTCCTGCGTATCACCGGCATGCAGCAGGCGAGCGTGCACACTCCGCCAAACGGGTTCGGCGCAAACCCGAAGTCGTATCTGACTACATACATGTAGACGTTGGTCATGGCGCCCTAGCAGCTTGAATTGGACGGTTCGTGAATAGGCTGCCGCACGCCGCCGCCCGGGTTCTCGAACGGGCTGTCCTTTCCTTCGATCGCGTCGATGATGCTGTCTGAATTCCAATTCACGCGGGCGCTCTCATAATCATTGAGAGCCTCGGGCACGTCGGCCTCCGTTCCGCCCCGCGTGTAGACGCCGACAATGCGCTTTCCGAGCTCGTTCGCCTTCCTGATCTCCCAGTCGACCCAGGGGCGCTTGTGCGTATCCTTGCCGATCAGGACAACGACCGTCGACGCCCATGACATCTTCATTCGCAACAGGCGCTTGATGGTTTCATCCTTGACCAGACCCCGGTCCAATCTCGCCTGGTTGGATGGTTTGGCGCGAATTGAGCTATTCCGCAGCTCAAATCCCTTCCGCTTGAGCAAGTCCGTAAGTTTCGTGACGTGCTCATCGTCGGCATGGTGATGGCTGATAAAAACGTTCTTTATCTTGGACATAAGGACCTGCAGTTCCCATCAGCAGCCAGCCGCAACAAATCCCGCACCGTGGAAATTAACGCGGAGGCAGAATGCCTCGGCAGGTTTCGTGGAGGCCGGCCATCGCCCCAGTGCAAACAAACTATTGATTCCGCACGATAAATTGTACCCTTTGTCGCATTGATCGCATCTCAACCGATTATAGCAATGTCGGTTTCTGCTGCTCATGGTAGCAATATGGGCGCGAACGGCTCCGGTTCCAAGCCTTAGTCTGAGTAATCGACCACTTTATCTGCCCACGGTATCCAAGCCCCCGTCTTCGCCCGCTGCAAAATCGGGGTCTTGGTCGGATCATGGGACACCAAGCCCAATGGCTCGATTCGCAAACCAAAAAACGTGCGCACGATCTGAGAGCAAGCGTTGGTGGGGCGGTGCGTTCGTTTTTGGTGCACAAATGCACTTCCACAGTATCGCGATAGAATCGAATCCCGGTCGACGGGGCTGTCGGCACACTCGTCGCGTTGAAAAAATGCATTTTCGAACTAGAAATAGCTGAAATGGTGAGTCGAGCTTGGCGACTCATGGTGTGCCGGCGGATGAAGCGGATTCGCAACGGCGCATCAAAGCCCGCGGCGAGCTGGGCTTATTGACCCGATGCGAGGCCGGTTCGGGGTGTGTGGGGCAGACAAATGACTTGGAACGTAGGACAAACAGTCGAACGACGGAAAATCTTCGTCAGCTATCATCATCGCGGCGACCAGGCATACTACGACGACTTTTCATCGACATTTCATGACCGATACGAAGCGATCACCGACAATTCGATCGAGAGGCGCATCGACAGCTCCGATTTCGCCTACATCATGAGGTGCATTAGGGAAAATCACCTCAAGGGAAGTTCCTGCACCGTCGTTCTTTGCGGTCGCGAAACCCCAAAGCGACGCTACGTCGACTGGGAGATCGAGGCTTCGCTGCAGCAACAGATGGGCCTCGTGGCCGTGCTGCTGCCGACGATCGAGACCTTCCCGAACGGCGGGACGGCCAAGCCGGCTCGGCTGCAGGACAACATCGACAGCGGATATGCCGAGTGGGTCTGGTGGGACACGCTGCGCGGCAATCCTGATCTGCTGTCGTCGCTGATAGAGGCGGCTAACGCCAAGTCGAAAGGTTTGATTGTCAACAATCGGCTGCGGATGACTCGGAATGGTTGAGTACCTCACGCGCGATGCGATCCGTCGCAGTGCCGGGCCGATGACCGAAACTGCCGCTGTCATTCGAAAGGCCGCTTCTCGCGCTGCAGCCGGATCGTCCTTCCTGAGTCACTCCTCGGCGGACATTGATCTGCTGCCCGGAGCCATCAAGATCCTGGAGGACCACGGAGCTCAGGTCTACATCGACAAGAAAGACGATAGGCTTCCGCCCACGACCAACCGGGATACGGCCGCAGCCCTGCGGGATCGTATCCAGCAGTCAAAAAAATTCATTCTGCTGACCACGATCAATTCGAAGGATAGTCGGTGGGTGCCTTGGGAGCTCGGGCTGGCCGACGGCTACCGCCGAGTGCCCAATATCGCGATATTTCCAGGAGTTGACAGCGTCAACGATCGAACTTGGGCCGAGCGGGAATACCTTGGCGTCTACGATCGCATCGTGTTCGGCTCGCACCAAAATTACCCAAGACCGATCTACATGGTATGGAACCAGGCAACAAACACGGGCACCGAGCTCGCAGCTTGGCTACGTCGACAATAGGATGAGCCGGCATCAAAGCCTGCCATACTATGCGCTTTGCCCTCACTCATTCGAGGTCTACAGCCATGAGCTGGCCGGTCGGCACAAAACAAGTATCAGCTTCGCCAATTTCAAGGCAACTTGGCTTGTTTTTTGTCAAGATAGGATTGACGTGGATCGCTGCGCAGCGATGGATTGATGCGTGGTGGGGCTACGACGTCTTCATTGCTCACCGGCGAGCCGACGCAGCCGGATACGCCAGCGCTCTCCACAGCCAGCTCGAAGCCGAGAAGATCTCAAGCTTTGTTGATCGCGTGGTTTACGGGCCGGGCGATTCGCTCTTGGTTGCGACTGAGCGGCATGTAGCCAAATCCGCCATACTACTTTTGGTCGGCTCGCCCGAGCTTCTTAAGCCCCGCCAACCGGTCGACTGGGTCGAGAAAGAAATTGAGACATTTCTCCGTACACATCGAGCCGATCCAAAGGTGATTATTGTCGACTTTGGCAATGCCATAGCAGACGCTCTGGTTGGTCGATGCACGACCGTCATGCCAGATCATCCGATCCTCAAACAGGTTGCGTCGTTTCTTCGTGTCTCGGAGCCGCTCTCGGGTCTCCAGTTGTCACCATCAGGCGAGGTCTTTGCAGCTATTCGTCAGAAATTGGACGGCCGACGACGTGATCGAACTCGGTTGTGGTTCTTTGAAGCCGTGTCGGGAGCGCTGGCTCTCCTATTAGTCCTCGCGATCGTTCTCGGTGTGGTAGCGGAGTTCGCTCGACGACAGGCGCGCGCACAAGCATACGCGAACGCTGCATATTCCTACTCCGATCGCGATCCGACGGTCGCGCTGCGGCTTGCTCAACAGGCGTTGGCCTTCAACACGAATGCGGCTGCAGAGGCTGCGATGCTACGTGCTTTTAATCTCGGATCATGGTTCTACAACCGCCGCGTCGACGGAGCGACTGATGCGGCATTGTCCGCGGATGGGACCCACCTCGCTTGGATCGAGGGAGCCCTTATTCATATCCGCGAATTGGAAAGCGGGAAAGAAAGGACATGGCCCTCTGACGCTACCAACGTGGCGTTTTCTTCTGTAGGCGGTGTTATCGCATGGAAAGGGTGGTCCAATCCCGCTCATGGAAAGTTGGACATCTGGGACGCAAGCGGCTCCCACCTAAAGACGTTCTCCTACGATTTTTTGAATGCGGTCAGCTGCGGTAGCGACACAGTCATCTTACCGGCATTCGCGAGCAATGATGCGTCCGTTCGTGAGGTCCAATTGCAGGTAATCGATGCCGTCTCTGGCGTCGAAAGGACAGTGCCTTTTCCGATGCAAGGCATCGGACGTTGGAACCTCAGCCTGCGGCTGAGCTGTACGTCTGGTGGTGACACCATCGTAGCGGTACAGCAGCTCCTGTCCGGTGGAGTAGTATTCAGCAAGACGGGTATTGAAGCAATGCCGTTCGCGCTGCCTCAAGACTATCTCGCCCAAGACGTTGCGGTAAGTTCAGACGGTCACCGTGCTGCGATCTTTCTTCGCGGAGCGGTCCGTGGAATGAAAGATGCGCTCGGTATATTGGACATGACCACGGACCGCGCCACGCTAAACGTCGTTCCTCTGTTGGAAGTGCCGACGGTGGACGCTGGTGGCATCGTCCAATTTCTTGACAACAATCAGATCATCGTAGCCTCTACGGGCGGCTGGATTAAAATCGTCGACGCGAATTCCCGTGCAGTTGTAAGTCTTGCATTGAAGCAGCGCGCAGCAGATGCGATTGCTGTGAACCCTACTACTGGCAACTTTGCCGTTGCCCGCCGTTCGGGAGCCGTTACCATTTACGACAAGTCAGGCTTTCCGCTGGGCCGACTGGTGGGAAATTCACCCTCCGATGGGCTAAATCCCGCGTTCCGTCGTGTTCTCTTCAGTCCAGCCGGGGATGCTATTTTAACAGTATCGCGAGATGGGATGCTGTTTTGGAAACGCCCCAAGAATCCCTTGGTGGCACCAGCCGACAGGGCTAGTGGGCGATATGCCGAAGCCCCATCCTCGTTTACTCGAATGTTTGCGGCTGAAGGCAAATCATCCGACATAGGGCCTTGCCGTGACTTGTACGGCTTCGAGAGCGACATCGTCGTGGATGATTTTGGTTCTGCCGCACTATGTGTGAACGTAGGCGGTCGCATCGAGTTGCTGCCAACAGGCGTGACAAGGGAAGAATTCGCTCCGACAGTTGCGAGTAGCGTCGACAAGGCGAAAGGTGTTGTTGTATGGGACGACGGTAGTTACTTAAGACTATTTGTGGTCAACCCCGAACGGGTCGCCACGTACATTAGCTCCTCGGACGAAATCTGGTCACCCGATTCTGGTCAACTGTCGCAATTGATTCAGTAGTTGTTGATCAATGCGCGACAATGAAGCCACTCCAACTGCTTGAGCTGCTGCCGTCGTAGCTGTGGTCGCTGCTGATAGCCATGCGTTCACGCGGTGGCCACCAGCAATTCGCAACGTGAGCGGGCATTCAGGCCTTCGGTGATTGCGGCGACGGTCGCCTCGGCCGAAAGACGCGGAGGCGGATCCTGTCGGGCGAGTTCGTGCGCTCGCTCTCGGTCGTCCGGATCCGCGCGGTTCCTGCATCAAGCTGTGGTAGCCTTCGCGCACGCGCCTTCCCATCATTCCCAGCCACCACACTGCATAATGGGAATGAAATGGTTGCAGGAACCCGTGAACTGCCGGCCTCTGGTTACGCGCTTGAAGTGGACGGCCGATTCAAGGCCGAATTTGCAACCAGACGGCTCGAGGGCTGGTGGAGAAGAACTCAAGAGACGTTTTCCCCTGCTTCAGATCAGGATCTTGACGCGCAGACGCATGCGCGCGAGGAAATCTAGATCCTCCGATCGGCGGATTTTTCCGCTTGCGCGCGTGCGGCCAGGGCCGCACCGGGTTCTCGTGAACCGAGCCGCGCAGCGTCTCGACCTTGCGGCTTCGATCCCTCGCGCTAGAGCTTTGGCGCTCCTCGCCGGGGGCACTCGGGAAAGGGGCTCGCCTGCGGCGATCGCTATCACTGCCCCGTTCCCGGGTGCCGCTATTGAACCGGTCTCGTCGCTGCACTCGGACCCGCGTGCCTCTTCGGGTCGCTATGCTCACGCTCTCCGGGTGCCATTTTCCGTTGCGGCGATGCGCCCTTGGGCGCACGCAAGCACTCAGAAGCAGTGGGGGCTTCGCGATTTGGCTGCCACGCGGCGAATATTGTGGGAACCGGCGACCGGGAGACAACGACGGCAGGACTGCCGTCCGTAATCGGCCTGACGGTCCAGCTGCAGACGCGGCAGCGGCGGCTGTGCAGAATGAGCGCTCTCACCAACACAGGAGGCGCGCCATGGAGTTCTTCTGCGGACTGGATGTCGGCATGGATCAGACCGCGATTTGTGTGGTCGACGACAAGGGCGGCGTGCTGCTGGAGGTCGCGGTGATGACCGACCCGGACGCGATCAAGGGAGCACTGTCGCCGTATCTCGGCCGCCTGCGGCGGGTCGGCCACGAGGCGGGCGCACTGTCGCCGTGGCTGCACCCAGAATTGCTCCGTCTCGGCCTGCCGGCGATCTGTCTGGAGACCCAGCACGTGCGCGCCGCGCTGCATGCGCAGCGCAACAAGACCGACCGTGCGGACGCGCTCGGGATCGCGCACATCATGCGCACCGGCTGGTTCCGGCGCGCGCACATTAAGACCGCGCCGTGCTACCGGCTGCGCCTGCTGCTGACGCATCGCCGCAATCTCAAGCGCAAATTCCTCGATCTCGAGAGCGCGATCCGGCACTCCTTGAAGGCGTTCGGG
>NZ_CAFI01000354.1 GCF_000239775.1 Bradyrhizobium sp. ORS 375
CCGGCGCGGGCCGCGCCTGCCGGGCGCTGGCGGAGCTTGCGAGCAGACTCAAGGCCGTCACGGCCGCAACGGCGACCAAGCCCGTTCCCCGCCCCTGCAGCGCTGCGATGGCCCGAGCTCCCGTGGATCGTGTCACCATGCCGTGTCCCGATTCAATTCTGTTCATCCGCACCCCGCGCGATCAGCGCAGGGCAATTTATAAGCTCGAACATGTCTTGGGGTGAAGTGAGGCGACGTCTCACCAGCGCTGCAGCGGGCGTCGGCCCTGATTGTGTCGAATTCTGGAACACGGCATGACGCGACCTCGTCGCCCTTTTCTTGATTCGCCCACCCGCACATCCGTTCATCAATCCGTTGCCGAGCCATTAACGCGGATTTGGCCGCAGAGGTCCGCAGGCCGCGCCGCGCCTCGTTCATCTGAGACGCACGCGGGGCGGTGTATGGTTCAATGCCAGCCGGCGAACGCGGCCAAGCCTGCTGCGCTCAGGCAGCACGCCGGGAACGCGCAGAAGCTTGTCGCGACTTCACGCGGCCAACTCGCCCAGCACATCAGCTTGAAACGCTCGCGTTGCGCTCCCACTCTTTAGCGAGCGGTCGCCTGATCACCTCTCGCCCGCCCTTCGCCCGATTGCTGAACGGAGCCGCCCCTTGCCCGATCCTCGCGATTTTCACGTGCCGCAATCGTCCTACTCCAAAGACGATCTGCTCCGCTCCAGCCAAGGCGGCTATTTTGGCCCGGGCAACGCGCAGTTGCCGGCGCCGCCGATGCTGATGATGGATCGCATCACCGAGCTCAGCCGCGACGGCGGCCGCTACGGCAAGGGCCGCATCGTCGCCGAGCTGGATATCACGCCGAAGCTGTGGTTCTTCGATTGCCTGTTTCGCGGCGATCCTGTCATGCCGGGCTGCCTCGGCCTCGACGCGATGTGGCAGATGGTCGGCTATTGGCTGGGCTGGTCGGGCTCGCCCGGCAAGGGCCGCGCCACCGGCGTCGGCGGGGTGAGCTTTCGCGGCGAGATCACACCGGAGGTGAAATGCGTGCGCTACGAGGTCGACATGCGCCAGGTCAAGCGGGGAGGGCTGGTGCTCGGCATCGCGAACGGACGCGTGCTGGCCGACGGCGCCTGCGTCTACGAGGCCCGCGACATGAAGGTCGCGCTGACGACGTCTTGAGCGTGGTTGCCGTCAGGACAGCCGCTTCTCGAAGAACAGGTCCGGATACGGATCGTCGTTGAAGCGCTCGATCTCGGTCCAGCCGGTTCTGCGATAGAGCTGCTGGGCCTCCCCGAGCGCGCTGTTGGTGTCGAGCCGCAGCGTCGTGATCGACAGCTTTCGCGCGGCGGTCTCGGCGGCGTCCATCAGCCGGCGGCCGAGACCGAGGCCGCGGGCGGCGGGGGCGACCCAGAGGCGCTTGATCTCGGCGGTCGCGCCGGCATGACCCTTCAGGCCGACGCAGCCGAGCGGCAGTCCGTCGGACAGCGCGACAAAGAAGGCGCCGCGCGGCGCCATCATGTCCAACGCATCGGGATCGCGCGATAGCGCGACGTCGAAACCGCGTGCGAAGCGGCGCGACAGCTCGGCATAGTATTCGCCGAGACAATAGCGTGCCTCCGCGCCGCGCGGATCGACCTCGTCGAGGCTGATGCGGTCGCGGCCGAGCGCGGCGGCGACCATGTCCATGGCCGCAAGCAAGGCTTCGGGCTGGCTGTGGCGCGCGATCATCGACTGGGCCTGGCCATTCGAGAGCGTCTCGTACGCCTCGAACTCGCGCCGGCCGGCAGCGGTGAGCTTGGCAATGCGACGACGCGCATCGTCCGGATGCGGCTTCGTCGTGATCAACCCCTCCTCCTCCAGGCTGCGCAGGAAGCGGCTCATCAGGCCGGAATCGAGCGCGAGATAATCACGCAGCTCCGCTACGTCGCTCCGGCCATGGCCGATCGCATTGAGCACGCGCGCCACCCCGAGCGGCCGGCCGCGGCCGAGGAACGAGGTGTCGAGCGCGCCGACCTCGGAGGTCACGGCGCGGTTGAAACGGCGGACGCGGGCGATCGGGTCAAGCATGATATCTGACTTAGGTCAGATATATTCCGGTGTCAACGCGCCCGCAGGACGCCGACGCCAAACAAAAAGGGCGGCCCGGCCGCCGACCGAAGCCGGTTGCCGGACCGCCAGGTTTTCCCCGGGAGGAACTCAGATCAGTTCAGAAGCTTCGCGACGTTGTCCTTGGTCACGAGATCGAGGCCGGTGTAGATGATCTCCGGCACCTTCTCGCCCTTCTTGATCGCGAGCAGCGTGTCCATCGACTTCTCGCCCATCTCGAACGGACGCTGGCCGGTGAGCGCGTTGGAGTAGCCGTCGCGCAGCAGCTCGAGCTGCATCTTCAAGGTATCGGCGACGACGAGCGTCAGCTTGCCGGCGTCGATGTCCTTCTTGTTCTTGTTGACGAAGGCCTTGTAGCCCTCGGGCGCGAACATCGGCCAGCCGCCGATCGGCACGATGGCGCCGAGGTCGGGGGTCGCGGTGCGCAGGTCGGCCATCTGCTGCACGGCGAGCGCCGGATCGTCGTTGCAGAAGGTCGGCGAGCCCGCCACTTCCGTCCACTTCGAGCCCTTCAGCGCCTCACGCACGCCATCGACGCGCTCGGCGAGGTTCTTGGCGCCCGGACCGCCGGACACCACGGCATATTTGCCGCCGTCAGGCCGCAGCTCGCGCAGCTGCTTGCCGAGCGCGAGGCCAAAATCCTTGTTGTTGGTGCCGATATAGGCGAGGCGCTTGGAGCCCGGCGCGTCGGCGTCGAAGGTGATGACGGGGATGCCGGCCGCGGTGGCCGCGTCGATCGACTTGGTCATCGCCGCGACGTCGGCGACGGAGATCGCGAGGCCGTCGACCTTCTGGGTGATGAAGTCCTGGATGATCTGCGCCTGGGTGGCCGGCTCGTGCTCGACCGGGCCCTTGTAGATGCACTCGACATTGCCGAGCTCCTTGGCGCGCTTCAGGCAGCCGTCGCGCGCGACGTCGAAGAACGGGTTGTTCATCGCCTTCGGCACGATGGCGAAACGATACTTGGTCTCGGCCTGGGCCGGGCCCATCAGGATCGCGAGCGATGCGACCGCATACAGCAGCTTCTTCATGGTTTCCCTCCTCATTGTCTATCCCTGATCATTGTCTGTGCCGGGCGCGGATAGACGTGATCAGTCTCATCCCGGCCAGTATTCGTCACAACAGTCTTGCGCGGATGCGGTCGACCAGCACGGCAGCGATGATGATCACGCCGACCAGCGTCTGCTGCCAGTAGGAGTTGACCTGCGCCAGCACGAGGCCGTTGCGGATCACTTCCAGCAGCACGCAGCCGACGATCGCGCCGAGCGGGCCGCCGATGCCGCCGGCGAGGTTGGCGCCGCCGATCACGGCCGCCGCGATCACGTTGAGCTCGTAGGACGTCGCCATGTTGGCGGGCGCGGATCCCAGCCAGCCGGAGATGATGATGCCCTGCAGGCCGGCGGCGAGCGCGCCGACCACATAGACCTCGATCTTGACGCGCGGCACCGAGACGCCGGTCAGCTCCGCCGCCTTCTCGTTGCCGCCGATCGCAAAGACGTGGCGGCCGAACGTGGTGTGGTGCAGCACCAGCGCCATCAACAGCGCCAGCAGGATGAGATAGATGAACGGCGCGGGCACGCCGTACACGTCGCCCTGCGTCAACGCATAGAAGTAGTCGGCATCGGGGCCGCCAGGAAAGCTGCCCTTGCCGTTGGAGATGACGTAGCCGAGGCCGCGCACGATCGACAGCATGCCGAGCGTGGTCACGAACGGCGACAGCCCGAGCAGCGCGACGCAGACGCCGTTGATGAGGCCGACGATCAGCGATACGACGAGCCCTGCGAGCACCGAGACGATCAGGATCAGCCCGGGCACATTGGCCACCACCGTCTTGCCGTCGGCGGCGAGATGCACGAACAGCGACGACAGCGGCATCCCCGGCGTCGACAGCGACGTCATCACCATCGAGGTGATCATCGCGGCGAAGCACATCAGCGATCCCACCGAGAGATCGATGCCGCCGGTGATGATGACGAAGGTGATGCCGAGCGTCGCGATCGCGATGAAGGAGAAGTTCTTGGCGACGTTCTGCAGATTGCCTTCGGTGAGGAAATACGGACTGGCGAAGCTCATCACCACGATCAGCGCGAGCAGCGCGAGCGTGACGTAGGCGGTCTGCGACGCGAACACGCCACGATGCCACCAGCGCGCCGCCCCGACATTGGTGAAGGTGACGTCTGGGCTCGCGGGACTGGTTTCTGACGGAACGGACATCACGCCGCCTCCTTGGCGCCGGTGATCAGCGCGGTGACTTCCTCGGGGCTGGTGTCGGCGACCGGCTTGTCGGCCTTCTTCTCGCCGCGTCGCATCACGACGACGCGATCACACACCGCGAAGATGTCGGGCATGCGGTGCGAGATCAGGATCACGGCGATGCCCTGCTCCTTCAGGCGATGGATCAGGCTCAGCACCTGCTCGACCTGGCGCACCGAGATCGCCGCCGTCGGCTCGTCCATCATCACGAGCTTGGCGTTGGACAGACGCGTGCGCGCGATCGCCACCGCCTGCCGCTGGCCGCCGGACATGTCCTTGACGAGGTCATGCGGCCGCGTCTCCGAGCGCAGCTCGCGGAACAGCTCCAGCGCGCGCGCTTCCATGCCCTTGTGGTCGAGCAGCACGAGCGGTCCGAAATTGCGCTTCAGCTCGCGGCCGAGAAACACGTTGGCGGCGGCGGTGAGATTGTTGGCGAGCGCGAGGTCCTGATACACGACCTCGATGCCGACGCTGCGCGAATCCATCGGCCGATGGAAATGCACCTCGCGACCGTCGAAATGGATCGTGCCCTGGCTCGGCGGAAAGTTGCCGGCGATGATGCGCACCAGGGTCGACTTGCCGGCGCCGTTGTCGCCCATCAGACCGACCACCTCGCCCGGACGAATGGTGAGATCGACGCCGTGCAGCGCCCGGATCGCGCCGAACTGCTTGCCGATGCCCTTGAGGTCGAGCACCGGCGCCGCCGCGGCCGTGGCAGCTGTCCCGGTCGCGCTCATCGACGCATGCACGCTGCTGTCGTCAGACATAACGGTTCACCACGCTTTCGAGATATTCCTGCCGACCGGAGCGCGGCTGCGGATCGAGCCCGGTGCTGACGGCGCGGTCGGCGAGTTCGGCGAGCGAGCGGCGGCCGGCGAGGATCGCCTGCCCCTCCTCGCCGTCCCAGCCGCTGTAGCGCTGCGCGAGCGGCGCGGTTAGCGCGCTGTCGGTGAGCATCTCGTCGGCCGCGATCAGCGCCCGCGCGCAAGCGTCCATCGAGCCGACATGGGCATGCAGAAGATCATCCGGATCGATCGACTGCCGACGGATCTTGGCGTCGAAGTTGAGCCCACCGGTGGTGAAGCCGCCGCCTTTGAGGATGTCGTGGAACACCAGCGCGAGCTCCGGCACGTTCATCGCGAACTGGTCGGTGTCCCAGCCGAGCAGTTCGTCGCCGCGGTTGATGTCGAGCGAGCCGAACACGCCGAGCGCCTGCGCCAGCGCGATCTCGTGCTGGAACGAATGGCCGGCGAGGATGGCATGGTTCTGCTCGATGTTGAGCTTGACGTCGTCGAGCAGATCGTAGCGCTTCAGGAAGCCGTAGCAGGTCGCGACGTCGAAATCATACTGGTGCTTGGTCGGCTCCTTCGGCTTCGGCTCGATCAAGAGCGGGCCCTTGAAGCCGATCTTGTGCTTGTGCTCGACCACCATCGACACGAAGCGGCCGAGCTGGTCGAGCTCGCGCCTCATGTCGGTGTTGAGCAGCGTCTCGTAGCCCTCGCGGCCGCCCCACAGCACGTAGTTGGCGCCGCCGAGGCGATGCGTCACCTCGAGCGCAGCGCGCACCTGCCCCGCCGCATAGGTGAAGACATCGGGATCGGGATTGGTCGCGGCGCCCGCCATGTAGCGGCGATGCGAGAACAGGTTCGCAGTGCCCCACAGCAGCCGCACCTTGGCCTGCTCCATCTTCTGCGCGAACAGGTCGCCGATGGCATTGAGGTTGGCGACCGATTCCTTCAGCGTCGCGCCTTCCGGCGCGGCATCGACGTCGTGGAAAGTGAAGAACGGCACGTCGAGCAGGCGGAACAGCTCGAACGCGACATCGGCCTTGGCGCGCGCCATCGCGAGCGCGTCGTCGCCATGCTGCCACGGCCGCAGGAAGGTTTCGCCGCCGAACGGATCGGAGCCCGGCCAGCAGAACGAATGCCAGTAGCAGACGGCGAAGCGCAGATGGTCCTCCATCCGCTTGCCCCTGATGACGCGATCCTTGTCGTACCAGCGGAACGACAGCGGGCTGCGCGACTCCTGGCCGCCATAAGCGACGGTCGCGCCGGTCTGGAAGAAGGGAGCCTGGACGTTCACGGGGGTTACTCCTTGAGAGCGGGATAGAGCTTGCGCCAACGCCCATAGGCGTCGTCGTAAGCGGCGCGCAACGCGGCGCGGGGTTCGAAACTCTGCAGCCGCTGCGGCTTGCGGCAGACATCGGCCGGAGCGGCCCCGGTGGCGGCGAGACGGCCGAGCCTGGAAGCGCCGATGGCGGCGCCAACCTCGCCCTCCTCGACGCGATGCACTGATACGCCGAGCACGTCGGCCATGATCTGCGCCCACAGAACCGAGCGCGAGCCGCCGCCAACGAGATCGAACTCTCTGATCGGCTGCGCGCGGCGGCCGAGCGCGGCCAGCATGTCGCGCGAGGCAAAGGCGACGCCCTCCAGCACCGCCTGCACGAGATCGTCGCGGGACGCAGCACTGCGCAATCCAACCAAGGCGCCTGCGGCATGCGCGTCATTGTGCGGCGTGCGCTCGCCATCGAGATAAGGCAGGAACTGCACCGGGCTCGGGCGATTGACGCTCGCCCCGAGCGGCGCCAGCAGCGCGGCTTCCGGCGTTGCGAGAATGCGCGCCAGCCACGACAGCGACGCGGCGGCCGACAGCATCACGCCCATCTGGTGCCAGAGTCCGCCGAGCGCATGGCAGAACGCGTGCACCGCCGCTTCGGGCGCCGGCGCGAAACGATCGGTGACGCGGAACAGCACACCCGACGTGCCCAGCGACAGGAACGCATCGCCCGGCGTGATCGCGCCGAGCCCAATGGCGCTCGCGGCATTGTCGCCGGCGCCTCCGGCGATCACGACATTGGCGTCCATGCCCCAACGCTGCGCCAGCTCGCGCGACAGCACGGCACTGGGCTCGTTGCCTTCGACCAGCCGCGGCATGTGATCGAGACCGAGCCCCGTCGCCGCCAGCAGCTTCTCGGACCAGCGCCGCGCGCCGACGTCGAGCCACAAGGTGCCGGCGGCATCCGACATGTCCTCGACCATCTCGCCGGACAGCCGGTAGCGCACATAGGCCTTCGGCAGCAGCACCTTCGTCACCCGAGCGAAGATGTCAGGCTCGTGCTTCGCCACCCACACGAGCTTCGGCGCGGTGAAGCCGGGCATCGCGAGATTGCCGGCGATCGCGTGCAGTTCGGGACAGCGCTGCTCGAGCTCGGTGCACTCGGCCTGCGAGCGGCCGTCATTCCACAGGATCGCGGGCCGCAGCGGCTGGCCGTCGCGGCCCAGCAGGGTCGCGCCGTGCATCTGGCCGGACAGGCCGATGCCGCGCACCGCAGCCGTCTCACGCGGATGGGTGCGAGCGAGATCATCGACCGCGCCGATGGTGACCTCGACCCAGTGGTCGGGATTCTGCTCGGACCACAGCGGCTGCGGATGCGACAGCGCCAGCGGACGCGACGCGCTCGCGACCAGCACGCCCGCCTCGTCCTCCAGCACGGCCTTCACGCCGGATGTGCCGACATCCAGTCCGAGAAACACGCTCCACTCCTCCCACACCGGTCACCGGTCAGCGGCGCTCTGCGGCGCCTCGAAACCAGTGGCCTACTCTTCGATCCGTGAACGGCCCGGCCGCGTGCGCCGCGGCCGCTGGTTCACGGCAGATTGTCCCGCATCACGATGTCGATGCGGATCGCTTCCTGTTCGCTCAGGATCGGCTCGCCGCGCGCCAGCGCCAGCAGGACGCGCACCGCGGAGCGCGCCTCATGTCCCGGATTTTGCGAGATCGCCGCAGCCATCACGCCGGACAGCAAGAGCTTGCGCGTCAGCGTCGTGACGTCGTGGCCGACGAATACGATGTCGCCGGCGCGGCCCGACTCCGTCAGCGCCTTGGCGACGCCGGCCGTGCCGGCCCCGAC
Source organism: Bradyrhizobium sp. ORS 375 (assembly GCF_000239775.1). Classification (GTDB taxonomy): domain Bacteria; phylum Pseudomonadota; class Alphaproteobacteria; order Rhizobiales; family Xanthobacteraceae; genus Bradyrhizobium. The sequence continues at coordinate 8,267 of NZ_CAFI01000354.1, forward strand.
ATTGTAGAGGCCGACGATGTCGCTGTTCTCGGCGAGCAGCTTGCGCATGAGGCGCTCTGAGCGATCGTCCGCATCATGCCCTTCAGCGACGGGCAAAACCTCAAGTTGCCGAAACTCCGCCGCCAGCACCTGGCTGAAGCCGAAGATGCGCTCGGCATGGTCGCGCAGGCCCTGCGAGCCCGCCATGATCGCGACGCGTCCCGGCTTGCCGCCGGCGAAGCGTCCGACCAGCGCGCCCGCGGTACGGCCGGCGGCGATATTGTCGATCCCGACATAATGGTGCCGGCGCGACGACGGCACGTCCGACACCAGCGTCACCACCTTGGCGCCGGAGTCGACGAGATCGTTGATCGCCGCGCGCACGCTCGGATGATCGAGCGCGACCACCGCCACGCCATCGACACGCCCGACCAGATCTTCCAGCTTGCCCGCCAGCACGGCGGGATCGAACACGTCGGTGGTGACGACATCGGTCGTCAGCCGGCGCGCGGCCATCCAGGCGGCGAGCTCGCCGAGATGCGCCTGGATCTGCTGCATGAAGGGATTGGCGCCCAAGGGCATCACGAACGCAAAGCGCCGCGAGCGCGCCCGCGCCAACTCGGAGGCCGCCGCATGCGGCTGGAACGCACTGCGCGCCATCGCGTCCTTGACGCGCCGCACCGTGTCCGGGCGGACGCCCGGCCGGTTGTGCAGCACGCGGTCGACGGTCGCCAGGCTGACGCCGGCCTGCCGCGCGATGTCCCGCAATGTCAGCGGTGCGTTCATGCTCCTCCCCTTCGGGTTGAGGAACTTAGCGCGATTTTTGAGGTGCGCAACTCATTTCTGAGGGCCCCCGATCATCTCTGAAAGGCTCTTGAAGGAGCCCAATGGCTGCGAAGCGCGCCTAATCGATCCTCTGCCCGCCGGAAATGCCGGAGATGCAGCACGGATTGGCACGGGCCCGCGGCACCACCCGCTTCAGCCAGCACCGCGCCGGCGGCCGCTGCACCCCGCGCCAGAAGGCCGGCGCCTTGACGTAGGTCCAGGCGCGACACCGCGGCAGCTCACGATTGCAGGTCTGCCGGCAGGCCTGCGCGTCGTCGAACGTATCGAAGCTGCGGTAGTCGCCGCCGGGACGATCGATGTCGGTGGCGTAGAAGTCGTTCGCGAAGGCGGGCGCGGCAACAAGCGAGGCGAGCACGACCGCCGTGGCGGCAATCAGGTGACGAAGATGCATGGCAGTCTCCTGTCAACTTACGCGATCAAGTAAACTGACCTCTCGGAAGATTGTCAAACGCGTCACGTGGTCGTCTCGGCGCGCACGTTGCAGGCCTTCTTGCCGTCGCGCGCGATCGCGTCGTCACGCGGTCAGGCGTGCGATGTCGTGCGGCAGGGTGTTGACTCGAGCCAAGCCCGACAGATCATCTACACGAAAGCAACCTCGATGCGCTTGTCGGAGCGCGCGGTCATCCGGCAGGCACGGGAGAAGCCGTCGCTGGCGATGGCGAGCTTGAACTGCTCGGGCAAGTCGACCGTCGCGATCACGTCCAGCGCGGCGGCGGTTTCGGACAACGCCCGGACCGTGCAGTCGAAGGTGGAGCGGCCCGCGTTGAACGCGATCTGCCCGGCCTTGAACACGCGACGCAGCGTGGGGGCGATCGACGGGGATAGCTCCAGCCAGGCGACGACCTGGTTGCGGCCATTGGTCTTGGCCGAGTACATCGCGAGATCGGCGCGCTCCAGCATGGCATCGAATGGCAGCCCCGGCGTGAAGTCCACCGCGCCAAAGCTTGCCGTGACCCGAAGGGGTCCGCAGGACGTCTCGATCACGAGTCCCGCGACCGCGCTCCGCATCTTCTCGAGCACCGCCATCGCCTCGCCGAGGCTCGCATGCGGCAGGATGATGCCGAACTCCTCGCCGCCGAGGCGGCCGATGACGTCGGACTCCCGTAGCACCGCGCGGCACGCCTCCACCACCTTCGACAGCACGAGATCGCCGACGGCGTGGCCATATTGATCGTTGACCGACTTGAAGTGATCGATGTCGAGCAGCGCGCAGGTGAGCTTGTGGCCGTGCCGCTCGGCCAGCGCCCGCAGGCGCTCGCCTTCGCTGCGGAAGGCGCGGCGCGACAACGCGCCCGTGAGACTGTCGCGCATGCTCAGATTGCGCAGCATCAGCTCGTCGATGGCGATGGCTGCAAGATCCTTGAGGATCGCGACATCATGCAGGCTGAACGACCGCGGCTTGGTGTCCAGCGCACACAGGGTCCCCACATTGACGCCCGCGATGCGCAATTGCGCCCCGGCATAGAAGCGGATGAACGGCCGGCCATGGACCAGCACATTATCCGCAAAGCGCGGATCGCGATGGGTGTCGGTGACGATCAGCGGCTCGAGTTCCTGGATCGCGTAGTTGCAGAACGCGGGCCGTCGATCGCCCTCGTGATCGGCCATGCCCTCCGCCGCCTTGAACCATTGGCGATGGCCGTCGACGAAGGTCAGCGTGGACATCGGCACATCGAAGATCTTCCGGCACAGTGCGGTGAGACGATCGAACGCGCGCTCGCGCGGCGTATCCAGAACGTCGAGTTCCGCCAGCGTCTCCAGGCGGCGTGTATCATCGTGATGGTCGGCGGACATCGGCAACTCCCCTCATCGCCAGCATGCCGTCTGCCCCTTAACGCTGGATTGAGGAGGAGAATGAGGGAACTGCTAATAGGGAACTCGACCGCGAGCGGACTTGCCGGCGAGCGGAATAAGCGCACACGAACGCGGAAAATGTCCCGGCGACGTGTGGCGCATGTGTCGATGGAACGCATCCAGAGCAGACCGAAGCTTCCAAGGCGACCGCCCGGCCCTCGGCCTTCTCTGTCGCTCCGTTTCATTCGGTAAAAAATAAAATACTTGCGTAATATCGGAAATCATGATTGTCTAGCGCCATCCTGCCTCAACGGGAGGGGCG
>NZ_CAFI01000353.1 GCF_000239775.1 Bradyrhizobium sp. ORS 375
TAAGAACGGGGAGAGGGAGCACACTTGCGCTCGAGGAAGGACCTCGGGTCACCGGTGGTCCATGTGGCTCTCGTCAGGATCTTGATGACCACAAGATGCTGGCCGACGTGCTCTTGTTGCACTGCTTCTGCATGGGCAATGCCGCAGCAATGTGGCTTGACCCCACAGCACGCGGCAACGAAGTTGTGGCCATCGTGCACGGACCCACCCCAAGATTCGAGGAAGCGCCTCACTTCACACCGGACTCGCGCCAGGCCTGGGCGCGGCTGGTGCTTGCGCTCGTCATCGGTTCCATCGGCGGCGCCGGGATGTGGACGGTTGTCGTCGTCCTGCCGACCGTGCAGGCCGAATATGCCGCGAGCCGCGGTGCGGTGTCGCTGGCCTATACGCTCACCATGTTCGGCTTCGGGCTCGGCGGCGTCATCGTCGGCCGCATCACCGATCGCTTCGGCATCGTCACCGCGATGGCCCTCAGCATCGCCACCACGGCCACGGCGTATCTGCTTGCAGGCGCCTCCGTGACGCTGTGGCAATTCCAGGCGGTGTATTTCCTGATCGGGCTCGGCTCCTCGGTGACCTTCGCGCCGCTGATGGCCGAGGCCTCGCACTGGTTCGAGCGCTATCGCGGGTTGGCCGTCACCATCGTCGCCTCCGGCAACTACGTCGCCGGCACGGTGTGGCCGCCGCTGGTGAACTATGGCGTGCAGCAGATTGGCTGGCGCGCCACCCATGTCGCGCTCGGCATCTTCTGCGCGGTGACGATGTCGGCGCTGCTGCTGGTGCTGCGCGCGCGGATGGGCGGCGCCGGTGCGCATGACCACACCCACGCGGCGCCGCCGCAGCTGACATTGCCGATCTCCACCAACGCGCTCACCGTGCTGCTGAGCATCGCCGCGATCGCCTGCTGCGTCGCGATGGCGATGCCGCAGGTGCATATCGTCGCCTATTGCGGCGATCTGGGCTATGGCGTCGCGGTCGGCGCGCAGATGCTGTCGCTGATGATGGCGCTCGGCATCGTCAGCCGGATCGGCTCCGGCTTCCTCGCCGACCGCGTCGGCGGCATGCGGACGCTGTTGATCGGCTCGTTGGCGCAGGGCTTCGCGCTGCTGTTCTATCTGTTCTTCGACGGCCTGACCTCGCTGTACCTGATCTCCGGCATGTTCGGCCTGTTCCAGGGCGGCATCGTGCCGAGCTATGCGATCATCGTGCGCGAGGCGATGCCGGCGCGCGAGGCCGCGACCCGGGTCGGTATCATCATCTTCGCCTCGGTGTTCGGCATGTCGTTTGGCGGCTGGGTGTCCGGCGTGATCTTCGACGCCACCGGCTCCTATGCGGCGGCGTTCGCCAATGGCATCGCCTGGAATGCCCTCAACCTGATGATTGTGGTCACGCTGCTGATCCTGGCGCGGCGGCAACACCGGCTGGCCACCTGATCGCGGGATCGTTGCGCGGCGGCAACAGTCGGACCCTGATCAGGGTCTATATGCACGCCGTCGTACAAAATCCAGGCTTCCGCCGCAAATCCATCGAATCCGATCACGCAACTCTGATCTCGATCGAAGCCGGTCGGGGCTTGTGGGGCCCTGCGCGCTTCGCATCGCGAAGTGAATTGTCGCGAGGTCTCAGCCGAGGCCGCGGTCGCCTGTCGCCCAACCTGAAGCAAGGGTGGCGGCGAGGTGAAGGCTCCGGACCGGTCGGGATCGCTGCGGCGGCATCGCGATGGTGCAGGAGGCCGTTGCGCTATGTCCATCGTTTCACGCGCCGTTTCGCAGTTGTCATTCGCCGCGCTGGCGATCGGACTCATGACGAGCCAGGCGTCGGCACAGCTGTTTCCGCAACCGCAGCCGGCCCAGCCGCCGCGGCCCGCGGCGACCCGATCTCTCATTGTCCCCGTATCGCCAGCTCCCGCCAGACCCAATGCCGCCGCGCCCGCTCCGGCGCCGCCGCGGCCTGCCGGCTTGCCGGCCTCGCTGTCGCCGATGCCAGGCAGCGGCCCGGACGTGTGGCGGCTGCCGAACCCGAACGACGTCAATGACGGCACCGTCACCATCATCACCGCACCGGCGGGCGGCGCGACCTCCGTGTTCGGCTCGGACATGGCGCGCGTGCTCGACGACCAGACCAATGTCCGCGTGCTGCCGGTGCTCGGCAAGGGCCCGGTGCGCAACGTCTCTGACATCCTGTTCCTGAAGAGCATCGACATGGGCGCGGTCGCGGCCGACGTGCCCGAGTTCTACCGCCTGCAATACGGCATTCCGGACATCACCTCGCAGCTCCGCTACATCGCGCGGCTCTATCACAATGAGATCCACGTCATCGCGCGGTCCTCGATCCGCTCGATCTTCGATCTCAACGGCAAGCGCATCATCGCGCCGACCGATGTCGGCTTTTATTCCGCGCGCGTGATCTTCAACCGGCTCGGCATGACCGCGTCGTTCGACTACGCCACCGACGATGCGAAATCGATTCAGAAGCTGATCGACGGCGAGGCCGACGCCTATATCGTCTCGACCGGCAAGGTGTTCCAGCTCGCCCGCAACATCAAGAACGAGAATCGCGCGCTGCATTTGGTGACGATTCCCTATGATCGGCGGCTGCAGGATCTCTATTTGCCGACGACCTTGGCCTCGGAGGAATATCCGAACCTGCTCAATCCCGGCGAGACGATCGAGACAGTGGCGATCGGCATGCTGCTGGTCAGCTACAACTGGCCTGAGAATACCGAGCGCTATCGCAAGGTCGCGCGCTTCGTCGAGGCGTTCTTCGCCAACTACGACGAGTTCATGAAGCCGCCGCGCCATCCGAAATGGAAGGAGTCGAGCATCGTCGCCGTCATTCCCGGCTGGAAACGCTTCAAGGCCGCGGACGAATGGCTGGTGGCGCGCAACATGGTGCCGCGGCCGCAGGCCGCCGATGCGCCGCGGTCGCAGGTTGCTGATGTCCAGCAGCAGCAGCAGTTCGAGAGCTTCGTGCGCCAGAGCGGCGGCCAGGTGTCGAACGATCCGGCCGAGCGCAGCGCGCTGTTCCGCCAATTCCTGCAATGGCGCCAGCAGCACGGCGGGCCGCCGACCCCGTCACGCTGAAGTCCCGTCTCGCCTTCAGACCGACTGGCCGGCCTTCAGCAGCGAGCAGCCGGTGATCTTGAGGCTGCCGTCCGGCTGCGTCTGCAGCGTATAGAGCGCCTCCCAGGCCTCGCCATTGGCATCGACGATGTGGACGCGCTGCGCGATGTTGCCGTCCTCGACCTGTGACGGGCCAAACTCGAAGCTCTTGTGACGGTACACCGGCGCATAGCCCTGGCGCACCATCTCCATGAAAATCTCGACGCTGGGAAAGAGCGCCTGGATCTCGGGGGCGGCCTGCGCATAGGCGGCAGGGCCGTCGTCGCGCGCCAGCGCCTGCTCCTGGGCGCGAATGACGCTTTGCGCGGCGGAGACGTCGCCGCCGGCCAAGGCGGGCATCGCCCATAAACAGAAACAGACGAGCCAGGCTGACGCTCTCATCCCACTTGCTCCGTAGCTGCGGTCGTGACAGAGCCACACCATCCAGGCGGCGCGGACGTGTGGCCGCCGGTCGATCTGGTCTCTTGCGGCCCGAATCATGCATTCGGGACGGCGAACAGAGCAAGGCAGCATGGCGGATTTTTCTCACACCCGATCGCTTTTCAAGATTCCTGACGGAGTCATCTATCTCGACGGCAACTCGCTCGGCGCGCTGCCTTCGGCCGTCCCCGCCCGCGTTGCCCGCATGCTGGAGGCGGAATGGGGCACCGAGCTCATCCGCGGCTGGAACAGCGCCGGCTGGATGGTGCAGCCGCGTCGCGTCGGCGACCGGATCGCGCGCCTGATTGGCGCTGCGCCCGGCACGGTGGTGATGGGTGATACGCTGTCGATCAAGGTCTATCAGGCGCTCGCCGCGGCGCTGTCGCTCAACCCCGGCCGGCGCGTGATCCTGTCTGACAGCGGCAACTTCCCGTCCGATCTGTACATGGCGCAGGGCCTTGTCCGCATGCTCGGCGATCGCGCCACGCTCAAGGTGGTGGAGCCCGAGCAGGTCGAGGCCGCCATCGACGACAGCGTCGCCGTGCTGATGCTGACCGAGGTGGACTACCGCACCGGACGCATGCACGACATGGCCGCGCTGACCAAGACGGCGCATGATGCCGGCGCGCTCACGGTGTGGGACCTCGCGCATTCCGCCGGCGCCGTGCCGGTCGACCTTGCCGGTGCAGATGCCGACTTTGCCGTCGGCTGCACCTACAAATATCTCAATGGCGGCCCCGGCGCGCCGGCTTTCATCTATGTCGCCCCACGTTACGCCGACATCGCGCCGCCGGCGCTGTCGGGCTGGATGGGCCACGAGGCGCCGTTCGCCTTCGATCTCGACTATCGTCCCGGCGGCGGCATCGAGCGGATGCGCATCGGCACGCCGCCGATCATCGCTCTCGCCGCGCTGGATGCGGCGCTCGACGCCTGGGAGGGCGTGTCGATGCAGGATGTGCGCAAAGCCTCGATCGCGCTGTCAGAGCTGTTCATCGCCGAGGTGGAGAAGCGCTGTCCGTCGCTCACATTGGCGTCCCCGCGGGACGCATCACGGCGCGGCAGCCAGGTGTCGTTCCGCCATCCCGACGGCTATGCGATCATGCGGGCGCTGATCGCGCGCGGCGTGATCGGCGACTTCCGCGCGCCGGATGCGCTGCGCTTCGGCTTCACGCCGCTCTATATCGGCGAGGCTGAGGTGCGCGGCGCCGTCGACATCCTCGAGCAGGTCCTTGCCAACAAGCTGTGGGACAAGCCCGAATATCGTCAGAAGGAGCTCGTGACGTGAGCAGCGCGCCCTACGATCCCGCCACCGAAGGTGCGCGGATGAACTTCAAGGGACGCATGTCCTATGGCGACTATCTGATGCTCGACCGCCTGCTCGACGCGCAGGCGCCACTGTCGTCGGCCCATGACGAACTTCTTTTCATCATCCAGCACCAGACCTCGGAGCTGTGGATGAAGCTCGCGATCCACGAGATCAAGGCCGCGATGGCCGCGATCGCTCGGGACGATGTGCAGCCGGCGTTCAAGATGCTGGCGCGGGTGTCGCGCATCTTCGAGCAGCTCAACGGCGCCTGGGACGTGCTGCGCACGATGACCCCGAGCGAGTACACGCTGTTCCGCGACAAACTCGGCGAGTCCTCCGGCTTCCAGTCGTTCCAGTATCGCTCGATCGAATTCCTGCTCGGCAACCGCAACCTCGCGATGCTGCGTCCGCATGCGCATCATCCGGAGCTGACGGCGGAGCTGGAATCCATTCTGGCGAAGCCCAGCCTGTATGACGAAGCACTGCGGCTGCTCGCGCGCCGCGGCTTCTTCATCGGCGCCGACGGCCAACGCACCGACTGGCGTGGCACCCGCGCCGAAAGCCCGGAGGTCGCGGCGGCCTGGACCAGCGTCTATCGCGATCCGCAGCGGCATTGGGAGCTGTATGAGCTCGCCGAAAAGCTGGTCGATTTCGAGGACTATTTCCGCCGCTGGCGCTTCAACCACGTCACCACTGTGGAGCGCATCATCGGCTTCAAGACCGGCACCGGCGGCACTTCGGGCGTGAACTACTTACGCAAGATGCTGGAGATCGTGCTGTTCCCCGAACTCTGGAAGCTGCGCACCGGCCTTTGAGCCATCGCGCGCTGATTCGATCAGGAGATTGTCATGCTGTATGCCGTCAAGGACTGGGACAACGCCTATGCCAACGGCCCGAACATCCCCGGCGGCGAACGCTGGCCTGGGCTGTGGGTCGCACCGGCGGAGGCCTATCGCAGGGAGCTCGCCGGGCAGGGCCGGGCGAAGCTCGACATCGCCTATGGCGCGCATGAGCGGCAGCGGCTCGATCTGTTCCTGCCGGAGGGCACGCCGAAGGGGCTCGTCGTGTTCGTCCATGGCGGCTACTGGATGCGGCTCGACAAGAGTTTCTGGTCGCACCTGGCCAAGGGCCCGATCGCGCGCGGATTTGCCGTGGCGATGCCGTCCTATCGGCTATGTCCCGAGGTCGGCATCGCCGACATCTCGGTCGACGTCGCACAGGCCATCGCGCGCGCCATGGACGAGGTCGCAGGTCCGGTCGCGCTGACGGGCCATTCCGCCGGCGGCCACCTCGTCAGCCGCACGATCTGTCGCGGCGCGCCGCTCTCAGAAGAGCGGCAGAAGCGCATCACCGGCGTGGTCTCGATCTCCGGCCTGCACGATCTGCGCCCGCTGCAGCGGACGGCGATGAACGAGACGCTGCAGATCGATGACGCCACCGCTGCGAAGGAGAGCGCGGCACTGCTGACGCCGATCGAGGGCGCCAAGGTCACCGCCTGGGTCGGCGGCGCCGAACGCAACGAATTCCGCCGCCAGGCCCAGCTGCTCGCGAACATCTGGATCGGGCTGGGGGCGCGTACGGCTTATGTCGAGGCGCCGGACCGGCATCATTTCGACGTCATCGACGATCTGGCGGATGCGGAGAGCGGGCTGGTGAAGGCGTTGGTGGGCTGACAACGATCGTTCGCATGCCGCGATCATTCCGCTCGCGCGGTGCAACCTCTCCCCGCCCTTTGCGGGGAGAGGTCGGATTGCGCAGCAATCCGGGTGAGGGGCATGGCAAGCACGGTGTCCGGATCGCAGCTCCATCGGACGGGCACGCTGGCGCCGCATGCGGCGTGTAGTTTGTTGGGCGCG
>NZ_CAFI01000352.1 GCF_000239775.1 Bradyrhizobium sp. ORS 375
GGAACGCATAGTGCGTGGATTTTCGCTCCGCTTCCAGAGCGGTCCGGTTGTCTCGCCCGATATCGAGCACCCGGCGCAGCGCCGTTGCTCACCGTCCCCCGGCCATCATCCGGCTGAGACAGTTGTTGAACGACATCGTGTCGCCGCCGGCGCCGTTGCGGCCGTATTCCCAATGGCCCGTGGCGGGATTGCAGCGGCCGCCGATCTGGATGGCGCAGCGCTGGCTGATGCTGGTGCAGCGGCCGCCGCCGCTCACGCGCTTCGGCTCCGGCTCGGAGCGCATCGCCACCGCCGGCTCCTTCTTGCGCGCCGGCTCCTCGCGCCGCGTCGGCTCGTCCGGCTTCTTGGCGGCCGGCTCATCCTTGCGCCGGACGCAGTCGCCGTCCTCGTCCAGCGTCTGGCCGGCGGGGCAGGTGAGCTTGACGCAGCTATCGCCCTCGGGACGCAGGCCCTTGCCGCAAATCAGCGGACACACGCGCGAGGTTTTCGCCTTCACTGCGTCGAGCGCGTCGATGCTGGCGACCTTGATGTCGAACGTCGTCCCGGTCTGCTTGTTGAAGCGCTCCAGCGCACGCCGCGCGTTGCCGTCCCAGCTGCCGTCACTGTCGGCCGTGCTGCAGCCGACGCGGCGCAGCTCGGCGGCGAGTTGGCGGGGCAGATCCGGCGGAGGCGCGGCCGCCGCCGGTTTCTCAGCCGGCGGCAGCGCCGCGACCACCGTCGGTTCCGCGACCGGCTTCTCCGCGCGGGGCGCCGGCTCCGGCCGACTGCGCGTGACCTCGGCCGCCGGGGAGTCGGGGACGCGTGCGATCTCGACCGGCTTGCCGACGGGCGACTCCGGTGTCTTTGTCGCGGACGCGAGCTTGGCGCGCTGGGCCTTGGCGAGCGAGGCGTAGAAGCCCGTGGGATATTTCTCGAGGAAGGCATCGAACGCTGCCGGGCTGCCGATGCGTTCGGCGAGCTCATAGTCGCGCCGCATCGCCGCGTCCGGATCATTGGCCGCGCTCGGTGCCGGCGCCGCAGGAACCAGCGCGACGTCATTGCCGCCGAGCGAGCCATAGACATAGGGCTCCTGGCGATAGCCGGTCGCCTTCAGCACGTCGTCGCGGACGAAGCCGAAGGCGCGGCGCAGATCGAGGCCGGGCTTCGGCAGATGCGCGACCAGGGCGGTGGCGAACGGGCTGTTGCTGGCATCGCCGTCGGCGGCGGTCGAGCCCGCCTTGGCGGAGAAGGCGATCATCGTGTTCGGGCTCGGCGGCTCGACCTTGGCGAGGCCGCGGCCGATGCTGCGCGAGGCGACGCTGCGCTTCATCGTCTTGGCGAACGGGTTGTCGCGGCAGGCGTCGAGCACGACGAGGCGCAACTGCTTGGCCGGCTCGATCGCGAACAGCACGCGGTCCAGAGCGATCGCCTCGTCGAGCACGTCGCTGTCGGCCTCGAGCACGGCGTCGGTCGGGATCAGATAGTTGACGCCGTCGAGCTCGATGCCGTGGCCGGCATAGTAGATCACGGCGATCTCCGCCTCGCGCGCCCGCGCGCCGAACTCACGCAAGGCGCGGCGCATCTCCTGCACGCCGAGATCCAGCCTGACGTCGACGCGCTCGAAACCGGCGTTGCGGAACATGTCGCCGACGAGCTTCGCATCGTTGGCCGGGTTCGAGAGCCGGGCGACGCTCTTGTACGCGGAGTTGCCGATGATCAGCGCGACGCGCTTGTCGGCGAGCGCGGCCGTGCTGCCACCCAGCAGCAGGACGAGAACTAAGAGGTAGCGCAATGCCGACATCCGTGCCCCAGACAACCACCCGCAATCGAAGCTGCGACACACTATCCGGCAACGTCGGCAAAGCAAGGTCGGCGGGAGAGTTCCGCTGCGCTGGCGTGCTGTCTCAGCAGCGGGCATGATCCCCTGGCCCGGGCCTTGCTTCCGTGACGCAACTCACATCCAACGGGAGACCAAACGAATGAAGCATGCACGTCTCGTCGCGTACGCTCTGGTTGCATCGGTCCTGGCCGCGCCCGCATCGGCTGAAGAGCTCGCCGGCACCCTGCAGAAGATCAAGGAGACCGGCACCGTCACGGTCGGCTATCGCGAAACCTCGCTGCCGTTCTCCTACATCGACGACAACCAGAAGCCGCTCGGCTTCGCGCTCGACATCTGCGGCCGGATCGTCGACGAGATCAAGGCGACGCTGAAGCTCGACAAGCTCGACGTCAAGCTGACGCCGGTGTCGTCAGCGACGCGCATTCCGCTGATGACGAACGGCACCATCGATCTGGAATGCGCCTCGACCACCAACAATCTCGAACGGCAGCGGCTGGTGTCGTTCTCCCACACCTATTTCCTCACCGCCAACCGCTTCGTCGCCAAGGCGTCGAGCGGGCTGAAGACGATCGACGATCTCAAGGGCAAGACGGTGGCCTCGACGTCGGGCACCACCAACATCAAGCAGCTCTACGAGGCGAACACGGCGCGTCAGCTCGGCCTGAACATCGTCGCCGCCAAGGACAATGCCGAGGGCTTCCTGATGGTCGAGAACGGTCGCGCCGACGCCTATGTGATGGACGACATCCTGCTCGCCGGCCTCGTCGCCAGCGCCAAGACGCCGTCGGACTTCGCGATCTCGACTGATCAGTTCTCGATGCCCGAACCCTACGGCATCATGCTGCGCAAGGACGATCCCGCCTTCAAGGCCACAGTCGACCGAGCGACGGCCAAGCTCTACACCAGCCCCGAGATCGCGACGCTGTACGCGAGATGGTTCATGGCTCCGGTGCCGCCGAAGGGCGTCAACTTCAACTTCCCGATGACGCCGGTGCTGCAGAAGGCCTTCGCGCAGCCGAACGACAGCGGGGATCCGAAGGCGTATTGAGTGGCGAACGGAAGGAATACGGCCGAGCCGTTTGTTAGCTGTGGCTCGATGAACGGCCGCGCAAGCGGTGCGCTCCCTCTCCCCGTTCTACACGGGGAGAGGGGCAGCCTCACGGGTGGTGCTGCTATCGAAGGACGCCTTACGAATCCGATGGAGCTGCGATGAGGCTTCGTCGGTGCCATGCCCCTCACCCGGATTGCTGCGCAATCCGACCTCTCCCCGCAAAGGGCGGGGACAGGTCGCACCGCCGACGCCGACAGATTGCTGCCTCAAGACAATGAGCTTGCCGTTCATGATGAGCTTCGCACCGCCGACGCGATACGAGGCATCTCCACACGAACGGTGCGCTCCCTCTCCCCGTTCTTCACGGGGAGAGGGGTGGGTTGAGGGGCAGCCTCACTCCTTCACGATCCGCACCGCGCCCTTGGCGGCGCTCGATGCGAAGGCGGCGTAGGCCTTCAGCGCGGTCGACACCTTGCGGGCGCGGGTTTTCGGCTTCCAGGCCTGATCGCCTTTGGCCTCCATTGCCGCGCGACGCTGGGCGAGCTCGGCATCCGAGACCGCGAGATGAATCGTGCGGTTCGGGATGTCGATCTCGATCGTGTCGCCGTCCTGCACCAGGCCGATCAGGCCGCCCTCGGCGGCTTCCGGCGAGACGTGGCCGATCGAGAGGCCCGAGGTGCCGCCGGAGAAGCGGCCGTCGGTGATCAGCGCGCAGGCTTTGCCGAGGCCCTTCGATTTCAGATAGCTGGTCGGATACAGCATCTCCTGCATGCCGGGGCCGCCGCGCGGGCCTTCATAGATGATGACGACGATGTCGCCTTCCTTGATCTTGTTGGTGAGGATCGCCTCGACCGCGGCGTCCTGGCTCTCCATGACGCGCGCCGGGCCGGAGAATTTCAGGATCGAGGCGTCGACGCCCGCGGTCTTCACGATGCAGCCGTCCTGGGCGATGTTGCCGGTCAGCACCGCGAGGCCGCCGTCCTTGGAATAGGCATGATCGAGGTCGCGGATGCAGCCCTTTTCGCGGTCGAGATCGAGCTCCTGGTAGCGGCGATCCTGGCTGAACGCGACCTGTGTGGGTACGCCGCCCGGCGCGGCCATGTAGAAGTTCTTCACGCTCTCGCTGGACGTCTGGCGGATGTCCCAGCGCTCCAGCGCGGCCGCGAGCGAGGCCGAATGCACGCTCGGCAGCTCGGTGTGCAGCAGGCCGGCGCGGGCGAGCTCGCCGAGGATGCCCATCACGCCGCCGGCACGATGCACGTCCTCCATGTGCACGTCGGCCACGGCGGGCGCGACCTTGCACAGGCAGGGCACCTTGCGCGACAGCCGATCGATGTCGGTCATCGTGAACGGGATCTCGCCCTCATGCGCGGCGGCGAGCAGATGCAGTACGGTGTTGGTCGAGCCGCCCATCGCGATGTCCATGCTCATCGCATTCTCGAACGCCTTGAAGTTGGCGATCGACCGCGGCAGCACCGACGTATCGTCCTGCTCGTAGTAGCGGCGGGCGAGGTCGACGATCAGATGGCCGGCCTCGACGAACAGGCCGCGGCGGTCGGCATGCGTCGCCAGCACCGAGCCGTTGCCGGGCAGCGACAGGCCGAGCGCCTCGGTCAGGCAGTTCATCGAATTCGCGGTGAACATGCCGGAGCAGGAGCCGCAGGTCGGGCAGGCCGAGCGCTCCATCACCTCGACATCGGCGTCCGAGACCTTGTCGTCGGCGGCCACGATCATTGCGTCGATCAGGTCGACCTTGCGCAGCTTGCCCTGGATGTTGACCTTGCCGGCCTCCATCGGCCCGCCCGAAACGAACACCGCGGGGATGTTGAGCCGCATCGCGGCCATCAGCATGCCCGGCGTGATCTTGTCGCAATTGGAGATGCAGACCATGGCGTCGGCGCAATGCGCGTTGACCATGTATTCGGTGCTGTCGGCTATCAGCTCGCGCGACGGCAGGCTGTAGAGCATGCCGTCATGGCCCATCGCGATGCCGTCGTCGACCGCGATGGTGTTGAACTCCTTGGCGACGCCGCCGGCCTTCTCGATCTCGCGCGCGACCAGCTGGCCGAGATCCTTGAGGTGGACATGGCCGGGCACGAACTGGGTGAAGGAGTTGACGACGGCGATGATCGGCTTGCCGAAATCCTCGTTGGTCATGCCGGTGGCGCGCCACAGGCCGCGGGCGCCGGCCATGTTGCGGCCATGGGTGGAGGTGCGGGAGCGATAGGCGGGCATGACGGTTTCCTCAGGCGTTCCTCTGGAGCGGGCAATGTTGGTCCGGGTCGGCAGGGCGCCCGGACGGACGGCAATGATGCCGCGAGGCATACAGCGAAGTCCTTGACGATTCGACCCTAAATTTCGCCGCAGGAGGAATGCGGGGCAGGCAGGGCCGGAGCCGGGTGGCCGCGCAACGTGGCCGTCCACAGCTCCGCTCACGGCTTTGTGGTGACGTGTGGAACGGGGCGCTGCCGTAGATTAGAACCGACTCGTTCTTTTCTGGGCGCGGCTCTTGCTTGCGGGATGCTGCGCGTCATCAGCCGTCACCCCCTTCGTGATCCCATGCCGTCCGCCCTGCGACTTCGCCTCCTGCTCTCCTTGGCCGTTCTCGCCGCGCCCGCCGCCGCCTCGGCCCATGCCGTCATCGTCTCGTCGCAGCCCGCCTCGGGCGCGACCATCGACAGGGACGCGGTCGCGATCCGGCTGCGCTTCAACAGCCGCATCGACCACGCCCGGTCGCGGCTGAAGCTCAAGGCGCCGGATGGCGCCGAGCAGGCGCTGGCGCCGGCCGCGGATACGGCGGCCGACGAGATCGGCGCACAGGCGCGGGCGCTGAGCCCCGGCGCCTGGCACCTGCAATGGCAGGTGCTCAGCGTCGACGGCCACATCACCCGCGGCGACATCCCGTTCAACGTGCGCTAGCCATCGTTCGGTCGTCATGGCGCTGTTCCTCGACATCTTCGGCTATCTCTCGGTGGTGCTGCGCGGGCTGACCCTGCTGGCGCAATCGTTCACGATCGGCGGAATCGCGTTCCAGCTCCTGCTGCTGCGGCCGCTGCAGAGCGAGCTGTCCGCCGATGCGCTGGTGGTCGGTAAGCGGGCCCAGCGCTTCCTGCGCCGCAGCGCTTACGCTTGGTTCGCGGTCGTCGCGATCTCGCTGGCCGTCAACATGGCGGCGTTGATCGGCACCCTTGACCTGTCGTTGCGCGACGCCGTGGGGGCGGACTTCGCTCGCTCGAGCTTCGTCATCGCCGCCTGCGCGCTGGGCATCGCGGGTCTGGCGCGGACCGGAACGTGGCTGAGCTGGCGCGCGGCGGCGCTGGTCGCGCTCGGCGGGCTGGCGCTGGCGATGCAGCTCAACCTGACGCATGCCGCGAGCCGGCTCGATGTCCGCTGGCCACTGCTCTCAGCCGATATCCTGCACATGCTCGGCGCCGGGGGGTGGATCGGCGGTCTGCCGTGTTTCCTGCTGGCGCTGAATGGCTGCAGATCGGAGGACGACCAGCGCCGCATCGGCCGGCGCTATTCGCTGATGTCGATGGCCTCGGTGGCGGCGATCATGCTGGGTGGCACGGTGATGGCGATCGCCTATCTCGGCTCGGTCGAGGCGATCTACGGCACGGCCTATGGCGTGATGACCTCGGCCAAGGTCGCGATGCTCGTGATGCTGCTTGTACTCGGCGCCGCCAACTTCTTCGCCGTCGAGCGCCTGCGCCGCCGCGATCCCTCAGCACCACTGCTGCGCATGAAGCGCTTTGTCGAGGTCGAGCTCGGCATCGGACTGACGGTGCTGCTGACCGCAGGCTCGCTGACCTCGCTGCCGCCCGGCATCGATCTCAGCCAGGACCGGCTGAGCTGGGCGGAGATCGTCGAGCGCGCCACGCCGCAATGGCCGCGGCTCACCAGTCCTTCGGTGGACCAGCTCACGATCTCGCAGCTGCAGGCCAGGATCGACGCCGCCGACGCGCAGCGCGTGACAGCGCCGCCGGCCTATGTCCCGGGCGAGGGCGTGATCCTGCCGCGCAACGCCGCTGATATCGCCTGGTCGGAATACAATCACCATTGGGCCGGCATCTTCGTCCTGCTGATCGGCGTGCTCGCGCTGATCGAACGCTTCGCCTGGGGCGGCTTCGCGCGGCACTGGCCGCTGCTGTTCCTCGTCATGGCGGCGTTCCTGTTCCTGCGCGCCGACGAGATGGCCTGGCCGCTCGGCCCGATCGGCTTCTGGGCCTCGTGGCGCGATCCCGAAGTGGCGCAGCACCGGCTGTTCGTCGCGCTGATCATCCTGTTCGGCCTGTTCGAATGGCGCGTGCGCCTGCGCGGGCAGGAGGCGGGCCGCGCCGCGCTGGTGTTTCCGCTGACGGTCGCGGCCGGCGGCGCGCTGCTGATGACGCATTCGCATGCGATCGCCAACATCAAGGACCAGCTCCTGATCGAGATGAGCCACACGCCGCTGGCGCTGTGCGGCATCACCGCCGGCTGGGCACGCTGGCTCGAGCTGCGCATGAACGGCCGCATCAGCCGCGCCGCGGCCTGGGTCTGGCCGGTGGCCTTCGTGCTGGTCGGCTTGATCCTGCTGGATTACCGCGAGGCGTGAGTGGTGTGCGCGATTCTTTGCCCCCACAGCCTGGAGTATCATCTCAATTTGGAGACATACTGAGAATTGGTCGACGTGAATTAGAGAAACCTTATAGGATTCACCCTTAGGTAGCGAGCGCGTTGGTGTCAGGAGTGACCACAATGACGTTCGGCAAGCGGCAGTCCGGCATGGGCGCGTCGGCAAGAACCTACAATCCGGGCATGGCTGCCGAAATCAGCCCAGTCGCCACTCAAGCTCCCAGCCCAGCCGAGGCTGCTCCGGCGAAGGGCAGTCCGATTCGTTGGGCCATCGTTATGCTGGCCTGCGGCGCTCTGCTGTACGGAGTCCTCATCAGCTATGGTCCGGACCTTCGGCGCGATCGGCGCCTCGCCGGAACGTGGCAGCCTGCCTATGATCTGCGCGCCACCGAAGGAAAATGCAAGCGAAGGTACTTCTTGGTCACGACCTGTGAGGCGAAGATTGCGTCGATCGCCCAGCCCGACAAGGCTCCCATGAGCATCGAGTTCTTCATGCTGTTTTCCGGGGGAGGCGGCGAGGCCCTCGTGCCGGTGCGCTCGACGGTCGATCGCGCGGCGGTCTCGATCTACTACGCGGCAGAGACGAAGCTCTGGAACCGGACGCTGTCGTTTGTCTTCGGCACGGTGACCCTGGCCCTCATGATGGTCGGTGCGGCGCTCACCTTCTGGAAATCGGTCAGTCACTGATTGCGCGCCGCATAGATCGATAGAGATCGATCCTGCGTCGAGTTGCGGAGGCCCTCCGTGAGACTGCTCAAAGTGCTCGGCATCGTTGGCGGCGTTCTGTTGGTCTGGTGGTCCTTCCAATGGCCTTCCGGCTCGGGGGACGTCGCATCCCAGCAGGTCCTGTCGATCAAGGAAGAGCGGGACCGCATCGTGCTCGGCTGGAGCGGGCCGGTGCAGGAGCCGATGAGCGAGCGCATCGGCGCGACGCTGGACCGCTACAAGGCCGATCCGCGCCGGCTGGTGCTGATCTTGAACTCGCCGGGTGGCTCGATCCAGCATGGGCGCCAGGTTGTCGAAGCGATCCGCGAACGTCATCGGGCGATCGACACGGTCGTCGACAGAGCCGGGGTCTGCGCCTCGATGTGCGTGCCGATCTTTCTCGCCGGCGAAAGGCGGATGGCCGACCCCGAAGCCTACTTCATGTTTCACGAGGCGAGCCTCAACAGCAATGCACGGGATGATCTGAAGCGACAGGAGATCAGCGAGACTGACAAAGAGGTGTTGTCGCGGATCGTGAAGACGGCCGTGACCGACGACCTGTTCCGTCGCGACATCGGCATTCGCGGCGTCAGCACGGTTTGGCTGGCCGGGATGCGGAAGAAGATCGCGGGGCGCGATGTCTGGATGAGCGCCCAGCAGCTCATCGACGAAGGTTCCGGCATCGTCGATGGTCTCGTGCGCGCATCTGCGCGCTAGCAGCGCGCGGCTATCCACCCTTGCCGCCGGGCCACATGATCTCGAGATGCTCGTTGTTGAAGTCGGGATCGTCCTCGCTGCCCCGGTGCCAGCAGGTCATGCCGGCGGGCAGTGTGCTCATGCGGATCTCCTGCCCGTCGGGGACGACGCCGCCAAACGCGAGCAGGTCGATGAAGCGGTTGACGAGGTCGATGATGGCGGCGCGGTGCTCGGCGCGCACGTTGTGAATGCTGACGTCCGGGCGGCCGAACTTGCGCATACCGCGGGTGTGAAACCACGCGGTGCCATCCTTTTCCGGCGAGACGAAGGTGACGACGTGGTGCCGTGGCGTGCAATGTCCGACGCCGAAGGCGTGGCTGCGCCACTCCGCCGGGCTCCACCATTTCAGGATTTGCGGATCGTAGATCGCGACACCACCGGCATCGAGGCAGAAGGTCAAGAGCCCGATCAGGTCACGAAAATAGCTCAGCGTCGGCGGATCGGTGACACCGCCCCGGATGACGAGGCAGAAATCCTGGGCGGCGACGACCGCCGCCAGGTCAGGGTCCTGTGCGACGAGCCTGCCCCAGCCATAGCCGGTGCGAAATTGCGACACCACCATGGGCTGGATGGTCGGGCCATAGCCCGTGAGATCGATGCCATCGGGAAGGCCGCGCGACCGATAGGCGCTGCGGGAGAACGGGCGATCGATGTCCACCCAGCCATAGACCACATAGCAGAGGAAGGGGTTCTTGCCGCCCTTGGCGAAGTGCGGGCGCGGCCAATCGACGAGCGGTGACGTCATCCGCCATCCTCCGTGGCATCAGGTGAGGCAAGCGTCGCGGACGCGCCTCGGGCTTTGCTTTGACGGGCTTGGCTTTGAGATCTCCCGACGAGGCGCTGTCCCATCCGCTCACTCCTTGCGCAGGAAGACGTAGTCAGCGGCATAGGCGACGCTGCGCAACTGCCCGGCAGTCTCGCAGGCGCCCTCCAGCTTGCCGCCCGACGTGTTGATCCGCTGCACCGTGGTGATGTCGGACAGAGCGCCCTTGCCGCCACGATGGGAGACGACGGCGAGCTTCAGCCAGGGGATGTCGTTGTCGGTGGCGCCGATCGCGGTCCCGACCACCCGGCCGCCGACGATCGAGCCGTCCTGATGCTCCCAACTGGGGCCGGCATAGTGGCGGCCGATGGTCTTGCCGTCCTCGAACAGCGTGGCGATCGGCTCGCGGAAGCCCCAGGCGAGCTTGCCGTCCTTGTCCGTCTTGCATTCGTAGACCTGGGCGCCCTCGGCATGCAGCGTGAGTGCCGGCTTCTCGCCGGCAGCAATCAGGGCGTCCGGGATCGCGGTTTCGGCCGCCTGAGCCTGAACCGTC
This sequence comes from Bradyrhizobium sp. ORS 375, assembly GCF_000239775.1. GTDB lineage: Bacteria > Pseudomonadota > Alphaproteobacteria > Rhizobiales > Xanthobacteraceae > Bradyrhizobium. The sequence continues at coordinate 10,262 of NZ_CAFI01000352.1, forward strand.
AGGGCACCCAGCAGCAACAGCGAAAGCGTGGGGATCTCGCGCATGGTCAATTCCTCAATCACAGCAGAAAACGAAAACGGGCCGCGCTTGTGGCGCGGCCCGTGGCAAATTGGCGAAACCAGAAGGCGAAAGTGGGGAGACTTACGCCGCCATCGCCTTGGTCAGGTTCTCGGCGATCTTGTCGAGGAAGCCGGTGGTCGACAGCCAGCGCTGGTCGGCGCCGACCAGCAGCGCGAGGTCCTTGGTCATGTAGCCGGCCTCGACGGTGTCGACGCAGACCTTCTCCAGGGTGGAGGCGAACTTCGCCAGCTCGGCATTGTTGTCGAGCTTGGCGCGGTGCGACAGGCCGCGGGTCCAGGCGAAGATCGAGGCGATCGAGTTGGTCGAGGTCTCCTTGCCCTTCTGGTGCTCGCGGAAGTGGCGGGTCACCGTGCCGTGGGCGGCCTCGGCTTCCACCGTGTTGCCGTCCGGCGTCAGCAGCACCGAGGTCATCAGGCCGAGCGAGCCGTAGCCCTGGGCCACCGTGTCGGACTGCACGTCGCCGTCATAGTTCTTACAGGCCCAGACATAGCCGCCCGACCACTTCAGCGCCGCGGCGACCATGTCGTCGATCAGGCGGTGCTCGTAGGTGATCTTCTTGGCCTCGAACTTGTCCTTGAACTCCTTGTCGAACACTTCCTGGAACAGGTCCTTGAAGCGGCCGTCATACACCTTGAGGATGGTGTTCTTGGTCGACAGGTACACCGAGTAGTTCTTGGCCAGGCCCATGTTGAACGAGGCGCGGGCGAAGTCGACGATCGAGTCGTCGAGATTGTACATCTCCATCGCGATGCCCGGACCCGGCGCCTTGAACACCTCGCGCTCGATCACGGTGCCGTCCTCGCCGACGAACTTCATCGACAGGGTGCCCTTGCCGGGGAATTTGAAGTCGGTGGCGCGGTACTGGTCGCCATAGGCGTGGCGGCCGATGATGATCGGCTTGGTCCAGCCAGGGACGAGGCGCGGCACGTTCTTGCAGATGATCGGCTCGCGGAACACGACTCCGCCGAGGATGTTGCGGATGGTGCCGTTCGGCGACTTCCACATCTCCTTGAGGCCGAATTCCTTCACGCGCGCTTCGTCGGGGGTGATGGTGGCGCACTTCACGCCGACGCCGACCTTCTTGATCGCGTTGGCGGCGTCGATCGTGATCTGGTCGTTGGTCTTGTCGCGGCTCTCCATCCCCAGGTCGTAATACTGCAGGTCGATGTCAAGGAACGGGTTGATCAGCTTGTCCTTGATGTACTGCCAGATGATCCGGGTCATCTCGTCGCCGTCGAGTTCGACGACCGGATTGGTCACCTTGATTTTTGCCATGATCGATGGGGCCTTCTTGGGAACAGCGCGCCAGGAATGGAAAGCGCTTGTGAAATCAAGCGCGTCATAGCACTGCTGCACCGCGCACGGAAGCGCACCCGGTAGGCTCCCGGTGCTGATTTTCGCAGCCCGCTCATGCGGTGGGCAAAGCCGACGAGGCGGCGGCCTGCAGCTTCGCCTAAACTGCAAATTTCCGGCTTAAGCCGATTATTTTGCTTGAGAATTCTAGCCAGCCGGGCCAACGGAGCGGGCAGGGGCGCCGGATCGGCGCTTCATCTGACATGGAAGTTGAGGACCGATCGTGTCGGGGACCGACAAGACCAAGGCAGGCGTGGAGATCGCAGGACCGGTGGTGATCCTGGTCGAGCCGCAGCTCGGCGAGAACATCGGCATGGCCGCGCGGGCCATGGGCAATTTCGCGCTGACCGAGCTGCGCCTGGTCAATCCCCGGGACGGCTGGCCGAACATCGCCGCGCAGCGGGCGGCGGCCGGGGCCGACCACATCGTCGACCATGTCCGGCTGTTCGACACCCTGCCGGAGGCGATCGCCGACCTCGATCTGGTGTTCGCGACCACGGCGCGCTCCCATGACCAGGCCAAACCGGTCATGGGGCCGGAGGCGGCGGCGAAAGAAATGCAGGGCCAGATCGCCGGCGGCGGCCGGGCCGGCATCCTGTTCGGGCGCGAGCGCTCCGGGCTTACCAATGAGGAGGTCGCCCGCGCCAACCGTATCATCACCTATCCGGTCAATCCGGGCTTCGCCTCGCTCAACCTCGCCCAGGCCGTGCTGCTGATGGGCTACGAATGGTTCAAGCTGGTGACATCAGGCGCGCTGCCCTTCGCGATGCCCGAGCGCTCCGAGCGCGCCACCCAGGAGCAGATGGAGGCGTTCTTCGAGAACCTCGTCCGCGAGCTCGACCGGGTCGAATTCCTGCGGCCGGCCGAGAAGCGCGAGACCATGCTGGTCAATCTGCGCAACATCTTCTTCCGCATGGAGCCGACGAAGCAGGACATGCACACCCTGCACGGCGTGATCATGGCGATCGCCGAGGGACGCAAGGGCCCGGCCAAGGGCGGCGTGCTCGACAGCACCCAGGCGACGCGCCTGCGGGCGCTGATCGCCGAGCAGGGCACGGTGGCCAACCTTCCGGATTCGCGCGGCTCGCTGCGCGGCCTCGCTCGGCTGCTCCGCCGTAACCCGACCGATGCCGAGCGCGCGCTCTGGCACGCGCTGTCCCGCGACCGCCGTTTCGCCGGCCAGTTCAAGCGCCAGACCCCGGTCGGCCGCCATATCCCGGACTTCGTCTCGTTCATCCACCGCCTCGCGATCGAGCTGGTGGGGAATGATGAGAGCGAGGGCGTGGTCGCCGACCGCGCGCAGCGGAAGGCATGGCTCGAGAGCCGCGACTATCGGGTGACCGAGGTGAGGGCGGCGGATGTCGAGGCTGACCTGGAAACCGAGCTGGTTCGGCTGCAGGCGCTGATTGCGGAGGCGAAGTAGAGTCCGAGGCCGGGGCCGTACTACTACGGCCTCTGTATCATTTGCCGCCGATCTGTAAAATTCCACCGACCGAACGGCCGTCAGATACAGATGATCGCGACAAATTTCTAAAATTCGAACGGATCGCGCAGCATTGCCGCAACGGCTGATGCGAACGATGGCAACCCGATCGCGACGACGATCACTCACGAGCCATCGTTCACGGAGAGCCTCGACCAATGCCGATCCAGCCGCAGGGCCTACGCAAGCCGCAGACCGACCAGAGCAGCGACCAGACCGGTTTCTTCGAGAACGACAGCTGGCTCACCCCCGACCTCACGCCACTGTGGATGGCCAATCAAGCAGCCGCGGCTGCGCCGCCGGCCGCGTCGAACGCTGATCCGTCGGCGGCGATCGCGATCTATGGCAATTTCTGCAGCGTCGCTGCGACGGTGACCACCGCATCGGGCTCGACGTCGAGCGGAAGCACCACGATATCCAGCTCGACGGTCACGGCGACCACCACGACCAAGACGACGGTGCCGGCCTGGGTCAACACCCTGACCAACGCCGCGATCAAGGCCGACATGACCGCCGCCATCACCAACGGCACGGTCACCTATGCCGGCCTGCTGAAGGTCTTCACCGACATCGACGCCTCGCTGGCGGCGACCAAGACCAAGCTGAGCGCCAGCCAGTTCGCCGATCTCAAGACCATCGCCGCCAACCTCAACAACGGCGTGTCGACCTCGAGCTACCTGACCTACATCACGCAGGCCTTCGTCAACGGCAACGCTGCGAACGCGACCTGGACCGGCGGCGCCGCGAGCGCGGTCGCGCTCGGCAATCTGGCCACCGGCTCGACCGAGCTGCAGTTCGCCGAGCTGATCGGCAAGTGGTTCCTCGGCACCGACCT
>NZ_CAFI01000351.1 GCF_000239775.1 Bradyrhizobium sp. ORS 375
ACGGTGTGTATTCTAGCAAGAGGACTTGCGGCAGCAGAACCCTCGAATGTTCAATGAGGCGCGAACCCCAACGGCCGGATCTGCTACTACTTAGTCTGTCCGTGCCGCTGCCCCTCACCCCGACCCTCTCCCCGTGAAGAACGGGGAGAGGGAGCCGACTGTTGTTTGGGGTGCAGTTCGCGTCTCTCACAAGAAAATCGGCAGACTTCAGCCAGGTCGCGGCACGCATCCCACTACGCCGCGATTGCGCCATCCTCGTCGACGGCCTCGGCGTAGAACGCAATGGTCTCGTAGCGATAGTCGCAGAGGCGGCAGTGCCAGAGAAAGGCGGTGCGCCGGCCGTCCTTTTCGACCCACGACGGCAGCGCGATCGGCTCGCCGCATTGGGCGCAGGGATTGTTGCGCGGCAGGTCCAGGACGCGTACCGCGGACTGCGCGTTGTCGGGCTGACGAAAGTAAATGTCGGTTGCCTTCACGGCCATGACGCGCTCCCTCTCTGTTCAGCTTGTTGGATCAGCTTGTTCGGGCTGTTGAATGAGTCAGGCTTGCTGTCGAACTGACAGGTGGCATCTTAGCCGCGTCGCGCCGGCATTGCACGCGCCGGGATGCCGCGCGACATCCGACCTCACGCGGTTGCGATCACAGGGATTCGATTCAATTGCGATCGGCATCCACCGCCGGTTCCGCCACATGACGAGCGTCCGGCCTGCGCAAATGAATCGTGGCGATGTCGTCGGCATAGACCTTCTGCCAGCCGTCGACATGATCGAGCAGCTTGGTCGCCGCGCTCTGGGTGCGCAGCAGCGTCGCCTCGATGTCGTAGTCCTTCAGCAGGCGGAACAGATTGTCCGGCTCCATCAGGCCGGAAGCGGCGTTGTGATCGACGAAGAACTTTTCGCCATACAGCTCGGTGCGGCCGTCGATGAACGGCGCCACGCCGGAGGCAATCAGATAGCCGCCGAAATCGTAGTCGTTGAGGACGCGCGCAAGGTGGAGCTTCTTCAGCTCGCTGACCGCGGCGACCGGCGTGCCGCGCATATTCGGCGCGAAGGTCAGGATCGGGGCCGAGGCCAGCGTGCCTGCACCGAGCGCGAGCACGACCGCCGCCGCCAGCGACGCCCGCGTCGCCATCGGCGGCACAGGCTCGGCACCGAACTGGCGCGCCAGCGGCGCGGCGAGCACCAGGGGGCCGATCAGCGCCAGCAGCTCGGCGGCGCGCGCCTGCGCCAGCGCCATGTGCAACAGGCCGAGCAGCATCAGGATCCGCACCGGCGGCAGCCTGAGGCCGTGAAACAGCGCGAAGCCGATCGCGAGCAGCAGGCAGATCTCGAACGGGCCGAGGCTCTGGAAATCCGTCGCCTTCCATTCCATGATCAGCGGCAGCGCCTGCCCCAGCGACAGGATCTTCTGCGACGCCAGCAGCGCGTTCCAGCCATAGGGCGTGCAGCAGCTCGCCGCCAGCGCAAGCGCCGCGAACGCCGCCCAGCGCAGCGC
>NZ_CAFI01000350.1 GCF_000239775.1 Bradyrhizobium sp. ORS 375
TGCCTTGCCCCGTGGCAACCAAGAGCTCGTCGTCACCCAATCCATCGCCCTCGTCCTGAGGAGCCCGCCACGTTGGGCGGGCGTCTCGAAGGACGATTGGTGGACTCACCTCTCGCCACCCCCTACCGCATCGTCGCCGACACCTCCTGCGAGGTCACGAGAATGACCTCACCGTCGAGGATCGGCTTGGCGATGCCGAAGAAGGTCGCCACCGCGGCGGAGCCGTTGTGGCGGTCCATCGCGGCCTTGTCGGCGAAGCGCTCGTAGGTGGTGAACAGACCGGGCTCGGTCTCGCTCTGCGAGATGAAGAACCCGATCGTCTCCGGCTCGTTGGCCGCGACATGGGCCGCGACGGCGACGAGGGCGTCGCGCATCGTGGCCTCGTGTCCCGCCTTGGCCCTGATGACCGCGGTGATGGTGATCATCAGAAGGTCTTCCAGTCGCCATCGGCCTCGAACGCCGCCGCTGCCTGGTAGATCGTGGACTCGGCGTAGTCCTTGCCGATCAGCATCAGGCCGACCGGGAGACCGTCGGAGAGGCCGCACGGCACGGTCATCGCGGGATGGCCGGTGACGTCGAACGGGCTCGTCGTCGCGGTCATCTCGAAGGCGCGCTGCACGACTTCGGCGAGCGGCGCGTCCTTGGCCGGAATCGGCGTGGCGACGCACGGCAGGGTCGGCATCAGCAAGAGGTCGTAGGAGCCGAACATCGCGTCATAGGCCGCCTTGGCCTGGATCGCGATGTTGCGCGACTTGGCGTAGTAGCGGCCGCGATAGTGCTCGAGGCCCCACTGGCCGACCAGCATGGTGAGCTTCAACGTTACCGACAGATCGTCGGCGCGGGTGCGCCAGCCGGAATGCGCATCGAGCAGGCCGACGTCGTAAAGGCCCTTCCAGTTGAAGCCCATGCCGTTGCCGAGCATCATCTGCACCAGAAAGCCTTCGAGCGTGATCGGATTCCACGCCGCCAGCGCATGCATGTGCTCGGGGATCGAGACCTCCGACACGGAGGCGCCCATCTTGGCGAAGCGCTCGGCGCCGGCCTTGACCTTGCTGACCACGCCTTCCTGCATGTTCGGTGCGCTGAAGCCTTCCTTGAGCACGCCGATCTTCAGACCCTTCACGCCCTTGCCGAGCGCCTCGGTGTAGGCCGCAACCTTCGGCGCGTATTGCCGCGGATCGAGGCCGTCAGCACCGGCCAGCACTTCGAGCAGCAGCGCGTTGTCCTTGACGTTGGCCGTCATCGGCCCGGTGTGGTCGATCGTCGACTCGATCGGCATCACGCCGGTGTAGGGCACGAGGCCGTGGGTCGCCTTCATGCCGTAGATCCCGCAATAGGATGCGGGGATGCGGATCGAGCCGCCCTGGTCGCCGCCGATCGACATGTCGACCTCGCCGGCCGCCACGAGCGCGGCGCTGCCCGAGGACGAGCCGCCGGCCGAATAGCCCATCTTCCAGGGGTTGTGCACCGGCGCCGGATCTGAGGTGTGGCTGCCGCCGGACAGGCAGAAGTGCTCGCAGACGGCCTTGCCGACGATGGTGCCGCCGGCATCGAGGATACGCGAGACGATGGTGGCGTCCGCGGCGGGAATGAAGCCTTCGAGCGTGGTCGAGCCGTTCATCATGGGAACGCCGGCGAGCGCGACGTTGTCCTTCAGCACGACGGTACGGCCGGCGAGCTTGCCGGAGCCTGCGCCCTTCACCTCGGTCTTGATCGCCCAGGCGTTGTACTTGTTCTCCTTCGCCGGCGGCTTAGCGCCCGGCGTGCGCGGATATTTCACCGGCGGCAGCGGGTTCGGCAGCTCATCGATGATGTCGTACTGATCGAACATGCCGCCCATCAGCGACAGATACTCGGCGGCCTCCTCGACCGTCATGTTCATGTGCAGGCTGGCGGCGAGATCGGCGACTTCCTCGGCATTCGGGCGTTTGATGGACATGAGTCATCCTTTCTTGTGAGGACAAGCTGGGCAGAGACAGGAGATGATGCAGTTCGAATTCGCCGGCGCGCGGCGCCGGTGCGGGCTAGCTCGGGACCATCTGACCTTCCCGGGCCAGAAGAGTCTCACGGTCGAGTTCCTCGGTGATACGTCCCTTCTGGATGTGGAGGATGCGATCCGATAACGACGTGATGAATTCCAGGTTCTGCTCGACGACGATCAGGGACATCTTCCAGCGCGACTTCAGCGCCAGCAGGGTCTCGATGATCTCCTCGATGATCGACGGCTGGATGCCCTCGGTCGGCTCGTCCAGCAGGATCAGCTTCGGCTTGGTGCAGAGGCAGCGCGCCAGCGCCAGCAATTGCTGCTCGCCGCCGGAGAGCGCGCCGCCGCGGCGATCGAGCAGCCGCACCAGGCGCGGGAAATCCTGCAGCACGGCATCGATGACACCGCGGTCCTCCTTCGGCGCCGCGGCGAGTCCCATGCGGAGGTTTTCCATGACCGAGAGATCCGGAAAGATCTCGCGCCCCTGCGGCACCAGGCCGATGCCGAGCCGCGAGCGCTCGTGCGGCTTGAGATGCGTGATGGTCTTGCCGGCGAACACGACCGAGCCGTCGGTGGTCGGCAGGTGCCCCATCAAGGTGCGCAGCGCCGTGGTCTTGCCCATGCCGTTGTGGCCGAGGATGCCGAGATACTCGCCGTCCCCGACCGTGAGGTCGACGCCGAACAGGATCGGGATCCGGCCATAGCCGGACTTCAGACCCTTGACCTCGAGAAGTGCGCTCATGCCGCCACCTTCTTGCCGAGATAGACGTCGCGCACGCGCTGGTCGGCGAGCACCTTGTCGACGGTGTCCTCGACCAGCACACGGCCCTGGTGGAACACAGTCACGCGCTTGGCGATCTGCTTGATGAACTCCATGTCGTGCTCGACGACGACGATGGCGCGGGTCTGGTTGATCTCGCGAATGATCGCGGCGGTGTGGAAGGTTTCCTCGTCGGTCATTCCCGCCGCAGGCTCGTCGAGCAGGATCAGCTCGGGCTCGGCGGCGAGCACCATGCCGATCTCCACCCATTGGCGCTGGCCGTGGGACAAGGTCGCGACGATGCTGTCGGCGTAGTCGGTCAGCCGGATCATCTCCAGCACGGCATCGACCGCCGGGCCCTGCTGCCGCGGCGTCGCCTTGCGGCGCACCGCGAGCCAGATGTTCTCGCGCACCGAGAGGCCGTTGAACACGTTCGGCACCTGGGTCTTGATGCCGATGCCCATGCGCGCGATCTCGTGCGAGGCCTTGCCCGCGATCGGCATGCCGCGGAAGGCGATCGTGCCCGAGGTCGGCACCAGCTGGCCCGTCAGCGTCTTGAAGAACGTGCTCTTGCCGGCGCCGTTCGGACCGATCAGGCAGCGCAGCTCCATCTCCTGCAAGGTGAAGGTGATGTCGTCATTGGCGACCACGCCGCCGAAGCGCATCGTCAGGTGCTCGGCCTTGAGCAGAGGAACGATATCAGCCATGTCATTCGGCTCCTGCGGGATGCGGCGCCGCTGACGGCACCGGGCGGCCATTGGTCTTCGGCTTCTTGTCCGGGATCAGCCGCATGACCAGATCACGCACCGTCGGGAAGATGCCTTTCGGCAGCAGCAGCACGAACACCACCAGCACGCCGCCGAGCACGAGGTTCGAGTTCAACAGCTGCTGCGAGCCTATATAGGCGACGATGTATTCGATCACGACGCAGCCGATGATCGGCCCGAGCAAGGTGCCGAGACCCCCGACGGTGATCCATATGATGATCTCGGCCGACAGCGACAGGCTGAAGATGGTTGGGCTGACGAAGGCGCCCCAGTTGACGTAGAGCGCGCCGGCAAGTCCAGCGATGGCGCCGCCGAGGATGAAGGTCAGGCACTTCACGAGACGCGGATCGTAGCCGAGCAACGACGCACGGACCTCGTTCTCACGGACAGCGACGATGATGCGCCCGGCCGGCAGCGCCAGCAGCAGCCGCAGCAGCAGGAACACACCGAGCAGCACATAGGCGGTCGTCCACCACGACTGCTCCGGCGACAGCACGGTCGACGGATCGAACGGCACATTGAAGGTAGGCACCGCCGGCATGCCGTTGAAGCCGCCGAGCAGCGCCTTGCCGATCTTGTAGGCGTCGCCCGAGGTCGAGTTGACCGAGTTGAACAGGATCAAGGTGACCGTCAGCGTGATGACGCCGAGATAGACGTCGGAGATGCGGCCGAAGAAGATGAAGTAGCCGAGAATGGCCGCGAACAGCGCGGGCACCGCGATCGCCAGCAGGATCGCCGGCGTCGAGTCCTGGAAATTGACCGCTGCGATCGCATAGGCGTAGCCGCCGAGGCCGAAGAAGGCGGTCTGGCCGAACGACAGGATGCCGCCATAGCCCCAGATGAAGGCGAGGCTGAGCGCCAGCACCGACATCGCGGCAAACAGGGTCAACTGCATCAGGCCGAACAGCTCGATCACGCTCGGCACGATCGCGATCGCGCCGATGGCGACAACGGTTCCCGCCGCCTGCAGAGCAAGACGAAGGCGCTTGTCCATCACAGGTTCCCCTTGAAGAAGCGCCCGGAGATGCCCTGCGGCAGCAGTCGGATGAGCACGATCGCGGTGGTGAAGACGATGACCTCGCCGTAGACAGGCGTGGTGAAGTAGGCGCCGATCTGGTTGACCGAGCCGAACAGGCTCGCCGCCGACAACGTGCCGGACAGGATCGCGGCGCCGCCGCCGACCACGGTCATGAACGCCTTTGCGACATAGGCGCCGCCCATGACCGGGGTGATGCCGGAAACCGGCGCCAGCAAGCCGCCGGCGAGGCCGGTCACGGCCGCGCCGAGTGCGAAGGTGCTCATGTAGACGCGGGCGGGGTTGACGCCGAGCGTCGCGGCCATCGCCGGGTTCTGCATCGTGGCGCGGGCGACTAGCCCGAAGCGGGTGTAGCGCATCACGCCATAGATGATCGCCATCATGAGCGCGGCCATCACCGCGAGGAACAGTGTGTAGTAGCTCGACTGGTAGGAGCCGATCGAGAAGCCGCCGAGCGGCGTCGGGACGCCCTGCTGGGTGTTGCCGTAGATCGTGGTGATGATGCCGATGATCAGGAGGCTGAGGCCCCAGGTCGCGAGCATCGAGTCGACCAGGCGACCATAGAGGAAGCGGATCAGGCAGCGCTCGATGACGAGGCCGACCAGGCCGACGAACACCGGCGCGATGACCAGCATCGCGACCCAGATGTTCACCCCGGCATTGGCCGAGATCACCGTCGCATAGGCCCCTAACATGATGAACTCGCCATGGGCGAGGTTGATGATCTTCATCATGCCGAAGATGATCGCCAGCCCCAGGCAGAGCAGGAACAGCGATGAGATTCCGTTGAGAACGTCGAGCGCGAGGATGACGTAGATCGCCATGCGTCAGGTCTTTCAGGGCAGTCCAGGAGAAAAGCGGGTCCCGCCGGAGCGGCGGAACCCGAGGATCGCATCAGAGATTGATGATGTACTGCTTGACGTCGTTCGGGTTCTTGACGAGGTCGCACACGCTCGCGGTGTCCGCGGGCTTGGCGTCGGTGTAGGTCTCCAGCACCGACCATTTGCGGTCCTTGACCTCGGCGAGGAACGCGTTGCGGACGGTATGGTGGGTCTGCTTGTCCAGCGAGACCTTGCCGCTCGGCCCCTCGAACACGAGGCCGCTCTCGAGCGCCTCGATCACCTTCATGCGGTCGATGCTGCCGGCCTTCTTGACGCCCTCGGCCCACAGCATGACGCCCTCATAGGTGCACGAGGCGAGCTCGCTGATATAGGGCGAGTCCGGATGCGCCTTCTTGATCTTCTCGACGAAGCTCTTGGAGGCCGGCGTGGTCAGCTCCTCGAAATAGCCGTAGGCGCCGATGACCGCATCGCTCTCCGCCGCATCCAGGGTCGAGGGCTCGTTGACGAGGCCGAAGGTGGTGGAGGCGATCGGGATCTTCGATTTCATGCCGGCCGCGGTCCACTGCCGGTAGAACGCGGTGTGGTTGCCGCCGACCAGCGCCGACAGGATCAGGTCGGGCTTGGCCGCCTGGATCTTCGAGATCGTCGAGCCGAAATTGGTGACGTCGAGCGGGAAGAAGTCCGTGCTAAGGATCTCGCCGCCATTGTCCTTGCAGTATTTGGTCATCCACTTCGCGGTGATCTGACCATAGTTGTAGTCGGCGGCAATGATATAGGCCTTCTTGCCGGACTTCTTCATCGCGCTCGGAACCAGCTTCTCGACCGTCTGGGCCGGTGTGGTGCCGGTGCAGAAGGTGTTGCGGTCGCAGACGCCGCCTTCGTACAGCGTGTTGTAGAAGTACAGCACCTTGAAGCGGTCGAAGGTCGGCCGGATCGCCTCGCGCGAGGCCGAGGTGATGCCGCCATGGACGACGTCGACCTTGTCCTTCACCGCGAGCTGCTGGGCATATTGCGAGTACAGCTGGATGTTGGACTGGGTGTCGTAATGAATCACCTTCAAGGGACGTCCAAGCAGGCCGCCAGCGGCGTTGATCTCCTCGACGGCCAGCTGCAGCGCGTAGACCATCGGGGTGCCGGACGTGCCGATCGGACCGGACTGGTCATGCAGGCTGCCGACGGTGATCGGGTTCTCGGCCGCGAGCGCACCCGAGCGGAACACCGCGGGTGCCGCGATCAGCGTCGAGGTCGCGACGGCCGAGCGTTGCAGGAAACGACGGCGTGAAAGAGTCATATGGGTCCCCATGGTTTGGTGATGCTGGTTCACGAGCCGCTTAAAGTTTAAAATTACAATATTTGAAAAGGCAAGTTATTTTTTGACGCGCCCTGCCCCTAGCGCGATGCGACGACCGAGAAATCGTAGCCGTCGAGCTCGGCGAGATGGATCGGATGGCGGCCGCCGACCACCGGCCGCTCCTCGTTGCCGCGGGCGGTACGCCCCTGCAGCGTGCGCCCGAAGACGCGCCGGAGATCTCGCGCGTCGAAGCTCTCGGCGCGCTCGATCAGCGCGGCGAGCGCGTGGATGCCTTCGTAGCAGGACTCGCCATAGCCGTTCGGCGGCGGCGGATGGTCGCCATAGGCGGTGTAGTAGCGCTCCAGGAACGCGCCGTTGTTGCGCGACCGCAGCGAGGCGAAGTAGCTGGAGGCGACGTAGACGTTCTCGGTCTCGCTGTTGTCGAGACCGTAGACAATGGTCTCGTCGAAGGCCGAGGAGAAGCGCAGCACGTGGCGGCTGAGGCCGGCGGCGCAGAACGCGCGGTTGAAGGCGATGCAGTCGAAGCCGAGGAACACCGGCAGGACGACGTCGCTGCGCGTCGCCTTGATGCGATCGAGCATCGCGTCGAAATCGTGCACGCCGACCGGAACGTAATGCTCGCCGGTGACGGTGCCGCCGTATCGCGCGATCAGGCGCTTGGCGATCTCGAGCGAGGAGCGCGGCCAGATGTAGTCGTTGCCGCACAGGAAGAAGCGCCGGGCGCGCTTGTGCTCCGACAGCCACTGGATGGCCGGCGCGAGCAGCTCGGGTGCGGTCTCGCCGGTGGTCATCACGTCGCTGCTCGGCGACAGGCCCTCGAATTGCGGCGTGTAAAGGAACGGCACGCGGCCGCGGGCGGCCGCCGCGACCGGATCGCGCGCATAGCTCGGCAGCATGCCGATGAGGCCATCGACCACGAGCTCGTCGACCGCTTCAGCCGCCGCCCGTGCCGCGCTGACGCTGCTCGCACCAGCGTCGATCACGACCAGCTCCACCGGCCTGCGGCGGATCCCCGCAGCCTGATTCAGCTCGCTCACGGCCAGCCGCCCACAAGCTTCGGCGGAGGGCGCCCACAACCCTGCCGAGCCGCTCTGGGGAATGATCAGGCCGATCCGAACGCTGCGCAAACCTGCTGCCTTCTGCTGCTGCAGAGGATTTGCACTCACGAATCGTGCCAAGCGCGATTCGTTTGCGGGCGCAGTCGTTTGCGCATCGAAGTTCACCGATTCTGGTCTGGAGGCCGTCTGCTGATCAAAACAGCAGCCAAGCGCCGCTCAATCCTTAGGCAGTCGCGGGCACGCTCGTGATGAGGACGGCGGGCGCTATTCAGCGCCCGCCTGCCATGACCTTGCGCATCGGATAGGAGGCGGCGGTGCCGAACTTGCCGGCGGGGATGCCGACGTCGACATAGCCGCGGGCCAGATAGAATCGGTGCGCCGTCTCGGTGCTCAACAGCGCGATCTCCAGCGCACCAAGCGCGAGTGCGCGTCGCTCCAGCTCGGCCACCATGGCCGAGCTCACGCCGCGAAAGCGCGCCTGCGGCGACACGTAGTTGACGGTGATCTCGCCGGGATGGGCGAGCCCGCCGACGGCGAGAATCGCACCGTCCTCGACCGCGACCAGCAGCGAGCGGCCCTGCCCGTCGGCCCAGGTCGCAACGATCTCCGGTGTCTTGTTGGCGAGCCAGCGCTTGAGGATGTCGGGATTGTCGCGATGATCAGCCGAGCATAGCTCGATGATGGACGCGCGCACGACGGCGCAGGCCGCTTCGGCGTCACCAGGGGTCGCATCGCGGATGATCATCGCAATCTCCCTCTCAGCGAGAGGGAGCGCGATGCGTTCCCTCTGCTACTCGCGCTTGCCCTGCACCCAGCTCTCGAGCATCTGCAGCGCCGTGGCGCGGTCGTCGTCCGAGGCCTTGGCGAAGGCGCGGTTGTAGCTCTCCTTGATCCAGGCTTCGTCCGGACCAGCGCTGTCACGCGCCAAGGTGAGCCACATCAGGCCGCGCGCCGGCTGCCGCGGCAGACGGTCGCCGTTGAACAGCATCTGGCCAAGCAAGGCCTGGGCCTGATGCTGGCCCTTCTGGGCGGCGAGGCCGAGCCAGCGCGCACCATAGCGGAAGTCGTCGCGCGAAGCGTCCGCCGTCTTCAGATAGAGCCGCGCCAGGTCGTACT
>NZ_CAFI01000349.1 GCF_000239775.1 Bradyrhizobium sp. ORS 375
CGAACCCATAGATTGACGATATGGCCGGCGACCCGGCCGCTGACGCCGCCGGCCCACACCAGCTCGAACGGCGAGAACAGCTTCCAGCGGTCGTCGCCTGCGAGGATGCCTTGCGCGATCAACTGCCCGGCCATCGCCGAGGTGTTCATTCCCTGGCGGCCGAAACCGCTCGCCACCCACAGGCCTTTGCGCAACTGGCCGACCTGGGGCATGCCGTGCACGGTCTGGCCGGTGACGCCGCCGAAGGTCTCGGTGATCTCGACGCGGCCGAGCTGCGGAAACACGGTGCGGATCCGGCGCTGCAAGGCGGAGGCGAAGCCGCTCGGGCGCGCGTCCCAGGTCGTCTCCGGGCTCGCCCACATCAGCCGGTCGCCGTCGACGACCCGGAAGTGGTCGATGCCGTCGGTATCGTGGACCGAGCCCTGGAAGGCGATCGCCTCGGCCAGCTGCTCGCCGAGCGGCGCGGTGACGCCGCCATAGCGCCACACCGGCAGCAGCGTGTCCGACAGCTTCTGCAGCGGCGCGCCGAGATGGATGTTCCCCGCCAGCACGATGTGCGAGGCCCGCATCCGCGCGGACGGCGTCACGATGCGCTTGCGCACGCCGGACGCATCGATGCTCACCACCGGCGTATCCTCGAAGATCCGCGCGCCGGCCCGGTGGGCAAGCCGCGCCAAAGCGTGGACGTATTTGCGGCCATCGAGCTGGAAGGCCCGGGGATAATGCACGCCATGGAAATAGCGGCTGGTCTTGAGCTCGGTGCGGACACGCTCGACCTGCCAGCCCTCGACTTCGGTGTCGAAATCCTCGTGCAGCATCTGCAGCCGGCGGATCAGCGCATCGCCGGCATCAACGTTGGAGACCTCGAGCGCCCCTTCGCTCAAGCCGATGCCCGGCATCGACGTGGCCTGGGCGCGGATGAACTCGGCCCCCTCCCAGGACAGCGCCCATAGCGCCCGCGCCCGCTCCAGCCCGACGCGCTCGATCAGGTCCGGCAGCGCCAGGTCGAAACCTGGCATGATCGTGCCGACCATGTGGCCGGAGGCGTTCCAGCCGACCCGGCGACCTTCGAGCACCGCGACGCTGGCGCCTTGGCGGGCGGCGCACAGCGCCGTCGTCAGCCCGGCGAGCCCTGCCCCGACCACGCAGACATCGACGTCGAGGTCGAAGTTCAGCCTGGTCCGGGCGACCTCGCCTGCGGCATCCGCATCATCGTTCGCGCTTGTGGAAGTCTCGCTCATGGCGTTTTCTTAGCCAACCCTGGGCCGGACGTCATGACGCTTTTAATGGCGATAAAGAGACGTGATACAGCCTGACTTAGGCCTGACCGATTCGAGACCGGATTCCATGCGCCGATTAATGCTGCTGCGCCACGCCAAGACCGAGACGGACGCGCCATCGGGCCGCGACCAGGACCGCCGTCTCGACGAGCGCGGGCACCAGGATGCCGCTGTCATCGGCGACTTCATCGCCAGCCATCCGCCGGTGCCGGATCTGGTGCTGGTGTCGACCGCGGTGCGGGCGCAGCAGACCTGGGAGCTCGCTTATGCGGCGATGAAGGATCGGATCCCGGCGCCGCAGGTCGAGTCGGTCCCTGAGCTCTACGCCGCCGAGGCGATGCAGATCCTGCACCATATCCGCCTCGCCGCCATGCACGATCCCGCGCGGCTCCTGGTCGTCGGCCACAATCCTGGCATGCACGAGCTAGCGCTGGCGCTGACAGCCCGGGGTGACGCGGAGGCGCGTCAGGAGCTGATGCGCAACATGCCGACGGCGGGGCTCGCGGTGTTTGACTTCGACACCGAGGATTGGGGCGATGTCAGCTTTGCCCGCGGCAACCTGCTGACCTTCGTCACGCCGAAGCTGCTCAAGCAGGGCTCCGATTGACAGGCCGCCAACAGCTGCGCGTAATAGACGCGTTCGCGTAAGGAGGCCTTCGCGATGTTCAAATCGATCCTTGTTCCCATCGATCTGGCCGACACCGACCTCGCCAAGCCGGCGATCGCCACCGCAGCAACGCTCGCCGAGACCTGGCAGGGCACGGTACATCTCCTGAACGTGATGCCGATGACCCCGGTGATGCTCGCGGAATACGTCCCGGCCGATTTCGACGCGCAGCAGCGCGAGACCGCCGAGGAGGCGCTGTCGATCGTCGCCCGCGAATCCGGCATCCCCGCCGAGCGCATCAGCTACACCGTGCGCCAGGGCGGCATCTATCACGAGATCCTCGAGGAAGCCGCCAAGGTGCAGGCCGACCTGATCGTGATGACCTCGCACCGCCCGGCGATGCGCACGTATTTTCTCGGCAGCAACGCAGGCCACGTGGTGCGCTACGCGAAATGCTCGGTGCTGGTGGTCAGGCCGTAGCAGCTATCGAGCTTCATCACCGCAGCTCTTTGACGTTGGACCGTGAGCCGGTGCTCGTGAATGCGCCCTCTTCCGCAAGGGGAGAGGGCACTGCATCTAACAACGCTGGAAGCTATGATTTGTAGGCTGGGCAAAGGCGCGCCCGGAGAGACTTGTTAGTCCGAGCTGCCTGACCGCGCCGTGCCCACCGCCGGTACGGATGAAGCGCGGTGGGCACGCCATCGCGCGGCTTGCGCCACGCGCTGTCTTTGCCCACCCTACGGACCGGCCAAATTCGGCGTCATTGCGAGCGAAGCGAAGCAATCAGGGCGTGACGCGCGGCTCTGGATTGTTTGGTCGCGGAGCCCGCCCTGCGGCTCGCCGGAGGCGAGACCCGGGGGCTCCTCGCAATGACGAAGTTTGTTGTTGCAGCTCCCCAACAGCTCACGGCCACTCAACAATAAAGCCCTTTGCCTTGTATGGCTCGATCTTGTCCCATTCGGTCAGCACGCGCCGCCGGAATTCGGGATGGGTGTGCCACAGATGCCGCGGCACGCCGAAGCCGTCGACCGTCAGCAGCATCTTGTCGACCTCGGGCCAGTACCGTTGCACCGTCATCGCGTAGCGTCGCGCGGTCCAGCTGTTGCCGAGGCAGATCAGGCTGCCGACATTGGCGAGACCGAGCGCGGCATCGATCACCGGCAGCGAGAGCTGCACGTTCTCGCCGGTATTCATGGCGCGATGCTCTTCGAGAATGTGCTGCGCCGGCACGCCCCGCTTCACCATGGCGGCCTTGATCAACGTGCATTCCGAGAGCCCGGCGCCCGGCGTGACGCCGCCGCTGACGATGGCGTGACGGAACAAGCCCTGCTCCCACAGCCGCGCCGCCGCGTCGGCGCGCAGTTCCTCGTCGACGCGGGTGCCGAACACGAACAGGAGGTCCGCCGGCCGCAGCGGCGTGTCGGCGAAATGCCGCGCGTTGATGGCGGCGATCTCGGCGTCATCCGGCATGCCCTGCGCGCGATCCTGCATCGTCGTCATCTCCCGAACTGCAGCCTCCTCACCCTGCCCGACGCGCCGGATGGTTGCATGCAACGACCGCGACGGGGTCGCGTGATCACGGCAGCAGCGCAGCCGGGACCTCCGCGAAGCTGTAGGTCTGCGGCTTGTTGCGGACGACGAAGCCGCCGACCTGCCAGGCGAACAGCGCGGCGAAGCCGATCAGGAACAGCGCTCCCGACCACTCGGTGATGGCGAGCGCGCGCACCAGAAGCGCGGCCATGGCGGCCGTCACCACCGCCATCACGGCCAGCGCCGCGGCATAGACCGTGCGACCGAGCCCGCCGGTGAGTCGCGCCGTGCTGCCCGCGGCTGCGAGCCGCGCATGCAAGGCGAGGATGAAGGTCCGATAGGCCTCGCTCTGCGGCACCATCAGCGTCACCGTCTGCCAGGTGGTCGAGATGATGTTGAGCCGTCGGCCGTCACGATGCGTGATCTCGGCGCGGAAGCGCTTGGCCTGCATCGACACTGGCCGGTAGGACAGTCGGATCGCGGCGATGTCGGCATACGGCCATAGCCCTGCGTGGCCGGCGAAGCGCCAGGACAGGCCCTGCTCGGTCAACTCGAACTCTTGCGCGGAGCCGATCAGCGACGCCTTGTAGGCATAGCAGATCGGCGCGTCGGATTGGGTCGGCGTGGAAATGGCTCGGTCCTGTTGCGAAGGTCAGGCGCCTTATCCTACAAACGGAGCATGAATGAAACGATCCATTTTCCCCGCCACCTGATCCTGGCCGGCGCGATGGCCGCGGGCATCCTGCTGGCGCTCGCCGTGCACATGCTCGGCGCCCGATACGGGCTGGATCTCGGCGGCCTGTGGCAGAGTGAGGGCGCGTTCATGCCGGCGGGCTCGGCGATCGCCTGGTGGCTGATCGCCACCGTCGGCTTCTCCTCCGGCTATTTCATCGCCAACATCATGCATAGCGCGGTGTCGGGAGAGATCCCGCAGCGCGCCCGCAACTTCCTCGTCGTGGTCGGCGTGCTGATGCTCGCCGGCATCGGCCAGGCGATCTCCGGGCCAAGCCCGGTGCCGTCGGCGGCCGGCGTGCTGGCCGGCCTCGCCGCGCTCTGCCTCGGCGCACTGATGGCGTTCTGCGGCGCCAATTTCGCGCTGAGGAAGAGCTGAACGCGTCAGCGCGCGCCAGCGCCGGACACGCCCCAGCGGATCGCGCCGGCGGCCGCGAGCGTCAGGGCTGCCGAGATCATCAGCGATAGCCGCAAGCCGTGCATGAAGGCGCCGGCCGGCCCGATCAGCGCGCCGAACAGCGCCACGCCGAGCACGCTGCCGCTCTGCCGGGTTGCATTCAGCACGCCGGCGGCCACGCCCGAGCGCGAGCGGTCGACGCTGCCGAGCAGGCTCGAGGTCAAGGGCGGGACGATCAGCCCGAGGCCGCAGCTCAGGCCGACCAATGGCAGCACGATCGCCGCATAGGACGTGCCGGGGGCGATCGGCAGCAGCGCCACGCAGGCGATCGCCGAAAGCATCGCCCCGAGCGCAATGGTCGCGCGCGGCCCAATCCGCTCGGCGATGCGGGGCGCCAGCAGGTTGACCGGAAAGACGACGCCGAACATCGGCAGGAACGCCAATCCGGTCGCGAACGCCGACATCCGGTTGATCTCCTGGAAGTACAGGCTGAACACGAAGATCAGGCCATAGATCGCGACATTGGCGAGCAGCCCGACCAGCGCGCAGCGCGCGAACAGCGGATGCTTGAACAGAGCCAGAGGCAGCATCGGCTGGCGGACCCGCGCCTCCTGCCAGACGAACGCCACGGCGGCGATCAGCGCGAGGACGAGGCCTGAGATCACCAGGGCATCGCTCCAGCCGCGAACGCCGGCCTCGATGACGGCCGCCGCGAGTGCGCCGAGCGCGACCACGGCCGCGACCTGCCCCGGCAGATCGACCGCCCGGCCGGCATGAACCGGCGTCTCGCTGGCGTGAGCCCTGGCGAGCCAGAGCCCGATCAGCCCGATCGGCAGGTTGACGAAGAAGATCGCCCGCCAGCCGACCAGCGCGATCAGCG
>NZ_CAFI01000348.1 GCF_000239775.1 Bradyrhizobium sp. ORS 375
TGGACCGCCAGCGATCAATCGCTCTGGCGCGCCGGCTTGCACGACCTTGTTGCAGGCTCTGCAGGCGTATTTCGGACGGGTCGTACGCAGGACGCGAAGCTGCGTCGGGACCCAATCCAGCATCTCGCTGACGCTCTCTTCAATCAGATGGAGAGCGCCGCCACAGCAGCTGCAGACCCGATCTTGCACGTCGAGCAGAACGTCTTCGCGTGGCAGATGATCGGGAAGCGGACGGCGTCGCGGCGAAGAGTCGGCTTCCGGTGTGACCTTCGGTTGCGCTTCTTCGACGCGGCGAATGTCGCTGTCGAGATCCTCCAGACCGAGTGCAAGCTGGTCGGGATCGATGCGTTCGGAGCTGCGGCCGAACTGCATTCGCTGCAGCTGTTTGATGATGGATTTGAGCCGCTCGATCTCGGTATCGCGATGGTCGATCGCAGCGGCAATGTCGCGCACAAGGCGCTGCAGAAGCGCAGGATCGGAAGGGAGATTGGTGAGATCGAGCTGCATGTCCGATGGTACTCGAACACGTTGATTCGTAGAAGAATCGCAACTCAGTTCCGCACTACATGTTGTAGATCATCCTGCAATCGCGGGCTTCCATACGCGATGGCGCGCCCCAGTCGATGCCTTCGATCAGCATCGAGCGTTGCGCTGGCGTGAGCGTGATCGATCTATCATAGCCCGCCATCACTGGCTACACGAAGCCGCCCTGGTCGATGCGTTTCGTGAACAGACAAAGCCCGTTGCCGTCCCAGAACAGAACCTTCAGGATCGATGCTTCTTGCCGCGGAAGGCAAACAGATGGGCCGGAGAACGGATCCTTCTTCAGCGTGTCCTGCACCAGCATCGCAAGCCCGTCCATGCCCTTGCGCATGTCGGTGTAGCCGAGCGCCAGATGCACCTTCACGCCCGCAGGGACGAACATCATTGCGCTGCATCTCGGCTTTCAATCTGCGTCCGCACCACATCCGGATCGCTGCCGGCGGGAGCGAAGACACGCCGTCCGTCAGCGAGGTCGACGACCATCTTGCCTTCCGGCTGACGCACGAGATCGCGCAGGGCGCGTGCGGCCGGCATGTCGTCGGGCAACAAGACACGGGCGAGCTTGGATCGCTTCTTTTGCGCGATGCCGAACTGCGCGCGCCAGCGGAACAGCAGCCCGGTGACAATCCCATGCTTGCGCGCGACGGCAGAGACCTTGGCGCCCGGCAGCTCAGTCTCCCTGGCGATCGCGAGCTTCTCCTCGTCGCTGAAGAAGCGCCGGGCCGGCATTTTAGGCGCGGCCGGATCGCCGATTTCGGCGGCTGTCAAGCGGCGTTCGGGCTGTGAGTTCCTAGCACTAGTGGTAACGGCGGGACGGGCGGAGGGATGAAGATGGGCGCGCCAGTCGATCGTGACCTCGCCGGTGGCCAGTCGGTCGCGCCATTTGCGCAGCGAATGCGGCGACAGTTGCATCGCCGTGGCGTAGGCGCGGAGCTCCATTCCGCTCCAGTTCAGCGCCTCGACATGCATCGCCCAGAACGCCTGGGACGCTCGATTGCGTACATCCGAGGTGATCGTGAACCTGCGCTGCTTCTGCTTTCGGAGCGCCTTTTCTCGCTCTTCCCGGGCGCGCTCGCGGCGCAATTCCGTCTGATATTTCTCGAGCTCAAGCGCAGTCTCGTTGCCGGCCAGCCGCTTCAGCCAACGCCGCAGAGTGTTCTCGGTCAGACGTTGTTGCTGGCAGTATTTGCGGATCCCGAGACCGCTGCGACGCCACGCTTCGATGTGCAGCGACCACCATTCGCGGCGCG
>NZ_CAFI01000347.1 GCF_000239775.1 Bradyrhizobium sp. ORS 375
AGAGCGACGATGTTTCAGGGACAACTCAATTTCGCTGATGTGACCACCGCCGAGCAGGGCGCCAATGGCGACGTGCTGTTCGAACTCGGCATGCTCTATGCGAGCGGCCGCGACGGCGTTGTCGATCTGATCGCCGCGCATAAATGGTTCAACCTCGCCGCCCTCAAGGGCCGCACCGACGCGGCCGCGATGCGCCGCGAGGTCGCCGAGCAGATGTCGGATGCCGAGATCGCCGCGGCGCAGCGCGAGGCACGCGCCTGGATGAGCGCGAACTGACCGGATCCGGCGGCTCTTCATCCTTGTTCCTCGTTCGAGGATGAAGACAAGGCCGGGGACTGACCATCGCTGCGTCCCGACCGGTGCGCCCGGTGATCGGTTCCCTCGCGCCACACGGCGGCGTGCGTCTCGTCCTGGGCCCACAAATCCCTTATCTGTTGTCACAGATGACGCAGCGGGATCGGTGGCATGAGGCAGGCGCAGCAGCGGCAGGCGAGACGGCAGGAGCTGATCGACTGCCATGACTGCGGGAACGGCGTGTCGTTCAGCGCAGTGACGTGCCCGCATTGCGGGTCGACAGAGCCGGCAGGACCTGTGGTGCAGAGCCGGCGCGAGTTGCGGCGGTTGCGGATCGAAGCCGCCAATGACCGGCGCCTCGTGGTCGTGACCACGCTGTGTGCTGGGCTCGGCACGCTCTATGGAGCGGTGATGGGAGCAGGGGGCTTGGCATCGGGGTGGACGGCGCTCTTCTATGGTTTCGTTGGCGCCGTGATCGGCGTGCCAGCGGCCTTTGTGATCAACATCAGCCGCAGCCTGTTCGACTGAGGAGCGCGGGGCGGGGGCGGTGAGTGGCTACGTGCCGCGGACCTGATCGCGAGCGAGATAAACCCAGCGCAATTGATCCGCGGCTCGTCCGGTCTGCGATCGGTTGAACGGGTTTTGCCGCATCGACGATTTCGAGAGCTACGAGCGGCCCTCGTCAAAAACAACGCGCCGTAGCTCTTCAAATCTTTGAACTGGACGCTCCGCAGTCGTATCCGTAATTATACGGGTCGCGTCATTGCGTGCCGGGGCCTCATGTTCCGACTGATCGTTTGCATTCTGATATTGTTTTCGTCGGACGTGCTCGCGCGACCGATATCGACGATGAGCGCGACGGGGCCGCTGCCGCTGGCTTGCGACAGCGACGTGATCGCCTCATCGGGCTACTTCAAGATCTCCCTGCCGCCGGCGCCATCGAATGACGGATGTGAGATCCTTCTCATCAACGGCGACCAGAGCGCGGGAAAGTATTTGATCGGCTTCCCGCCCGATGTGAATGAAAGGCTCTATCCGACGCAGGCTGTTGGCATTGTGTCGGTCGGTGGGGCGTGGGTGGCGCGATCCAAGCCGGGACGCTACAAGCTGACGCCTTTGACCAGGATCTTATATGTCGATAGCAACGGCGACGACACGCACGATGGTCTGACGCTGCCGCTGAGGACTTTCAACGAGGCAGGACGCGTGCTTGCGCGCGACCTCGACTTCGGCGGCCTTACGCCGGTCATCGCGCCCTCGATCAATCAGGTGTTCGATAACGACCCGCTCATCGTCCCTGGCGGCCTGATCGGCGGCTTCATCGTCCAGATCTCACCGAACGGCAACGGCCGGTTCACCTGGAGCGGCCCAGGAGCATGCGTGATCGCCACCGACGGCGGGTGGATCGACCTGCGCCTCAACCAGATCGTTGCAGGAGGACCGATCACGCAGCCTGACGGGGGCATCGACTTCCGCTGCAACCAATCGAATACGCCGGCGTCGGGGCACATCTATATCCACAACAATGCCGGCATCGATATCGAGGGCTGGCCGGTGTTTTACGGCGCTGGCGATGCCGACAATGCCATCTTCTTTGACGGCTCGACCTACGGCGCGGCAAGCGCGGATGGCATCTTCGTCGATGGACGTTTCGACACGGTGATCCGGCTGGACCAGGGCGGAGGGCGGTTCAATATCGGCGGGGTCATCCCGTACGGAAAGAGCGTCGCTTCGGTCGCCGCCAAATCACCGGCGGCGTTCGTCAACCGCTTGTTCATGGTGCTCGGCGCGTCCGAGTTGCTCATTGGAGCCTGTCCAGCAGGCTCCGGCTACAGGTCGCTGGGCGCATCGATTGTCGGCGGCAACGGGCTGATCGTCTCCCGCGGCTGTCCGATTCCAGGCGGCGTGCTTCAGACGCAAAATGGAAAAGTCTATTCGAGCAAGTGGTAAGCGGGCCAAGCGGTAAACGGGCCTGCTGTCGAGCGATCGGCCGCACCTCCCTCGGCTCCCTCGCCATCTGACAGATGAGGTGGCCAGCCCTGCTGACGACCAAGGCGCACGCGATTTGCCGCGGCGCGCGACTATCTCGCAGGACATTGT
>NZ_CAFI01000346.1 GCF_000239775.1 Bradyrhizobium sp. ORS 375
CAGCCGGCGGCCAACGACCCCAATGTGGACCTGGTCTATGGCGCTTATCAGCGCGGCCAGTACAAGACCGCGTTCGACCTCGCCACGCCGCGGGCGCAGGCCGGCGATCCCAAGGCGATGGCGATGCTCGGCCAGCTCTATGAGAACGCTCAGGGCATCCGCCGTGACTATGAGAAGGCGGCGATCTGGTACAAGCGTGCCGCCGAGGCCGGCGATCGCGAGGCGATGTTCGCGCTGGCGATGATGCGGCTGGCAGGACGCGGCGGTCCCGTCGACAAGCCCGAGGCGGTCAAGCTGCTCGCTTCCGCCGCCAAGCTCGGCGAGCCGAAGGCGGCGTATAATCTCGCGCTGCTCTATCTCGACGGCCAGACGCTGCCGCAGGACCTCAAGCGCTCGGCTGAGCTGCTGCGCATGGCGGCGGATGCCGGCAATGCCGAGGCGCAATACGCGCTGGCGACCTTCTATAAGGAAGGAACCGGCGTGCCGAAGGATCTGGAGAAGGCCGCGCGCCTGCTGCAGGCCGCCGCGCTCGCCGACAATCTCGACGCCGAGGTGGAATACGCCATCGCGCTGTTCAACGGCACCGGGGTGCCGAAGGACCAGCAGGCCGCGATTGCGCTCCTGCGCCGGGCCGCCCGGCAGAACAGCCCAGTGGCCCAGAACCGGCTAGCCTGGGTGCTTTGGTACGGCATCTCCACGCCGCTGGACAAGATCGAGGCCTACAAGTGGCACCTGGTGGCCAAGACCGCCGGCAAGGGTGACCCCAAGCTGGAGGAGAAATTCGCCGACATGCCGCCCGAGGACCGCGCCAAGGGCGAGCAGGCTGCCAAGCGCTGGCTCGGCACTATCAAGTGATCGGCCGGCAATAGCCGGGCTGGCGTGATCCGCCGCTTCCGGCCTTGACGCGGCGGCCCCTTCAGGGCACCCACAGCCACCCCATTTTCATCCGCCTCCGCCCCCGCTACCGGCGAGGCGCGCACCGCAAGGTGCGGTCAGCCCAGCGCATCGAGCACATGATCCACTCCGCCCTCATCAATGTCATGGTCAAGGCCGCGCGCCGCGCCGGCCGCAACCTCAAGCGCGATCTCGGCGAGATCGAGCATCTGCAGGTGTCGCTGAAGGGACCGGCCAATTTCGTCTCGCGCGCCGACAAGAAGGCCGAGGAGATGCTGTACGAGGACCTCTCCAAGGCGCGTCCCGGCTACGGCTTCCTCGGCGAGGAAGGCGGCAAGCGCGAGGGCAGCGACAAGTCGCACACCTGGATCGTCGATCCGCTCGACGGCACCACCAACTTCCTGCACGGCATCCCGCAATTCGCGATCTCGATCGCGCTGCAGCGCGAGGACACCGTGATCGCCGGCGTGATCTACAATCCGGCCAATGACGAGCTGTACATCGCCGAGCGCGGCAAGGGCGCTTTCCTGAACGACCAGCGGCTGCGCGTCGCCGCCCGCAAGCAGCTGCACGAATGCGTCATCGCCTGCGGCCTGCCGCATATCGGCCGCGGCGACCACCAGCTGTTCCTGCGCGAGATGACCTCGCTGCAGGTCAAGGTCGCCGGTCTCCGCCGCTTCGGCGCCGCTTCTCTCGACCTCGCCTTCGTCGCCGCCGGCCGCTTCGACGCCTATTGGGAACGCGACCTGCAGCCCTGGGACATCGCCGCCGGCATGATCATGGTGCGCGAGGCTGGCGGCACCGTGTCGGGCATCGACGGCAAGGAGGATGCGCTGGCGACCGGGCACGTCGTGTGCGGCAACGAGATCATCCACCGCGAGTTGGTGAAGGTGCTGAAGGCGGCGGCGTAGTTCGATTCGGCGGCGCGGCGAGCCGCGTTCACAGAGTGGCGTTGCCCCACTCGCTCCCCACACCCGGTGTCGTCCCGGCCTTGAGCCGGGACCCATGACCACCGGCCGTCGTGATTGGGTGAGATGGGTCGACCAGGGTGCCTCAAACATCTCCCTGGGGTTATGGGTCCCGGATCTGCGCGCGCTTGTCCGGGACGACAGCAAGAATTGGGTTGACAGCGCCGCCCTATCGAGCCGCCCGAAAAAGCTACCGCCGCCCGCTGGTGAATGCCTGCGGCGTGGCGCCGGGCAATGCCGGGGAGTTGATGTCGCTGTCCATCCGGTCGGACGACTGGCCGGCGTAGCTGAAGCCGAGCGACAGGCTGACATTGGAGGTCGGCTTGAACTCGACGCCGCCGTTGATCGCGTAAGCCGGCGTCGAGCTCGAGCGCCCGTCGAACGTCGCGAACGGGCCGCCGAGGCCGGGCGTGACCTTCAGCGCCTCGAAGCCGCCATAGAAGCTGACGCCGCTCTTGAACGTGTAGCCGTATTGCGCTCCCTCGGTGGTGTAAGTGCCGAGCGAGCCGTAGCGGTTGACGATGCTGGGGCTGAGGCCGACACCGGCCAGGCTCGACCAGTTGCTGGACACGCTATAGCGCCGCGCGAAGAAGCCGCTGTCACGGCCATCGGCGGTGAAGCTCGGAAAATTGCCGTAGGAATCGAGGCTGCCGGAGTCGCTGAAGCCAACGGGCCAGCCGGGCAGCCAATACTTCACGGGGCCAGACTGGGCCTGAGCTGTGGAAGCGCCGAAGCCGAGCGAAACGAGCGCGAATGCGAATGCGAGAGCAGATTTGCGAGCGTACATCGACATGCCGTACCCGTTACAGGTCAGCGGAGCATACATGGACGGGTCCAGAAACTCCAGTCACGCGGATTGAAGTACCATGTCCGCCGCACCGGCGGCGCGCTCCCCTCCCCCTTGCGGGGAGGGGTTGGGGGTGGGGGTCCGCGAACTCCGAACGACGTGGAAGGCACACATCTTCGTGCGCCAAAGACGGAGCGAGCGGGGTGCCGTTCTCGTGAAGCCAGGTCGAGCGCGTGATGGGAGTAGATTTCATCACGTCGAGCGGGACTCGTG
>NZ_CAFI01000345.1 GCF_000239775.1 Bradyrhizobium sp. ORS 375
TAGCCACACCCACCGTCGTTGCGGCTTACCCCTCTCCCCAGCCCTCCCCCACAAGGGGGGAGGGAGCGCACTGCGCCGTGCTGAGAAATCTCGCCTCGCACTTGCGAGGCCTCTTCCATGCTGAGCCTCATCGCCAAACGCCTCGCCTTCGCGATTCCCTCGCTGATCGGCGTCGTGATCGTCACCTTCCTGCTCACGCGCGCGCTGCCCGGTGATCCCGCCGCGTATTTTGCCGGCCCCGCCGCGACCAAGGAAGCCGTCGAGCAGATCCGCAGGAAGCTCGGTTTCGACAAGCCGCTGGTCGAGCAGTTCTTCCGCTATACGATCGATCTCGCGCATGGCGATCTCGGCAGCTCGCTGACCACTGGGCAGCCGGTCGCGACCGAAATCCGCAACCGCCTGCCGGCCTCTGCCGAGCTGACGCTGCTCGGCCTCCTGGTCTCGGTTGCGATCGCGCTGCCGCTCGGGGTGCTCGCCGCGACGCGGCCGGGGTCGTGGATCGATCACACTTGCCGCGTCGTCACGACAGCGGGTGTGTCGCTGCCAGTGTTCTTCACCGGGCTGGTGCTGGTCTACGTGTTCTACTTCCGGCTCGGCTGATCGCCGGCGCCGCTCGGCCGGCTCGACGTCTTCTACAGCGCGCCGAATGCCGTGACCGGCTTTTATCTGATCGATACGCTGATCGCGCGCGATGGCGAGGCGTTCCGCTCGGCGCTGAGCCAACTGATTCTGCCGGCCGCGACCTTGGCGATCTTCTCGCTGGCGCCGATCGCGCGCATGACCCGGGCCTCGATGCTGTCGGTGCTGTCGTCGGAGTTCGTGCGCACCGCGCGCGCCTCGGGCCTGTCGCCCTCGACGGTCACCGTCACCTACGCATTCCGCAACGCGATGCTGCCGGTCATCACCACGCTGTCGATGGTGTTCTCCTTCCTGCTCGGCGCCAATGTTCTGGTCGAGAAGGTGTTCGCCTGGCCGGGCATCGGCTCCTACGCGGTCGAGGCGCTGATCGCCTCCGATTTCGCGCCGGTGCAGGGGGTCGTGCTGACGATGGCCGTGATGTACGTCGTTCTCAACCTCGTCATCGACATTCTCTATGGCGTCATCGATCCCCGTGTGAGGCTGGAAGGATGAGCACTGTCGCGCCGACCCTCGAACCTGCCGCCAACAGCACGTCCGGCCTCATGGCCCTGATCGGGCACACGCGCTATGTGCTCGCCGAGAACAAGGTCACGGGCTTCGCCTTCGGGCTGCTGGTGGTCATCCTGTTCGCCGCGATCTTCGGGCCATGGATCGTGCCGTATGATCCGCTGGCCAGCGACACGGCCGCCGCGCTGAAGCCGCCGTCGGCGGCGCATTGGTTCGGCACCGATCAGCTCGGCCGCGACATCTTCAGCCGCGTCGTGGTCGCGACCCGGCTCGACACCTTCATCGCGGTCGCCTCGGTCGCGCTGGTGTTCTTCATGGGTGGCCTCGCCGGCGTCGCCGCCGGCTTTTTCGGCGGCTGGACCGACCGCATCGTCGGCCGCGTCGCCGATACCATCATGGCGTTTCCGCTGTTCGTGCTGGCGATGGGCATCGTCGCCGCGCTCGGCAACACCGTGCAGAACATCATCATCGCCACCGCGATCGTGAATTTTCCGCTCTATGCCCGCGTCGCCCGCGCGGAAGCCAATGTCCGCCGCAATGCCGGCTTCGTGCAGGCGGCGCGGTTGTCGGGCAACAGGGAGCTGCGCATCCTGCTCGGCCATATCCTGCCCAACATCATGCCGATCATGATCGTGCAGATGTCGCTGACCATGGGCTACGCTATTCTCAACGCCGCCGGTCTGTCCTTCATCGGCCTCGGCGTGCGGCCGCCGACGGCGGAGTGGGGCATCATGGTCGCCGAGGGCGCGTCCTTCATGGTGTCGGGCGAATGGTGGATCGCGCTGTTTCCCGGCCTCGCGCTGATGATCGCCGTGTTCTGCTTCAACCTGCTCGGCGACGGCCTGCGCGACATCGTCGATCCGCAGCGCAGGACGTGAGGCGATGAGCGGGCCACACCAAAACTCCGTCATTGCCGGGCTTGACCCGGCAATCCATCAACTGAAGACGAAATTATTGGTTGGGATGGATGCGCGGATCAAGTCCGCGCATGACGGTCCGAGAGTCTGGAGAGCATCATGACCGCCCAGCCGCTGCTCGACGTTCGCGACCTCACGGTCGAATTCTCCACCCGCCGCGGCATCGTCAAGGCGGTGCAGCATGTCGACATCTCCGTCGCCAAGGGCGAGACCCTGGCGATCGTCGGCGAATCCGGCTCGGGCAAGTCGGTGACGTCCTATGCCGTGATGCGCATCCTCGATCGCGCCGGGCGGATCGCCGAAGGTTCGGTGATGTTCTCCGGCGTCGACGTCAAGGCCGCCGAGGAAAGCGCGATGCGCGACCTGCGCGGGCGCGAGATCTCGATGATCTTCCAGAATCCGCGCGCGGCGCTCAATCCGATCAGGAAGGTGGGCCAGCAGATCGAGGACGTGCTGAAGCAGCACGCCCAGGTGGCGGCCAGCGATCGCGCGGAGAAGGCGATCGCCGCGCTCGAGCAGGTCAAGATCGCCCGTCCGCGCGAGCGCTATCACGCCTATCCGTTCGAATTGTCTGGCGGCATGTGCCAGCGCGTGGTCATCGCGTTGGCGCTGGCCTGCAATCCGCAGCTTCTGATCGCCGACGAGCCGACGACCGGCCTAGACGTCACCACGCAGAAGGCGGTGATGGATCTGGTGGTGGAGCTGACCAGGAGCCGGGGCATGTCGACGATCCTGATCACGCATGATCTCGGTCTCGCCGCCGCCTATTGTGATCGCGTCGTCGTCATGGAGAAGGGCCGGGTGGTCGAGACCGCCAAGGCGGCCGACATCTTCGCCAACCCGCAGCATCCCTACACCCGCAAGCTGATGCGCGCGACGCCGCGGCTCGGGGTTTCGCTACGCGATCTTCTGCCGGAGGAGGAGGCGTCGCCAAAACCACAGCCCGTCATCGCCGGGCTTGACCCGGCGATCCATCCCTCTTCGCAAGAGTCGCTCGAGAAGATGGACCCCCGGGTCAAGCCCGGGGGTGACGAGCGGGGCGGGGAGAGCGAGCGGAGCACGAGCAGCGCCAAGCCGCTCCTTCTCGTCGACAAGCTGGTCAAGGAGTATCCCCGCCAGGGAGCCTCCGCGACCCTGTCGAAGCTGTTCGGCCGCAAGCCGGCCATCGAGCCCGAGGTGTTTCGTGCCGTCGACGGCATCAGCTTCACCGTCGGCCACGGCGAGAGCGTCGGCCTCGTCGGCGAATCCGGCTGCGGCAAGTCGACCACGTCGATGATGGTGATGCGGCTGCTCGACCAGACCTCCGGCCGCATCAGCTTCGATGGCGAGGAGATCGGCAACATCCTGCCGCAGGCCTTTGCGCGGCTGCCGCAGCGCAGCCGCATCCAGATGGTGTTCCAGGATCCGACCGACAGCCTCAATCCGCGCTTTACCGCGGCGCGCGCCATCGCCGATCCGATCCTGCAACTCGGCGAAACCAAGGGCCGCGAAGCCCTGCGCGCGCGCTGCGAGGAGCTCGCGACGATGGTCGGGCTGCCGCTGAACCTGCTCGACCGTTTTCCGCACCAATTGTCGGGCGGCCAGAAGGCCCGCGTCGGCATCGCGCGTGCGATCGCATTGCACCCGAAGCTCGTCATCCTTGACGAGCCGACCGCGGCGCTCGACGTCTCCGTGCAGGCCGTCGTCCTCAATCTGCTGCAGGATCTCAAGCAGCAGTTAGGCATGAGCTATCTGTTCGTCTCGCATGATTTGAACGTGGTGCGACTGTTGTGCGATCGTGTGATCGTGATGCGATCGGGCCGAATCGTCGAGCAAGGCACGTCCGAACGTGTGCTAGGTGATCCGCAGGATGCCTATACGCGTGAGCTGCTGACCGCGATTCCGCACCCGCCGCTGCCGGCGCAATGAGGGGAGAGCTGCATGGCCGAGCCATCGGATGAGTCCTGGGATGACTATATTGACGCCGTCGGGCGCGTATTGAGCCTGCCGATCGAGGACGCCTGGCGCCCGGCCATCCGTGCCAATCTCGAGGTTTCGCTGAAGATGGCGAAGCTGGTCGACGAATTCTCTCTTGCCGACGAAGCCGAGCCTGCCAGTGTCTTCACCGCTTAATTCCTCCGAGATGACCGCAAGCGCCATCGCCGCCGCGGTCGCCACCCGCAAGCTCACCGCCGTCGAAGCCACCGACGCCGCGCTGGCGCGCATCGCGGCCCGCGATGGCGTGCTCAACTCCTTTACCGACACCACCGCCCAGCGGGCGCGAGCGAAGGCGCGCGCCGTGGATGCCGATATCGCGGCCGGCAAGCCGGTGGGGCCGCTCGCCGGCGTGCCGTTCGCAGTGAAGAATCTGTTCGATGTCCAGGGGCTGCCGACCCGCGCCGGCTCCAGGATCAATCGTGATCGTCCGGCGGCAATGCGCGACGCGGCGCTGATCGAGCGGATGGAAGCCGCCGGCGCCGTCCTGGTCGGCGCGCTCAACATGGGCGAATACGCCTACGACTTCACCGGCGAGAACGTGCATGACGGTCCCTCGCGCAATCCGCATGATCCCACGCGGATGAGCGGCGGCTCGTCGGGCGGCTCGGGCAGCGCCGTCGGCGGCGGGCTGGTGCCGATCGCGCTCGGCTCGGACACCAATGGCTCGATCCGCGTGCCCTCGTCGTTCTGCGGCATCTTCGGCCTCAAGCCGACCTATGGCCGGCTGTCGCGCGCGCGCTCGTTTCCGTTTGTGATGAGCCTGGATCATCTCGGTCCGTTCGCGCGTTCGGTCGAGGATCTCGCGCTCGCCTACGATGTGATGCAGGGGCCTGACCCGGATGATGCCGCGTGCACGGCGCGCGCGCCGCAGCCGGTCTCGGGTCTGCTGTCGCAAGGGCTTGAGGGCCTGCGCATCGCCTTGGCCGGCGGTCACTTCCAGAAAAACCTATTTCCTGAAGCTGCGGAAGCCGTGAGCCGTGTGGCCGCGGCGCTGAAGGTGACCGAGGTCATCGAGGTGCCTGAAGCCGCGCGTGCCCGCGCTGCGGCCTATGTCATCAGCACCACCGAGGGCGCCTCGCTGCATCTCGATCGGCTGCGCACGCGGCCGGGCGATTTCGATCCGGCCGTGCGCGATCGCCTCATCGCCGGCGCGATGATTCCGGCGCCGATGGTCGACCGCGCGCAGAAATTCCGCCGCTGGTACCGCGCGCAGGTGCTGGAGCTGTTCAAGTCGGTCGACGTGCTGATCGCGCCGGCGACGCCGTGCATTGCGCCGAAGATCGGACAGGCGACCTTCGTGCTCGATGGCGTCGAGCTGCCGGTGCGCGCCAATATCGGCATTCATACCCAGCCGATCTCTTTCATCGGACTTCCCGTCGTCGCGGTGCCGATCCCGTTGGAGCCGATGCCGATCGGTGTGCAGATCATCGCCGCGCCGTGGTGCGAACACGTCGCATTGCGTGTGGCCCATGCCTTGCAACAGCTAGGCGTCGCCGCTGCGCCGGCCCCGAGAGGAGTTCTGGAGAATGGAAGTCGATCTGCCTGACGTCGTCGCGGAGGTCGCCGCGCAGTTCCAGCGCTATGAACAGGCGCTGATCAGCAACGACGTCGCCGTGCTCGACGAGCTGTTCAAGCCGGACTCCCGCACACTGCGCTACGGCATCGGCGAGAACCTCTACGGCTATGGCGAGATCTCCGCGTTTCGCGCCGCGCGCTCGCCGGCCGGATTGATGCGCCGCACCGCGCGCACCGTGATCACCACCTACGGCCGCGACACCGCGGTCGCCTCGACGTTGTTCTATCGCGACAGCGCGCCCGGCAAGGTCGGCCGCCAGATGCAGACCTGGATCCGGTTTCCGGAGGGGTGGAGAATCGTCGCCGCCCATGTCAGCGTCATCGACGAAGCAAAGGGCGGCTGAGGCATGAGCCTGGACGATCTTCCACCGCGAACACGTCAGCGGCTCACGCGCGAGTCCGATGTGCCACGCACCGATCGTGCACCGCCGGCCGTCGCTAAGATCACGCGCGCCGAGGAGTTGCGCCTGCAACTCGCCGACGACATCGTCCGCGGCACGCTGGCGCCGGGTGCGCCGCTCGACGAGACCGAGATTGCCAGGCGCTTCAGCGTGTCGCGCACGCCGGTGCGGGAGGCGCTGCGCCAGCTCGCAGCCTCCGGCCTGATCGAGGCGCGTGCGCATCGCGGCGCCGTCGTGGCGCGTCCCTCGGTCGACCGGCTCACCGGCATGTTCGAGGCCATGGCCGAGCTCGAAGGCCTGTGCGCGGGGCTTGCCGCGCAACGCATGACGCCGGTCGAGCGGCAGCGGCTGGAGGCCATTCACGAGGAGCTGCGCAATCTCAGCCACGCCGGCAATCCGGAGCGCTTTCACGAGGTCAACGAGCGCTTCCACAACGCGATCTATGCCGGTGCGCACAACGCCTATATCGCCGAGATCACCCTGGCGACGCGGGTGCGGGTGCAGCCGTTCCGCCGTGCCCAATTTCGCAATCTGGGCCGCCTCGCCAAGTCGCATGCCGAGCACGACCGCGTCGTCGTCGCGATCATGCGCGGCGACAAGGCGGGTGCCGCGGGCGCGATGAAGGCTCATATCGAGCTGGTGCGCGGTGAGTATGAGATCTACGCGGTGTCGGTGTAGGTGGGTTGAACGCCGCCAACTCATCCGGTTTCCGTCATTGCGGGCGCAGCGAAGCAATCCAGAATCCCGACCGCGGTCCTGGATTGCTTCGCTGCGCTCGCAGTGACGAAGATTGTCAGTTCTTTCGCGCCATATAGGCGCGCCAGCCGCCGAACTCCGAGATGTCGCGCGCGCCATCGAGTGCGGCGGGCTCGACGAGGAAGCCTTTGGCGCTGCGGCCATCGGCCAGCCTGATCGTGCCGATCGACAGCGGCGGCGGAATCAGGTTGACGAACTTCCCGAAGCTGGCCGCCGACAGCGCCCAGAGTTCGACCGCCATCGCGACACCCTTGCCGGCGTCGATCCGCAGCATGCCGGGCTTGGGCGGCGTGGTCGACAGCGCATAGAGCTTGTAGTCCGGCGCGGTCGACGTCGCCTCCAGCAAGCGGCCGCCAAGGCTGGTCAGCTCGTGATTCAGCGCCATGCCGGAAAGATGCGCGCCGACGACCACGATGGCGATCTCGTCGCCGTGCCGCGAGGACGGCACCGGCGCGAGCGGCGGTTGCGGAATCGAGTTCGCTCCGACCGGCAGCGCGGTGTCCGCATGGAAGACGCGGCCGAGGCTCGCGAGCGCGGCGTCGCGCCCGGCGGGCGCCAGCAGCGTGATGCCGAACGGAATGCCGTCGCTGCGCATCGCGGCGGGCACGGCCAGTCCGCACATGTCGAGCAGGTTGACGAAATTGGTGTAGGTGCCGAGCCGGCTGTTGAGCAGGATCGGATCGGCGAGCACGTCTGCCGTCGTGTAGGCGGTGGGTGCCGTCGGCAGCAGCATCGCATCGATGTCGGCGAAGGTGCGTTCGGCCACCTTCCGCAGCGCCTGCAGGCGATACAGCGCCGCAAACGCGTCGGCCGCGCTGCCGCGCGCACCGCCGATGGTGATCTCGCGCGTCACCGGATGGATCGCATCTGGATCCGACGCGAGCAGATCGCGGATGACGAGATAGCGCTCGGCGACCCAGGGGCCTTCGTAGAGCAGACGCGCCGTCTCGTAGAACGGCTCCAGGTCAAACTCGACGAGCTCGGCGCCGAGCTTGACGAAGCGCGCGGCGGCCGCGCTGTAGGCCGCTTCCGCGGCCTTGTCGCCGAAGAAGATCAGCTGCCCGGGGCGGGGAATGCCGAGCTTCACGCCGTTCGGGAACGACGTGAGGGTCGCGAGCGGCCGGTCGCGCGAGAACGGATCGAGCGGATCGGGCGCCGCCATCACCGACAGCGCCGTAACGGCGTCGTCGACGGTCAGCGAGAACACCGAGATGCAGTCGAGCGTCCGGCAGGCCGGCACCAGGCCTGTGGTCGAGATCATGCCGAGGCTTGGCTTCAGCCCGACGATGTTGTTGAGCATCGCCGGCACGCGGCCGGAGCCCGCGGTGTCCGTTCCAAGCGAGAGCGGAACCAGACCCGCCGACACCGCAACCGCCGAGCCGGAGCTCGAGCCGCCCGGCACCAGGTCGCCACGCACCGGGTTTTTCGGAATGCCATAGGGCGAGCGCACGCCGACGAGGCCGGTCGCGAACTGGTCGAGATTGGTCTTGCCGATGATGATGGCGCCGGCGGCGCGCAGCCGCGCCACCGCGGTCGAATCCCGCGCCGGCGTGTAGGCGAAGGCCGGGCAGGCGGCCGTTGTCGGCAGGCCGGCGACGTCGATGTTGTCCTTGATCGCGACAGGCACGCCGTAGAGCGGCAGCGCTGCGGCGTCCTTCTCCTTAAGACTTTTGGCCTCGCCCAGCGCATCCGCCTGGCCGCGCAGGCTGATGAAGATGGCCGGGTCGCCATGGGCGCGGATCCGCTGATAGCAGCGCGCGACCGTGTCCTCGGGAGATTGATGGCCAGCGCGGTGGGCCGCGACGATCTCGGCGACGGTCTCGGTCACGCGGCACCCCGGATCTGTCCTGAGGCCACTGTCTGGGTTGCCATGTCGATGTGCTCCGCTTCGCCGCCTGTGCCGCTGATGTAGCAAGGCACATGCCATTGTGTACACGGCTCCGACGCCGCGGCCGCGGGGATAAATCTTTGATGTCAGAGGCTTGGGCGGGGCATCGACAGGCGGCGCGCCCGTCTGGCGTCAGTGTGTGCCTAAAAGATAGGCGATCGAGCCTCGAGTGCCTACCACCCGCGTCGCGCAGCGTCACCGCCAGTGATGCGGGCAAGCCGTGCTTCAGTGGCGGAGCCCGTCCGGCTGCTGTTGCGGAGCGAGGGCGACGGCGTCGGGCTGAAGGTCACGCCTGAGGACGGGGAGTCCCCGGCGCTGCTCGGAAAGAACAGCAGTGCGATGCACAGGCCGAGATTGATCAGTGCGCCGACCCACGTGCCGGAATGCGCCGCCGTCGCCGCATACTCCGGAAACCGGCTGGCGATGACGTAGTCCAGCGCCATGACCGCGAACCAGGCCGGAATCACGCACACCGGGTCCCAGCCGATATCGCGGAAGCGCATCGCCTGCAGCATCAGGTTCGCCAGCAGGCCAAGGCCGATCACCGCGATGATCGGCACGCTGATGGCCAGCGCCGATTTCTGCGGGGCCGTGGTGGCAACGAGGAAGGCGACGGCGACGGCCAGAATGACCGTGATGACGCCGAGCGCCAGCGATGCCAGGAAGTATTGCAGGCGGCCGAGGCGCGCGTTGAACCCGAAGATGAACCCCAACATCCGTCTCGCTCCCGCAGGCGCGCCGCGGCTGCGGGGCACCGTTCGATCCTGCATATCAGGGCGAAATTGCTGCCCGGCTTCGTGGTTGATTAAAATTGGACGGATCATGCGGCCCGTGCCGTTTGCGCCGCGGCTAAATCACGCGTCAACTTTATCGTTGCCAAAGCAACTAATCCGTGGAACGATCGCCATCGGAAATGAGGGCGCGGACTGTTTCTGCGCCATCGCTCAGGGGATGGAAACGCCATGCGCAGCCTGCTCGCAGCAGGCGCGGCCGTTTGCGCGCGCGCCAACGGATGCGCCGACCGAAGGGCTCGGTCGCGCGATCGCATGAGGTCGTGCAGATCAGCTCGCGCCGGTGACGGCGTCGAGATTGTCGTGGATGCGGCGCAGCAGCGTGATCAGCATTTCCTGCTCGGACTTGTCGAGGCAGGCGAGCAGCCTCTGCTCGCGCTCCAGCGCGGCGATGATGACCTTGTCATGGGTCGCGCGGCCCTTCGCCGTGAGCGAGATCGAGTGGCTGCGGCCGTCCTGCGGATCGTTGCGGATCGCGATCAGGCCGCGGCTCTTCATCAGCGCCAAGGTGCGGCTGACCGGGCCCTTGTCGAAGCCGATCACGCTGCAGATCCGCGAGGCCGGAATGCCCGGCTCGATCGCCAGCAGCGACATGATCCGCCATTCCGTGACGTTGACGCCGAAATTGCGCTGATAGAACGCGGTCGCGCTGTTCGACAGCTTGTTGGCGATGAAGGTGATGAAGGCCGGCACATAGCGGTCGAGGTCGAGCGTGAGGCCGGGCCCCTCAGGCTCGCGCTGAGCTTTGCGCGGTGTCCCCTTCGTTTCGCTCATGATCCCCAGCGTCCCTGCATCGCCACTCATACGGATACGAAAAGCCGCATGACAAGGCCAAACTTCGGGAGGTCAGCATGAACCCAACAGGTCTTTCCGCCGCCGTGGCGCCGGCCATCCCGCGCCTTGCCATCGATCCGTTTTCCTACGCCTTCTTCGACGATCCCTATCCGGCGCACCAGGAGATGCGCGAGGCGGGCCCGGTCGTCTATCTCGACCAGTGGAACGTCTACGGCGTCGCGCGCTATGCCGAGGTCTACGCCGTGTTCAACGATCCCTTGACCTTCTGCTCCAGCCGCGGCGTGGGCTTGAGCGACTTCGCCAAGGAGAAGCCGTGGCGGCCGCCGAGCCTGATCCTGGAGGCCGATCCGCCGGCGCATACGCGCACCCGCGCGGTGCTGAGCAAGGTGCTGTCGCCGGCGGTGATGAAGCGGCTGCGCGATGGTTTCATGGCCGCGGCAGATGCGAAGGTAGACGAACTCCTGGCGCGTGGATCGTTCGACGCCATCCCCGACCTCGCCGAGGCCTATCCGCTGTCGGTGTTTCCCGATGCGCTCGGGCTGCAGCCGGAGGGCCGCGAGCATCTGATTCCCTATGCCAGCCTGGTGTTCAACGCGTTCGGGCCGCCGAACGAGCTGCGCCAGCAGGCGATCGAGCGCTCGGCGCCGCACCAGGCCTATGTCACGGAGCAGTGTCAGCGCGACAATCTGGCGCCCGGCGGCTTCGGTGCCTGTATCCATGCCTTCAGCGACAGCGGCGAGATCACGTCGGCCGAGGCGCCCTTGCTGGTGCGTTCGCTGCTGTCGGCCGGCCTCGACACCACGGTCTATGGCATCGGCGCGGCCGTATATTGCCTCGCGCGCTTCCCCGACCAATGGGCGCGGCTGCGCGCCGATCCGTCGCTGGCGCGCAATGCCTTCGAGGAGGCGGTGCGGTTCGAGAGCCCGGTGCAGACCTTCTTCCGCACCACGACTGTTGACGTCGAGCTCGGCGGGGTCGTCATCCCCGAGGGCGAGAAGGTGCTGATGTTCTTAGGTGCCGCCAACCGCGACCCCCGCCGCTGGGAGCAGCCGGACAGCTACGACGTCACGCGCAAGGTGTCCGGCCATGTCGGGTTCGGCTCGGGCATCCACATGTGCGTGGGCCAGCTCGTGGCGCGGCTCGAGGGCGAGGCGGTGCTGACCGCGCTCGCGCGCAAGGTCGGGACCATTACGATGAGCGGCACGCCGAAGCGCCGCTACAACAACACGCTGCGCGGGCTCGAGAGCCTGCCGATCACCTTCACACCAGCCTGAGCCAAGAGCCTGAGCCAAGCCATGACCACGATCACCTTCATCCATTCGGACAACCGCAGCCAGAGTGTGGAGGCTGCCGACGGCGACAGCCTGATGCTGGCCGCGCTCACCCACGGCGTCGACGGCATCGTCGCCGAATGCGGCGGCAATGCCGTCTGCGCCACCTGTCACGTCTACGTCGACGAGGCCTGGACGGCGAAGCTCGATCCCGTCTCCGACGACGAGGACGCGCTGCTCGACGGCACCGCTGCCGAGCGGCTGCCGAACAGCCGGCTGTCCTGCCAGATCAAGGTCAGGCCGGCGCTCGCGGGACTGGTGGTGCGCATTCCCGATCGGCAGAGCTGACGCTTCGACAACAATCAAAACAAGCAACACACGGGGAGGAACATCATGAAGCAACTCAAGGCCTGCGCGCTGGCGCTGGCTGCGTCGTTCGGCGTCTCGACAGCGGCGTCCGCCGGCGAGATCTCCGACAATGTCGTGCGCGTCGGCGTGCTCAACGACATCTCCGGCATCTTCCAGGACACCAACGGCATGGGCTCGGTCGAGGCCGCGCGCATGGCGGCGGAGGATTTCAACGGCGGCGGCAAGGGCATCAAGGTCGAGATCGTCTATGCCGATCACCAGAACAAGGCCGATGTCGGTTCGGCGATCGTGCGCAAATGGCTCGATGTCGAGAAGGTCGATGCCGTCGTCGACGTGCCGAACTCCGCCGTTGGCCTGACAGTCAACGAGCTGCTGCGCAACAGTCGCATGACCTTCCTCGCCTCGTCGACCGCGAGCTCCGATCTCACCGGCAAGGCCTGCTCGCCGAATACGATCCAATGGGTCAATGACGCCTGGGCGACCGGCAACACCACGGCGGCCGCCATGATGGGCCGCGGCGGCAAGGACTGGTACTTCATCACGGTCAACTACGCGCTCGGCCAGGGCATCGAGGCGGAGGCCACCAACTACATCGAGAAGCACGGCGGCAAGGTGCTCGGCTCGGCCAAGCATCCGCTCGGCACGACGGACTTCGCCTCGTTCCTGCTGCAGGCGCAGGGCTCGAAGGCCAAGGTGATCGGGCTCGCCAATGCCGGCGGCGACACCATCAACGCGGTCAAGCAGGCCGCCGAGTTCGGCATCCAGCAGGGTGGCCAGTCGCTGGTGGCCTTCCTGCTGTTCATCAACGACATTCACGGCATGGGCCTGAAGGCGGCCCAGGGCCTGCAGCTGCTCGAAGCGTTCTACTGGGACATGGACGACGACACCCGCGCCTTCGCCAAGCGCTTCGCCGCCCGCCCCGGCATGAACGGCAAGATGCCGAGCGGCAACCAGGCCGGCGTCTATGCGTCCACGCTCGCCTATCTCAACGCGGTCGCGGCGACCGGCAGCGATGACGCCAAGGACGTCGTGCCGCAGATGAAGACCGTGAAGGGCAAGGACAAGTTGTTCGGCGAGACCACGATCCGCGCCGATGGCCGCGTCGTGCATCCGATGTATCTGTTCGAGGTCAAGAAGCCGGAGGAGGCGAAATATCGTTACGACTACTACCGTCTCGTCTCGACGATCCCTGCTGAGCAGGCGTTCCGCCCGATGGCGGATGGCGGTTGCCCCTTGCTGAAGTGACGCGTGAAGTGATCCCTGGCCGTGTGGTCCGGCCGCGGCGTACCGTCGCGGTCGGTGGCGCGGCCGGGACTCAGTCCCTCTCGGGCCGGCCGGCATAGCCGCAATAGCCGTGCGCGGTCACGCCATCCTCGCTGCCCTTCAGGTGCGACAGATGCAGCTGTCGCCAGCCCATGCAGTCGTTGCCGATGCAGTGGTACTGCCGGTCGCTGCCCTGGAATCCGCCCGTCACGCTGTTGTAAAGCCGGTTGTTGTTGTCGATACGCACGTAGGGGCACCACTTCTCACGCGCGGCCTGCTCGGTGACGAACATCAAAATCTCCTCAAATGCGCGAACAGCTTCGTGGTCATCCGTTAAGTGCGGATGAACTGCATTGAGGGAGATGAAGAGCGGTGATCTGGGATGGGAATTGGCGGTCCGGTCCGTCCGGCGGATCGACTTGCCCGGCAACGGCCTGGCCGCGAACGCTTTCCGGGATCGGCGGACGGTGCGGTTAACCGGCAGTATAGTTCTTGCCATTCCCCAGTTATGCGAAATATGGTGCATGGATCGAAGCCGTGCGGACGATCCTCCGCGCGACGCGGCGCTGCGGCGAAACGCCGCCGCCGGCCGGCGGTGCTGCGCGCCGGTGGCGAGATAACGATAAGAACGACGCAATGAGGGGAGGGAAGACGATGAAAACGAGCTTCTGGCTGGCAGGCGCCGCGGCGCTTTTGTTCTCGAGCACCGCCTTTGCCGGCGACACCATCAAGATCGGCTTCGTGTCGACCTTCAGCGGTCCGACCGCCGTGATCGGCAACGACATGCGCAACTCGTTCGAGCTCGCGCTCGACCATCTTGGCCGCAAGATGGACGGCAAGCCGGTCGAGGTGATCTACGAGGACGACCAGCAGAAGCCCGACGTCGGCAAGCAGAAGACCGAGAAGCTGGTGCAGTCCGACAAGGTCGATTTCATCGTCGGCTACATCTGGTCGAACGTGCTGTTGGCGTCGCTGAAGACAGCGGTCGATTCCCAGACCTTCCTGATCTCGGCCAATGCCGGTCCGTCGCAACTCGCCGGCGAATTGTGCTCGCCATACGTGTTCTCGACCTCCTGGCAGAACGACCAGACACCCGCGGCGATGGGCCTCTACATGAACCAGAAGGGCGTCAAGTCGGTGTTCCTGATCGGGCCGAATTATGCGGCCGGCAAGGACATGCTGGCGGGCGTCAAGAGCACCTTCAAGGGTCAGGTCGTCGGCGAGGAATATACGGTGTGGCCGAGCCAGCTCGATTTCTCCGCCGAGCTCTCCAAGGCGCGCGCCTCCGGCGCCGAGTCGATCTT
Source organism: Bradyrhizobium sp. ORS 375 (assembly GCF_000239775.1). Taxonomy (GTDB): domain Bacteria; phylum Pseudomonadota; class Alphaproteobacteria; order Rhizobiales; family Xanthobacteraceae; genus Bradyrhizobium. The sequence continues at coordinate 14,454 of NZ_CAFI01000345.1, forward strand.
CGTGTTCTATCCGGGCGCGGCCGGCGTACAGTTCCTCAATCAATACGCGCAGGCCGGCCTCAAGGAGAAGATGCCGCTCTACACGGCCTTCACCGTCGACGAATTGTCGCTGCCGCTGCAGAAGGACAATGCGATCGGCGTCCCCGGCGCCCAGGAATGGGTCAACGACCTGCCGAACGAGCAGAACAAGACCTTCGTCGCAGATTACCGCAAGAAGTACACCGGCCTGCGCCCGACCTATTACGGCGCCCAGGCCTATGACGCCGCGCAGTTGATCAACAGCGCTGTGGTCGCGGTCAAGGGCGACACGTCCAAGAAGGACGCGATGAAGGCCGAGATGGAGAAGGCCAACTTCAAGTCGCTGCGCGGCGCCTTCAAGTTCGGCAACAACCACATTCCGATCCAGAGCTTCTACCTCCAGGACGTGGTCAAGGACGCCGACGGCCAGCTCTCGCTGAAGACGGTGGCGACCATCGTCGAGAACGACCAGGACCGCTTCCACGACAAGTGCCCGATGAAATAGCCGGAAAGAAAAGTCCGGGTCGGGCCTCGTCCGGCCTGGAATTTGCTTGAAGCTTAAAACATCTCCGGCCTAAGATCGGGACGGACATGGCGGCAGCGCCTACAACGGTTCTGCCGCCGTCTTTTTGAGCGTGAAGTGAGGGGCATGCTTCTCGTCGTCGAACAATTCCTGAACGGGCTGCAGTTCGGACTGCTGCTGTTCCTGCTGGCCGCCGGCCTGACGCTGGTGTTCGGCATCATGGACCTCGTCAACCTTGCGCACGGCTCGCTCTACATGATGGGCGCCTATTTCGCGGCGACCTTCGTGGCCTGGACCGGCAGCTTCGTGCTCGGTGCAGTGATGGCGCTCGGTGCCACGCTTCTGCTCGGCGTCGTGCTCGAATTCATGGCACTGCGCCATCTCTATGGGCGCGACCATCTCGACCATGTGCTGGCGACGTTCGGCCTGATCCTGTTCTTCAACGAGGCCGTCCGGCTGATCTGGGGCCCAGCGGGGCTCGCGCTGCCGCTGCCGTCCTGGCTCGCCTTTCCGGTCACCATCCTGCCGGGCATCCAATATCCCGCCTATCGCCTTGCGATCATCGTGGTCGCGTTGCTGGTGGCGCTGCTGCTCTATCTCGGCGTGATGCGCACGCGGATCGGCATGCTGATCCGCGCCGGCGCTTCCAACCGCGAGATGATCGGCGCGCTCGGCATCAACATCAAGCTGCTCTACACGCTGGTGTTCGGCCTCGGCGCCGCGCTCGCCGGCCTCGCCGGGCTGATGCAGGCGCCGATCCTCACCGTGCAGATCGGCATGGGCGAGAACATCCTGATCCTGGCCTTCGTCGTCATCGTGATCGGCGGCATCGGCTCGATCCGCGGCGCCTTCATCGCTGCCATCATGATCGGCCTGATCGACACGATGGGGCGCGCCTTTCTGCCCAATCTGCTGCGCCAGGTGCTGAACTCGGCATCGGCGTCCACTGCGGCGCCAGCGCTGTCCTCGATGCTGATCTATCTCCTGATGGCGATCGTGCTGGTGGCGCGGCCTGAAGGTCTGTTTCCGGCCAACCGCAGATGACATCAAAGCTGAACGTCTCAAGCCTCGTGGCCGCGCTCGTCGTGGCCGGCCTCGTGCTGCTGCCGGTCTATTCGAACCTGACCGGCAACATCTTCATCCTCACGCTGTTCACCCGCATCGTGATCCTCGCGCTTGCGGCCGTGAGCCTCAATCTGCTGATGGGCTATGGCGGCATGATGAGCTTCGGCCATGCCGCCTATCTCGGCATCGGCGGCTACGCTGTCGGCATCCTGGCACAGGAGGGCATCGGCTCGGGCTGGGCACAGTTCGCCGTGGCGATAGCCGTGTCCGCGCTCTATGCGCTGGTGATCGGCGCGCTCTCCTTACGCACCCGCGGCGTCTATTTCATCATGATCACGCTGGCCTTCGCGCAGATGGCCTATTACGTCGCCTCGGGCCTCGCGCGCTACGGCGGTGACGACGGCCTCACCGTCTACAAGCGCAGCGATTTCGGCGGGCTGATCAATCTCGGCAACCGCGTACAGTTCTATTATCTCTGCTTGGCCTGCCTGCTCGCCGTCGTCGCGCTGGTCTGGCGCATCGTCAATTCGCGCTTCGGCCTGGTGCTGCAGGGCCTGCGCTCCAACGAGCAGCGCATGCAGGCGATCGGCTTCCCGTCCAAGCGCTACAAGCTCGCCTGCTTCGTCATCGCCGGCATGCTGTGCGGGCTGTCGGGCGCGCTGCTCGCCAACAACACCGATTTCGTCAGCCCCGCCGTGATGTACTGGACCCGCTCCGGCGATCTCATGGTGATGGTGATCCTCGGCGGCATGGGCACCCTGATGGGGCCGGTGGTCGGCTCCGTGGTGTTCCTGGTGCTGGAGGAGGTTCTGTCGCAGCTCACCGAATATTGGGCGCTGATCATGGGGCCGCTGCTGCTGCTGATCGTGCTGTTCGGCCGCGGCGGCATCATGGGCATGCTCGGGAGGGTGAACCGTGGCTGAACCGCTGCTCCGCGTCGACAATCTCGTCCGCCGCTTCGGCGGCATCATCGCCACCGACCACGTCTGTCTCGACGTGTCCAAGGGCGAGATCCACGCCATTATCGGGCCGAACGGCGCCGGCAAGACCACCTTGATCAGCCAGCTCACCGGCCATCTCGCGCCGCATGCCGGTCGCATCTTCCTCGGCGGCCGCGACATCTCGCATTTCCCGGCCTACAAGCGCAGCGCGCTCGGGCTGGCGCGCTCGTTCCAGATCACCTCGCTGCTGACCGATTTCACCGCCGCCGACAACGTCGCGCTCGCGGCGCAAGCTCACGACGGCAGGCATTCTTTCCGCTTCTTCGCCAATGCGCGCAAGGACAAGCCGCTGCGCGATGCCGCGCGCGCCGCGCTGGAGCGTGTCGGCCTCGGCCATCGCGCCGACGTGCTGGTGTCGAAGCTCAGCCATGGCGAGCAGCGCGAACTGGAGCTCGCGGTCGCGCTGGCGACCAAGCCGCAAATCATGCTGCTCGACGAGCCGATGGCCGGCCTCGGCGTCACCGAGTCGCAGCGGATGGTCAAGCTGCTCGCGGAGCTGCGCAACGAGGTCTCGATCGTGCTGGTCGAGCACGACATGGAAGCGGTGTTCGCGCTCGCCGACCGCATCTCGGTGCTGGTTTACGGCCGCATCATCGCCTCGGGCAAGCCGGACGAGATCCGGCAGAACGAGGAGGTCAAGCGCGCCTATCTCGGCGATCAGCACGTGGTGGTCGGCCATGGTTGATCGGAAAGACAACGGCATGCTGCTCGAGGTCGATGGCATCGAGACCTGCTACGGCCTCAGCCAGGTCCTGTTTGGACTTTCATTGGCAATCCGCCCCGGTGAGATGGTCTCGCTGATGGGCCGCAACGGCATGGGCAAGACCACCACCATCCGCTCGATCATGGGGCTGACCCAGGCGCGCGCGGGCCTGATCCGCTTCAGCGGCCAGGAGACGCGCAAGCTGCCGTCCTACAGGATCGCGCAGCTCGGCATCGGCTTGGTGCCGGAGGGGCGGCAGATCTTCCCGAACCTCACCGTCACCGAAAATCTCGTGGCGGCCTCGACCAACCGGCTCGGCGCGTCCGATCCGTGGACGCTTGACAAGATCCACGCGCTGTTTCCGCGGTTGGCCGAACGCGGCGGCAACATGGGCAATCAGCTCTCCGGCGGCGAGCAGCAGATGCTGGCGATCGGCCGCGCGCTGATGACCAATCCGAAGCTCCTCATCCTCGACGAGGCGACCGAAGGCCTCGCGCCGCTGATCCGCGAAGAGATCTGGAATTGCCTGTCGCTGCTGAAATCGCGCGGGCAGTCGATCCTGGTGATCGACAAGAACGTTGAGCACCTCACTCGCATCTGCGACCGCCACTACATCATCGAGCGCGGCCGCACCGTGTGGCACGGAACCTCGGAGCAGTTGATGGGCGAGCCGGAGCTGCAGCACCGCTATCTCGGGATCTGACGGCCGCACGCTGCCGGCCGTGACGCCATGGACGCATTTTGACTCACATCAAGATGGTGGGCCGCGCGGGTGCCTAGATTTCGGCAGCGATGCTGACATGCGCCGATTTTTCGCATTGAGGCGCAGCTCAGAGGAGACTATCGTTTAGAGTAGTGGTTTGTCCTGCCTTTTACCAAAGGTTGAGCAAATGCGTGTGCCTCATCTCCGACTCGAAGCACCGAAAAAAGCCGCTGCCAGCTTGCGCGGCTTCTGGTCTGGGCATTCAGATCTCGAGACCGCGTTGTGTCTCGCTTTCATGTTGATCGTCGCATTCATCGTCAAGCTGACGCCGCCAATCTAGGCGCCGCCAATCGAGGTGCCGTCGATCAATGCGCCCGCGCTCAGCGAGCGAACGGGATGTACTTCTGGTACTCCTTCGGCACACGGCTGCGATACCGCGAGGGCACCTTGCCGCTGCGCAGGGAGTCTTCGACCTCCTGCCGGGTGGTCTTCGTCCGTTTCTTCTTTTTGGTCGCGGCCGCGTCGGAGGCGGTCTTCGTTTCGGCAGGCTTGGTCTCGGCCGGCTTGTCGCTTGTGGCCGCAGGGGCGGGGACGGGTGCTGCTTCCGCAGGAGAGGGGTTCGGTGCGGGCGAGGGAGTTGCGGCTGGTGCGTCCGCGGCGGGCGCGCTTTGCGCAAGCGCCGTTCCCGACATCAGACCCACAGTCAGCAGGCTTGCCACTGCGATCCCGGACAACTTGATCATGATCGAGACTCCCAACCACGGCACCGGATGTGCCGACTTGATGAGGTCGTTCGCGCGCGATGCCGGCTCATGCAGCGGGTGCATGGCCGTCGTCGCCAACGATCCTCATCGCCCAAGATGAATTCGTGATGCTGCCTTTTTGAGCATATGCTGCGATCGGTTCCGTTGAATCGCAAGCATTTTTCTCTGGCACGCGGCTTGCTGATTTCGATCATAGAGTTGGCAGCTAGGGTTCCGGTTCTCGATCGAGAATGCTGGTCCGAGAGCAGCCGCCAGGGGAGAGCCCTGGTGCACGGCGGGATAAAAACCCGGGAGACCTCAGTGGCCGCGCTTGGCAGGCTCGAGGTTCGTCTTTGCCAGTCCGCAGGTCACACAACCTCTGAGGGACTGGATATGGGAAAAGCACGAAATCTGTTTGTCGCTCTGCTCGCGGCATCGACGCTGGCGACCGCATCGCTGTCGCCTGCTTTCGCCGAGAAGAAGAAGGAATTCAACATCGCCTGGACGATCTATGTCGGCTGGATGCCGTGGCCCTATGCCGCCGAGTCCGGGATCGTCAAGAAGTGGGCCGACAGATACGGCATCTCGATCAAGGTCACGCAGATCAACGACTACGTCGAATCGATCAACCAGTACACCGCCGGCAAGTTCGACGGCGTGACCGTCACCAACATGGACGCGCTGACGATTCCCGCCGCCGGCGGCGTCGATACGTCCGCCATCATCATGGGCGACTATTCCAACGGCAATGACGGCGTCGTGCTCAAGAAGGGCAAGGCCATGGCCGACATCAAGGGCCAGAAGGTCAACCTCGTCGAACTCTCCGTGTCGCATTATCTGCTGGCGCGCGGCCTCGAAACGGCGAAGCTCTCGGAAAAGAACATCAAGACCGTCAATACGTCCGACGCCGACATCGTCGCCGCGGCCAAGTCGCCGGACACGACCGCGATCGTCACCTGGAATCCGCAACTGCTGGAAGTGAAGGCCGAGCCCGGCGCGACGCTGGTGTTCGACTCCAGCAAGATCCCCGGCGAGATCGAGGATCTTCTCGTCGTGAATACTCAAACCCTCAAGGACAATCCCGACCTCGGCAAGGCGCTTGTCGGGATCTGGTACGAGACCATCGCGCTGATGAAGGACCAGAGCGAGAAGGGCAGGGCCGCGCGCGAGGCGATGGCAAAACTCTCCGGCACCGATCTCGCGGGCTTCGAGACCCAGCTCAAGACCACCTTCATGTACTACGAGCCCAAGGACGCGCTCGCCTTCATGACCGGGCCGGAGCTGCCGAAGATCATGGATCACGTCCGCACCTTCTGCTTCGACCACAATCTGCTCGGCGAGAACGTCAAGTCGAAGGACGCGGTCGGCATCTCCACGCCGTCGAAGGCGCTGGGCTCCACGACCAACGTGAAGCTGCGGTTCGATCCGACCTACATGAAGATGGCGGCCGACGGGAAGCTCTGATCATCTTCCGCCAAGCCGCCAGCCCCTCCCCTCACCCTGAGGGGCCCGCCGCAGGCGGGCGTCTCAAAGGGCGAGGCCTGTGCCGTAGCATCATGGTTCGAGACGGCGCTACGCGCGAGGCGTAGTTGAGATCGGTGCTGCAAGTTGATCGTGGCCAGAGTGCTGATGGAGAGAGACGAATATCGGCGCGGCGCTGT
>NZ_CAFI01000344.1 GCF_000239775.1 Bradyrhizobium sp. ORS 375
TCGCGATCTCCAGCTTCGTGGCGCACCGCTTCGTGCCGGGGGGAACGTTCCCCGCCTCGGCGGCCGCGAAGGCGGCGCTCGAGGCGCTGGTGAAGTGTCTCGCGATCGAGCTGGCCGCGACCGGCGGCACGGCCAACGTCGTCGTGCCCGGCTATACACGCAAGGATGCGGGCCGGCTCGGCTCGCTCGATCCGGTCGCGTGGCAGAGGGCGGCGGCCGCCAATCCACAACAGCGCCTCGCCGAGCCCGACGACATCGCCGCCGCCGTGACCTTCCTGCTGTCGGCAGCAGCCGGCCATGTCACCGGCGCCGTGCTGCCGGTCGATGGCGGCCTCACCTTGATGTAGATCTGAGATGGATTGAGGGACGATGGAGAGTGGACAGCAGACGGCCGACGTCATCGTGTTGGGGGCAGGGATCGTCGGCGTCTCCTCGGCCTATGCGCTCCGCGAGCGCGGGCTCTCGGTGGTGCTGGTTGACCGCAAGGCGCCGGGCGAGGAGACCTCCTATGGCAATGCCGGCATTCTCTCTTCCGGCTCGATCCTTCCGTTCAACAAGCCGTCGTTGTTTGCAGCGCTGCCGTCCTATCTCGGCAACAAGAGCGCGGCGCTGCGCTGGGATCGGTCGTGGACGTTGCGCAATATCGAGTGGGTGCTGCGCTTCCTCGCCAATGCCGTGGAGTCCCGCGTCAGGCCGCGGGCGATCGCGCTGCACGGCTTGATTGGTGCGTCGCTGAAGCTGCATCGCGACTGGATCGTTCGCGCCGGCGAGCCGCAGCGTATCCGCGAGACCGGCTGGCTCAAGGCGTGGCGCAGCGATGCGGTCGGAGCGGCGAAGGCGGAGCAGGCCTTCCTCGCCGAATACGGCATCAAGAGCGAGCTGCTCGACCGCCAGGCGATCTCGGCGCTCGAGCCGAACATGCTGCCGGTGTACAAAGTGGGGCTGCTGCACAGCCAGACGGCATCGGTCGACTCGCCGGGCCATGTGACGAAAGCCTATGCGCGGATGTTCGAGGGCGCGGGCGGCGTGCTCAGGCAGTCCGAGATCCGGGCGCTGCTGAGCGACGGCGACGGCTGGCGCGTCGTGCTCGGCGATGGCGAGATCCGCGCGCGGCATGTCGTGGTCGCGCTCGGGCCGTGGTCGCCGGACATCCTCCGGCCGCTCGGTTATAAAGTGCCGATGGCGTTCGAGCGCGGCTATCACCAGGAGTTCACGCCCAACCCGAACCGCAAGCTGCTGCGCCCGATCAATGATGCCGAGGGCAGCTTCGTGCTGGCGCCGATGGAGAATGGCGTGCGCGTCACCTCCGGCGTCGAGCTGACCGACCGCGACGCGGCGTCGAACTTCGCCCAGCTCAAGCAGGTGGTGCCGCTGGCGCGCGGCGTCGTCGAGTTCGGCGAGGCGGTGGCGCAGCCCTGGCGCGGGTCGCGGCCAAGCCTGCCGGATGCGCTGCCGATGATCGGGCCGGCGCCGCGCCATTCCGGCCTGTGGCTTGCATTCGGCAACCAGCACATCGGCTTCACCACGGGGCCGGCCACGGGCGCGGCGATCGCCGCGATGATCGCGGGCGAGGCGCCGTCCTTCGACGTCGCCGCGTTCGCGCCGAGCCGGTACCTGTGATGGGCCGCGACCGCCTCGCGCCGGAGCTCCGATGAACTACACCTGGGATTTTGCCATTCTCGGCAAGTACAGCCACCTGTTCTGGGTGGGGCTGGGCTGGACCATGGCCTACACGCTGGGCACCATCCTGCTCGGCTCGCTCATCGGGCTCCTGGTCGGCATCGTCAGGCTGCGGCGGCCCCTGGTCATCGACTGGCTGCTGATCGCCTATATCGAACTGTTCCGCTGCACGCCGCTCTTGGTGCAGATCATCTGGTTCTACTACGCATTCCCCGTGGTGATCGGCGTCAATATCCCCGCGCATGTCGCGGCGGTCACCGTGCTGTCGCTGTATGGCGGCGCGTTCTATGCCGAGATCGTGCGCGGCAGCATCGAGAGCGTGCCGCGCGGACAGTGGGATGCGGCGCGGGCGCTGGGGCTGCGTCCGTGGCGGATGATGCGGCTCGTGATCCTGCCGCAGGCGCTGAAGCCGATGCTCGCGCCTTACGTCAACCAGTCGATCACGCAGCTGAAGAACACCTCGCTGGTGTCTGTCATCGCGGTGCCGGATCTGGTCTACAACGCGACGCTGATCAACGCCGACACCTACCGGCCGCTCGAGGTCTACACCATCATCGCGATCATCTATTTCGCGATCCTGTTTCCGGCGACGCTGCTCGGCCGGCGCTTCGAGCGCGGCATGACCTACGATAAGGCGTGAGGGGGTACGTTATCAGCCGTCATTGCGAGGAGCGAAGCGACGAAGCAATCCAGGGCGGCATGCGTGGCTCTGGATTGCTTCGCTTCGCTCGCAATGACGATCGAGAGAGCGTAGCTTCCCTCAGATATTCACTTCCACCGGCACGTCCTCGGCCTTGACGCCGGCGAGGCCGAGACCCTTGACGAACCATTCGCGCATCTGGCCGATGCCGCGGTTGTAGTCGATCCACACCGCGAGGAAGTCGCGCCAGCGCTTGTCGGCCTCGCGGCGCACGCCCATGCTGGAGGGGATCGCGACCGACGGCGACTGCAGGATCTTGTAGGTGCCGAGATTGGGGTTCTTGGCGATCGCGGTGAGCCCGAGGATCAGCGCGTTGACGACGACGTCGACGCGGCCGGACGCCATCTCCAGCATCACCTCGTCGCGCGACTTCAGCGACTTGATGGTCGCGTTCGGCGCGAAGCGCCGTGCCACCGCCTCGTTCGCCGAGCCGACGTCGACGGCGATCTTGACCTCGGGCTTGTTGATGTCGGCCCAGGTCTTGGCCTCCATGCCCTTCTTCAGCATCGCGCCGAACGGATGCGGGAACACCGTGCCGCAGAAGTCGATGACCAAAGCGCGCTGCGGCGTCGGGTTGAGCGCGAAGCCCAGATCGATCTTGCCGGCCTGCAGGTCGAGCACCGAATTGCCGTAGGTGGATTCGACATATTCGAGCTTGACGTCGAGCAGCTTGGCGATGTCGTTGGCCATCTCGATCGAGAAGCCCGACCAAGTGCCGGAGGCGAGGTCCTTGTTGAAGTAAGGCAGCTCGCCCGGCAGCACGGCGATGCGCAGCACCTTGTTGGCGCGGACGCGGTCCAGCGTGTTGTCGGCGGCCGCCTGCGCCGACGCGGGCGTCGTCGTCATGGCGGACGCGAGCGCCGCGCCGGAGCCGATCGCGAGCGCGTAGCGCAGCGCCTCGCGGCGGTCCTCGGAAATGGTCTGATCGTCTGATGGGGTCACAACATCCTCCTGCACCAATGGCGCGGAGCGTAGCGTTGGCGGTGCGCACCGGCAACAAGCATGTCGGACTTGATAGCAGCCGTGCTACGAACGTCGTGGCCGGCGCGCTCTGATGCTGCGCTGCCTCATTCCCGGGCAGGACTGATCACGCCATGGTCGGTCCCGCCAGATGGAAGTGGCTTCGCACGCAGCCGGTCCGCGAATGGCCGCAGTAGCTGCGGCGCCAGATGAATCGGAAACTGACTCATCGCGAAGTAGAGCCACGTCGTGCCCGGGATCGCGCCCTCGGTGGCGGCAAGCATCAGCCCCATGTTGCGCAGCGAGACCATCACGCCCAGTGCCATCGCCCGCTCGCGGCCGGCGCGGCGGAACAGCAGCATGGTGATACCCAGCAGCAGGAAGAATACGGCGAAGGCGAGCACCGCCAGTCCCAACATGCGGAACGGACTCGTCACGAGGTCGGCGAGGAAGTGGGCCATGATGGCGGATGCGAACACGAACAGGATGCAGATGTTGACGCCGTCGATCGGCGCGCGGTGCTGACGGATTCGCTCGATGCCGAAGGCGAAGCGGATCGCGACGGCCACGACCAGCGCAGCGGCGAGGATGCCGGCGAGCTTGAGCCCGAGCGCGGCCGGGGACAGCGCCAGCGTCTGCCCGAGGAAGATATAGGCGAACACCGGCGCGGTCAGCGGCACCAGCGCGGTCGAGGTGACCAGCGTGATCAACACCAGGGTTGCGTCGAGGCCCATCAGCGCGGCCAGCGCCGGTGAGGCCATCATCGGCGAGGCCGTGGCCTGCAGCATCAGCGCGAGATGCAGCTCGGGCGCGCCCGCGTCGAGGCCGCTGACGCGCGCGATCGTGCCGACCGCGAGCGGCACGGCAATCGTGGTCCACGCAGTCGCGGCGACGACCAGCAGCGGCCGGCGCAGATGTGCCCTGAGCATCGCGACGTCGACGCGCATGAAGGAGATGCAGAGCAATAGGAAGATGGCTTCGGTGACGTAGGGACGCGCCAGCTCGCCGAGCGGCGGCACCGCGATCGCGGCCACCAGTACGAGGACGATGGCGCGTGTACCCTGATTGCCGAGCCAGCTCAGGGCCCGCAGTGGAAACGCGAAAGGCCCGGAGGACGGCATCGGAATTCCAAGCGATCTGGCTCAAAGAGCGATGTGAATCAAAGAACGCGCGAACCATGCGATGGCCGCGCGTTCCTGCAAAGTCACATCTCGTTACGGACGATGTCGTAGCCGACGCCCGCCAGCGTCACTGCGCGCTGGAGCCGCCCACGACGATCTTCTCGTTGAGCTTGAAATCGACGGTCTGCACGGTCTGGTCGATCTCGGGATTGGGCATGCCGATCTGCTGCGCGATCAGCTTCACCAGCAGATCGACGCGCTCGATGAACGGCGCGCCGGCGGCGACCGCACGCGCCGCCGAGGACGGCTTCAGCAGGCTCTCCGCCGCCTTGGCGTATTTCTCGAACGGCACCTGGTCGCTCGGGTCGGCGCCGAGCTTGCGGGCGATCGCATCGACATGCTCGTAGATCGCCTTGGACTGGGCGAGGTTGCCGTGCACGGCGTCGCGGATCGCCTGCGGCTCGCCGCGCGTGATGCAGCGATAGTTGCCGGTCAGCAGCATCGACCACTTGGCCAGCGGCACGAACAACGAGTCGAACACCTTCAGCTTCACCGGCACGTCTTGGCCGTCGAGCCTGACGGCATCGATGTCGCGCTCCAGTTCGCGCAGCAGCGCGTTGTGCTTCTCGTCCTCGAAAGTTGCCGCCTTAAAGTTGGTGGGCAGACCGACATGCAGGACGTTGGCGCCTTCCTCCGGCGGACGGAAGGCCTGCGGATCGGGCGAGCACAGCGTGACGAGACCGGGCGTGAAGCGCTCCCAGACCTGGGCGTTGGTGTAGGCCTCTTCGAGATCGCTGTTGGCCAGCGCCGGAATGCGCTTGAGATAGGGCAGCGGCGGCATGTTCATGATCGACAGGCACGGCAGCTTGGCCTCGGCGATCTTCACCATCAGCACGCGAATGGTGTGGTTGGTGTATTGCGGCTCCTGCATCGCCAGGCCGACGAGGTCATAGCGGCTGAGGTCGACGGCGTCGGGCGAAGCGGCATCGAGCTTGCCGGGCAGGTCGCGCGAGAAGATCGAGCGATGGTTGGGCTCGTCGCGCAGCTTGATGCGGACCTCCGTGCCCTCCCGGTTGATCAGCTCGGCCGTCTTCTTGCGGCAGACCAGCGTGACATTGTGGCCGGCCATCAGCAGCTTGGTGCCGAGCAGGGAGCCGTAGGAGGCTCCGAGAATCAGGATATTGCGTGCCATACCTTGGTCTCCCCAGGATTGATTCGGATTGTGTTGTTGCGTTTCTTGTTGGCGATCCAGCCGCACCGAAGAGCCCGTCAGACACCCTCAAAGAGCGGACGGAGGCGGTAAGTCGTTGCCTCGGTTGCTGGCATACCAGAGCTTTCTTCCCATGGAATGGCTCGTCTGGCAAGGTTTGTTGCGGCAGTGCGGCATCGGGAGCAGGCCAACTTTTGCGGTTGCCTGGCCAGAAGTCTGATGGCGATCCAGTCCCTCAGCTCAGCGCCATATAGCGGCCGGGCTTGTGGTTGATGGCGATGATCACGTTGACGATCACGATCCCCAGGATCGACAGCGCCAGCCGGTTGACCGGGATGACGAAGAACGCGGCCATCATGATCAGTACGTCGACCGCGAGCTGGAAATAGCCGGCGCGGATCTTCCAGTGCTCCTGCAGATAGAGCGCGAGGATGTTGATGCCGCCGAGGCCCGTGCGGTGGCGGAATAGCATGAGAAGGCCGGTGCCGGTCAGGCCGGCGCCGATCACGGTGGCGTAGATCGGGTCGATCGCCGCGATATCGACCCAGGACGTCGTCAGGCGCGAGAACACCGCGACCAGACCGACCGCGACGAAGGTGCGGATCGTGAACGGCCAGCCCATGCGCCTGATCGCGAGCACGTAAAACGGCAGGTTGATCAGAAAGAAGCAAACGCCGAATCCGTAGCCGCTGATGTAGCTGAACAGCAGCGAGAGGCCCGCGGTGCTGCCGACCAGCAGCACCGTCTTGCCATAGATCAGCATGCCCAGGGACACGAACAGCGTGCCCAGGGTCAAGGCCATCGCATCCTCGTAGAGCTTGTGCCGCTCCTGCTCCTGCGCGATCTCGGTCACCGCCATCGGTTCCGCCTGTCGCCGCTCAGATCGACCCGAACAGGCCGGCGACGCGGGTCACGTCCGACAGCCTCAGGCCGGCGACGTTGATGCGGCCGGAGGTCGGCATGTACACGCCGTGCTTCTCCCGCAGCGCCATCACCTCCGCCGGCGTGAGCGGCAGCAGCGAGAACATGCCCTCCTGCTTGCCGATCGCCAGCGAGTTCGACCAGCGATCGCCGAGCGCCGCGGCGAACGAGCGGCGCAAGCTGGCGAGGCGCTCGCGCATCGACTCGAGCTCGGCCCGCCAGTCGTCATAGAGCTCCGGCGTGCCCAGGATGGTTCTTACGATCGCCGCGCCATGATCGGGCGGCATCGAGTAGCTGGTGCGGGCAATGGCGACCAGATTGGAGCGGGCCGTGGCCGCCGCAGCCTCGCTGGCGGCGACGGCGAACAGCGCGCCGGTGCGCTCGCGATAGAGGCCGAAAGATTTCGAGCAGGAGACCGCGACCAGCGCCTCGGGGATGGCCGAGACCAGCGCGCGCAGGCCTGCGACGTCGCCGTCGAAGCCGGCGCCAAAACCCTGATAGGCGGAGTCGATCAGCGGCACCAGCCCGCGGGCGGCGATCACCTCGGTGATGCGCGCCCAGTCCGCGGCCCCCAGCGGGGCGCCGGTCGGGTTGTGGCAGGACGCATGCAGCAGCACGGCATCGCCTGGCTGGGCCTTCCGCAGCGCCTCCAGCATGCCGTCGAGCAGCAGCGTCTGCGACGGGACGTCAAAATAGGGATAGGTCTCGATCTCAAGCCCGGCGGCGGCGAAGATGCCGGCGTGGTTGGGCCAGCTCGGCAGGCCGAGCCAGATCTTGCCCGTGCCGGCCTGGCGGATCAGATCGGCGGCGAGCCGCAGCGCGCCGGAGCCGCCGGGGGTCTGGACACCAGCGGCATGAACAGGAGAGGCCTTGCCGCTCACCATCGTCCACAGCAGGTCCAGGAAGCCCTGGTCGCCTTCCGGGGCCACATAGGCCTTGCTGTCCTGGCTCTCCCAGATCCGGCGCTCGGCAGCCTTCACCGCGCGAAAGATCGGCGAGTGGCCTGCCTCGTCGCGATAGACGCCGACGCCGAGATCGACCTTGTCGGCCCGCGGATCGGCTTTGAAGATGCCGATCAAGGCGAGCAGGGGATCGTCGGGCTGGCGGCTCAGGCGTTCGAACATTGCGGCGCATTCCTGTCAGAGGATGGGCCCGCCAGCTGGCCATGGGCCGTCCTTACGGGCGACCGGACACTATATCGGTTGCAGCGCAAAAACAGCGGGCATTTCGGCGATGCTCCGCTTCGTCTGGTGCATGGGCGCCTCGGCGCGCCCGGATGTAGTTGCCGCTCGAGCGCGAGCAAGCCGATCCCGGACGAGACGTCTTCAGCAGCATAAGAGCACGGCCCGCGAGCACGCGGGCCGCGTCGACCGCACGCGGCGTGACCGCTCAGATGCCAGCCGGCCGATCGAGCTGCTTGAGCCACGCCCCGATGTCGCGCGCGGCGACATTGGCCTGGTCGAGCAGCTTGCCCATGGTGAAGAAGCCGTGGAATTGGCCTGGATGCGTGCGGTAGGTCACGGGCACGCCGGCCTCGCGCAGGCGGCGGGCGTAGTCGTCACCCTCGTCGCGCAGCGGGTCGGCCCCGGCGGTCAGCACATAGGCCGGAGGCAGGCCAACGAGAGTTTCGGCCTTGGCGGGCGAGGCGCGCCAGTCGTGGATGTCGGCTGTGCTGTTGAGATAGTGGTCGCGAAACCAGCGGATCACCGAATGCGTCAGCAGCACACTGGTCTCGGGCTCGCTGTGCGAGGGATGGCTCATGGTGAAGTCGGTGGCCGGATAGATCAGCACCTGGCCCGAGAGCTTGGGGCCCTTGCCGTCGCGCGCAGACAACGCGACCACCGCGGCGAGATTGCCGCCCGCCGAGTCGCCGCCGACGCTGAGCCTGGCGGCGTCGATGCCGAGCGCGGCTGCATTGTCGGCGACCCATCGCGTGGCCGCGAGGCAGTCGTCGACCGCGGCGGGAAACTTGTGCTCCGGCGCCAGGCGGTAGTCGATCGAGATCACGATCAGTTCGCCTTCCTGCGCCAGCGCACGACAGGCCACGTCGTGCGAGTCCAGATTGCCGATCACCCAGCCGCCGCCATGGAAGAACACCAGGCCCGGTGCGAGACCGTTGGTCTGCCGCACCATCTTCGGCCGATAGAGGCGTGCCGGGATTGCGCCGTGCGGAGCAGGGATGGCGAGGTCCTTCACGTCCGCAAGCTCTGGCGGCTCGGGATTGCTCACGGTGCGCGCGGCCAGATAGTAGTCCCGCGCCTCCTGCGGCGTCAGCATCTCGTAGGCCGGACGCCCGGCCTCCTGGAACGCCTTGTAGACGGCAGCGGCATCGGCATCGAGTTGAACGGGCATTGCGAAGAACCTGTCGTGTTGAAGGGGGCTGTTGAACGGAGAGAGTGTCAGGCGGCGGTGCGGCCGCCGTCGACGGTGTAGGCGGCGCCGGAGACGTAGCTTGCATCATCGGAAGCGAGGAAAGCGACGATCGCCGCGACCTCGGCGCCCTTGCCGAGTCGGCGCGCCGGCACGCGGTCGACCACCTTGTCGACGGGGACGGGAGCGCCGTTGCGGCCCTCGATGATGGCGCTCAGCATGCGGCTGTCG